>PEAP01000159.1 GCA_002753665.1 Magnetococcales bacterium DC0425bin3
GGCAGGGCAGAGCGCGCCCCCCTCCGCCTCCCTTCCCCCTGCGCCCCAGACCGGCCCCCTGCCCCTGAAGCGGGCGGTACTCGAGGAATTGGACCGTTATTTCGCCGCCCTGGACGGCATCCAACCCACTGCCCTCCACGAACTCATCCTGAAACAGGTGGAAGAACCCCTGATCCTGCGGGTGCTGCAGGAGACCCGGGGCAACCGCATCCGAGCGGCCCAGATCCTCGGCATCAACCGCAATACCCTGCGCAAAAAAATCCAGGATCTGGGCCTGGATTCAAAAAAGTGACAGGCCCGATTGACACCGGCGACCATTTTTCTTTAGCATTCGTCTGTCCCAAAAGGATCCGACCAAGCACCATGGATAACAAGGCACCCCCGCAACCACCATCCGGAATGTCCTGGGCCCTGCGCCTGAGTACTGACATGGTGGCCGCCACGCTCATTGGCACTGGCATCGGGTATGGCCTCGACGAATGGTTGGAAAGCGACCCCTGGCTGACCCTGGTATTCTTTCTGTTCGGGGTGGCCGCCGGCTTCCGCAACATCTATCGCGCCGCCAATCCGCAATGACCCGCGGCGCCAGTTTCGGGGATTTGACGCCACCATGATCCAGATGATCGCAACCGCCATGGCCGCGGAAACCGCCTACGCCGCGGGCGCCGCCCCCAAAATGGACCCGTTGCACCACTTCCAGGTGGTCAAGTACGTCCCCCTCGAACTGTTCGGTTACGACATCTCCATCTCCAACTCGGTGGTGTGGATGTGGATCGCCGTCGCCGCCGTCATGACCTTCTTCCACTACGGCCTGCGGGACAAAGGGCGGGTGCCCGGACGCATGCAGAGCTTGGCGGAAAGCGGCCTGCTGTTCGTGCGGGGCGTGGTCAAGGAAATCGTCGGCGCGGAAGGGGCCAGATTCTTCCCCCTGATCTTTACCCTGTTCTTCTTCGTCCTGTTCTGCAATCTGGTGGGGCTGATCCCCGGATCCTTCACCGCCACCTCCCAACTGGTGGTCACCGGGACCCTGGCCGGCGCCATTTTCATCTTCTGCACCCTGCTGGGCTTCTACAAACACGGAGCCCATTACCTTAAATTCTTCGTCCCCAGCGGTCTGCCCGTGGCCCTGCTGCCGCTGATGGTGCCCATCGAGATCATCTCCTACCTGGCCCGACCGGTCTCCCTGTCGGTGCGGCTGTTCGCCAACATGACCGCGGGCCATACGGTGCTGGCCGTGCTGTTCTTCTTCACCGCCACCCTGCCCTGGTTCGGCGCTTGGCTGCCGTTCGGTTTCTCGGTGGTCTTCACGGCGGTTGAAATCTTCATCGGTTTCATCCAGGCCTATATTTTCACGATTCTGACCTGCGTCTACCTCAACGACGCACTGCACATGCACTAAGCGACGCCCCCAGGGGCACATCAGTCAACCACGGATTCTCGAGGTCCTGTTTTAGGAGGAAATGAACCAATGGAAAGTCTTGCCGCCTCTTTTATCGGAATGGGATTGGCCGCCGCTGGCCTCGCCGGTTCCGGCGTCGGCCTGGGATTCCTGTTCGGCAAGGCCATTGAGGCTTTCGCCCGCCAGCCGAGTGCGGAATCGCAACTGCAAAAGTATGTCTGGATCGGAGCCGCCTTCGTGGAAGCCGTCGCCCTCTACGGACTGGTGCTTGCCTTCATCATCATGGGCAAGGGGGGTTGACCCGGGAGCCGTCATGATTTCCATCGCACAAGCCGCTGTCAGCGCCGGGGAGCATGCCCAATCGTCGGGCGGGCTGCCCCAGTTCGATGCCAGCACCTTCAGTTCCCAGATCTTCTGGACGGTGGTCTCCTTCGCCGTCCTGCTCTATCTGCTCAAGAACTATGTCATTCCACCCATCAATGACATCCTTGACGCCCGGGGCAAAGAGATCGCCGAAGATCTGGAAAAAGCCAAAAAGGCCCGGGAGGACTCCGAGTCCACCCTGGCCAAATACCGTCAGGAACTGGCCGCCGCCCGCCAGGAGGCTTCCAGGATCCTGGACCAGGCCCGGGCCGAGAGCAACCGCCTGACCGAAGCCGCCAAAATCGATCTGGAACAGGACTTGGCCAAGAGGAAGTCCGCCGCCCTGGAAGAAATCGAACAGGCCAAGCGGACCGCCATGAACGAAATCAAATCCTCCGCCGTGGAGGTGGCCATGGAGGCCGCCGAGAAGCTGATCGGCAAGTCCGTCACCAAGACCGATGCCAACAAGATGGTGGAACAGGCCATCGCCGACCTCGAGAAAGACCAGATGCGGGCCTTCCACTAACTTTGATGGATGGGGGATGCCCCCTCCCTCCACCCTCCACCGATGAAAGTCGCTCCGCGACTTTCGCGGCCCAGCCCGAAGCCGGCTCCTGCCAGGGAGCCGGCTTCGGCGTTCTCGGTTTACAGAAGGATGGCCACTTCCCGGGCGGCGGCCAGGGTCTGGTCGATCTCCTCGCGGCGGTGGGCGCTGGACAGAAAGCCGGCCTCGTACTGGCTGGGTGCCAGGTAGATGCCCCGCTCCAGCATGCCGTGGAACCACCGGTTGAACCGTTGCAGGTCACTGGTGGCGGCCTGGTCGAAATCCCGGACCACCTCCCGGGCGGTGAAGAACAGCCCGAACATGCCTCCGACCTGATACCCCACATGGGGAATTCCCGCCTGGGTCAGGACAGCGCCGATGCCCTCGCCGAGCCGCCGGGTCTCCGCCGTCAAACGGTCGAAGAACCCGGGCCTGGAAATGATGGCCAAGGTGGCCAGTCCCGCCGCCGTGGCCAGGGGGTTGCCCGACAGGGTGCCGGCCTGATAGACCGGACCAGCGGGAGAGATCTGCTCCATGAGATCCCGCCGGCCCCCATAGGCCCCCAGAGGCAATCCGCCGCCAATCACCTTGCCCAGGGTGGTCAAGTCCGGTGTGATGCCGTAGAGAGCCTGGGCCCCGCCCAGGGCCACCCGGAAGCCGGTCATCACTTCGTCGAAGATCAACAGCGCCCCGTTGGCACTGCACAGCCGCCGCAGACCTTCCAGGAACCCGGGCACGGGGGGCACGCAGCCCATGTTTCCCGCCACCGGTTCCACGATCACTGCGGCAATCCGCCCCGGTTGGTCGGCAAACAGGGCTTCCGCCGCCGCCAGATCGTTGAAGGGCAGGGTCAGGGTCTCCCGGGCCAGCGCTCCAGGCACCCCCGGCGATGACGGAACCCCAAAGGTGGCGGCACCGGAGCCAGCCTTGACCAGCAGGCTGTCCCCATGGCCATGGTAACAGCCTTCGAATTTGAGAATGGCGTCCCGCCCGGTGGCCGCCCTGGCCAGACGCAGGACGCTCATGGTGGCCTCGGTGCCGGAATTGACCAGCCGCACCATCTCCACCCCGGGGACCTGTTGGACGATCCCCTCCGCCAGCAGCACCTCCGCTTCGGTGGGCGCCCCAAAGGAAGTGCCAGAGGCGGCCGCCTTTTGGACCGCCTCCACCACCTCGGGATGGGCATGGCCGACGATCATGGGGCCCCAGGACCCCACATAATCCACATACTCCCGGCCATCCACATCCACCACCCGGGCCCCCAGGGCCGAACGGATGAAGGGTGGAGTGCCCCCCACCGACTTGAAGGCGCGAACCGGACTGTTGACTCCACCGGGGATGACCCGGCAGGCACGTTGCAGAAGGATTTCGGAACGGCTCATGGGACGGTCTCTTTAGTAAAAATATATGGATGGACGCCTTCCAGAGCGTGGTCAAAACCGCTACAATCCGTCTCCTGGAATGGGATGTCCCCCTTTCCCGCGCGCCATCATGGAGAAAAGCCGTCGCGGACGCCAGGAAGGATCAGGCGCTTTCCGCAGGGGAAGACGGCTGGGCGGCCTGTTTGGGCGGAAGGGATTTGTCGGGTGCCATGTGGAGAAGCAAGATGACCAAAGCAGATATCGTCGAATCCGTCTATCAGAAAATCGGCCTGTCCAAAAAAGAATCGGCGGCCATTGTCGAATCGGTATTCGAGATCATCCGAGAACAGTTGGAAAAGGGCGAGGCCGTCAAAATCTCCGGCTTCGGCAACTTCACCACCCGCAACAAGAGACCCCGTCAGGGCCGCAATCCCAAGACCGGAGAGGAAGTCGAAATCTCCGCCCGCATCGTGGTCACCTTCAAGCCCAGCCAGATCCTGCGGGAAAAAGTGAGCCGGCCGTCCGCCGGCAGCACCTGACATCCCCATCCCCTTCATCTGTCAGCGCGTCGGATGGTCCGGGGACTCTCTCCAGACCACTTGTCCAGGTATTGTCCCCTGAAGCTGCAAACCATGATGGATGGAGGAAGCCCCTCCCTCCCCCCCCATGGAAGTCGCGTTGCGACTTCCACTGTAACACAGCGACCCTGGGGAGGGACTCTCTCCCAGGGTCGGCGTGACCCGGTTTCATGCTGGCAGTCTGCGACCGGTGCCCGGCATACCCCGATTCCCCACGCAGCGTCCCTGCACCGTGGAGCCATCCGTCCCGGAGCAGCCGCTCAAGCCCGCCGGGGTTCAGTTGAAAAAGGAAACCCGGGTCTGCGGCGCCCCCAGCAGCGATGACAGGAACTCGCTGGATCCGGTCAGGGAGTGAACCGCATCGGGCATGAAATAATAGGCCAGCCCCCAGACCAGGATCAGACTCAAGGCCAGGGAAACCATGGTATCCCGCAATGACCGGAGCCAATAGGAGCGCCGTCCGGGAAACAGGTTTCCCATCGCCAGCATGGCCTGACCGGCCTCCCCTTTACATTGGGTCAAGATCGACATTTCCAGACTCCCTTGGGCAAGACATCCATGACAAACTGCACCGGGTGTTCGCTCAAGGTTTAACAATATCCGTGCCAACACATCAACATACTGTATATATTGATATTATTTGCAAATCAATGACCACCGATGTCAAGCAGGCAGTGCTTTTCGTCAGGGAGTTGCCGGCGCGGGCAGCCGCTGCAGGATTTCCCGGACCAGATTATCCTCCTTGCGGTTCTCTCCCTCGATGTCCACCACCATGTCGGCGGCCTGACGATAGAAAGGCAGCCGACGATGCATCATCTCCTCGGTGGAGATCCGCTCCCCCAGGGAAGGCCGACCGGATTTTTTTTGGGCCTTGGCGACCAGACGGGGAATATCGCCATGCAGCCAGACCACCAGGCCATTGCGTTTGAGCAGATCCATCTTGTCCCTGGCATAAATTTCATCGCCCCGCTCGTCCAGTTCCACCACCACCCCGCCACCACAATCGATGATGATGCCGTCCAGGGCCGCCACCTTTTCCACCACCGCCCGCTCCATGCGTCGAAAGGGCCGCCAATCCCCATTGTGGTCGGCCAGGATGGCCGGAATGGACCGACCACCGCTCTCGTAGGAAATCAGCAGATCGGTGGACAGGACCGGACGCTTGGTGGCCACCGAAAGCCGGCGGGAAATCGTGGACTTGCCACTACACCGCATGCCGATGAGGACGATGTTCAACGCCCCGCCCCCCTGATTTGGCGGACAGCCTTGAGGATGACCAGAATCTGGGGCGTACCGTGGAGAAAGAGGTCAAAGATGTCGAGGAGGCGGACCAGAGTACCGTCCGCCACCATGAGGAGTTTCTCGATCAGGTGGGGTTGTCCGGTGATCGGCGCCACACCCAGCAGGATGGCGACGATGATCAGCGCCGTCCAGGACAGCCGGTCCAGCCACCCGAACGGAAAGGTGGGGGATTGGGATTTGGCAGCAGCGGGTTCTTGGCGCATCGTCTCTCCACCTGGGCAGAAAATCGCAACGGATCGTCAGCATACCGCGTTCCCCCCCATCCCTCAAACCGCTCCCCAAACGTTGACCCGGGGGAAAAATGGCCTAGAATGACAGGCACGCGGGTGTCGTCTAATGGTAGGGCCTAAGCTTCCCAAGCTTAAGACGGGAGTTCGATTCTCCTCACCCGCTCCAGACTTTGATGGATGGGGGAAGCCTTCCTCCACGATGGATGGGGGAAGCCTTCCTCCACTCTCCCCGGGACAAAGTCGCCAGCCGATTTTATCCCGCAAAAATCAAGGGGGTTACGTCTTACGGCGTAACCCCTTTTTGGTTCGTGGGACACCCATGGAAATCGCATCCTTGCGGCCCCCCCCCCCCCCCCCACCCCCCCCCCCCCCCCCCCCCC
>PEAP01000020.1 GCA_002753665.1 Magnetococcales bacterium DC0425bin3
GCCGCCACCCCCCCCCCCCCCCCAGCCGCACCGCCGGCATCAGGAAAAACCAGGCCAGCGCCCCCACCAGTCCCGGCACCACGAACAGCCAGTCCCGGTTCAGAGCGGCCAGCCAGATCCCGGGTCGAAAGGCCAGCACCGCCACCGTCACCGCCAGGGGCACCACGATGAACAGGTTGAAGGCGTGCCAGTTGGGCCGGTTGTAGGGGTTGTAATCGTTGGCCAGGTTGCGGCGCAGCCAGGTCGGAAACCAGTCCCAGCCTTCGCGGATGGCACGGGAGGCCTCCGGATTCTCGGAGGCGGTGGTGTCCCGGGCATAAGTCAGGGGCCAATTGCGCGCAAACCAGGCACGATCATCGGCGATTTTCCAGGGGACTTCCACGCTGAACAGCTCGGTCTGCAGGATGGGATAACCGCTGAGGATCACCCCGCGGCCCATCCACACCATCACCACCAGGGTTGGCGCCAGGATCGAGAGCAAGACCAGGCGCCATTGCCGCCCACCGCCGTCTCGGACCAGCCGTCCCAGGGCCAGCAGGCAGGCGATGAAGGCATAGGGGGCCAGGGTCAGCTTGGCCGTCACCCCCACCCCGGAGAGACAGAGAACGGCAAAACCGTCGGCCCGGGTTCTGGTGGAGCGAGCCGTTCCGAACCAGAGCCCGGCCAGCCGCAGGGCCACCACGAACAACAGGATGAAGGCCACCAGATCCGGCGAGGGGCTGCTGGCATAGTAGGCGGCGTTGAAGGCCAGGGGCGGCAGGCACAGCAGGGCGAACAGATCCGCCGGACCATGATCGCGCCGGGGATGCCACAGATTCAAGCAGGAACGGGCCATTTGAAAGGCCAGTCCCCACAACAGCACCCCCGGTCCCAGGTTGTGGGACCGGTGGACCCAGGGTCCCACGTCCAACAGACTCAGGTAGAGAAAATAGGATTGATTGAATCCAAAACCGAGGTGCAAATTGGCCAGTCCGGGGACAATGGCCGCCTCCCCCCCCCAGCGGATGGTGGGCAGATGGTAGAAATCGGCGTCGGGGGTGAGGATGCCGGCCATGGCCCGATTGGCCAGCCACAGGCCGGCACTCATCAGGACCAGCACCACGCTCCACTGTTCCCATCGCCAGCGCCGGATGATTCCCCACCACCAGCGCCATTGCCGGGCCAGTCCCCAGCCCCCCGCGACCACGAACAGCACCAGCGGTTTCCAATCCACGGCCCACCCCAGGTGCCAGACCTGGAGGAATACCAGCAGGGATCCGAACCCCAGCCAGACTCCGTCGATCAGATCCCCTCCATGTCCTTCCCCCTCCCCCAGCAGCCGACGCTGTATCCAGGCCCCCCAGCCCAGCAACAAGGCCAGCAGCACCAGCCAGATGCCCTGGATGGCCAACATGTAGAGCAGCATGACGGTCGCATCGGACAGGGACGCCATGATTCACCTCCCAACAAGACTTCCCGGTGGGGTAAACGATTGAGTCCGGTGGAGGATGGAAGAAATCATTGGCGCAAATGGAGACCAATGAGGAAAACCGGACGCAACATGCGCCACCAGTCGATACCGGGACGCATTTTGGTGTTCCCCAGGGCCCGGGCCGGATAGATCTTGCTGACTGGAACCTCGGTGGTGCGATAGCCCATCCGCAACAGCTTCATCAGCAGATAGACTTCCAGCTCGTAGTGATCCAGCCAAGGTTGATCCAGACGCAGGCGCGGATCCCGCAGCAAGTCCACCCGCATCGCCCGGAACCCATTGGTGCTTTCGGTAATCCGGCGACCACAGAACAGGCTGACCAGCAGGGGATGGAGACGGGTGGCGATCTTGCGATACAGTGGCATGTCCCCGCCATAGGCGCCGCCCGTCAGAAAACGGGATCCCATGACGAAATCCATGCCCTGGTCGCAGATGGGATCCAACAACCGGGGAATTTCAGCGGGGTTGTCCTTGTTGTTGCCGGCGATCACGACGACGATGTCGAACCCATCGTCCAGGGCCACCTGGAAACCGCGCCGGATGGCGTGACCGACCCCCAGCACCGCCCCCAGGGAAAGGGTATCGGCCCCGGCCTGGGCCGCCCGGGCAACGGTATCGTCCGTGGAACCATCGTCCACCACCAGCACCCGATCCACCACCTCGCGGGGCGTGCGGGCCACGACCGCCTCGATTTTGCCGCTTTCATTATAAGCGGGGGCGATCAGAAGGATTTTGCGTCCTTTATACACCCCTCACCCGACCCCTCACCCGGCCACCAGGAACGCCCTGTGCGTCCCGGGACGGCGACTCGACGTTCATGGCCGCGGGACGGCACAAATCCGACTGTCGCTGGCCAGACTGGCCATGGCGGCTTCCAGAGCCAGCACCACCCGCAGGCCACTCACGCCGTCGGACTGAGGGACGGCGGCGTGGTCCAGGCAATCCAGGAAGTGATGGCATTCGGCCAACAGCGGTTGGTTGCCAGCCACGGTGGGGATGGTCATGCCGCCGTCCACCACCATGGTCTTGTGTTCCAGGAAGGTTCCCTCCAGCTCCTTGGGATGTTTGAACGCCACCCGCTTGTCGAAGATCCGCAGTGGGGACTGCAGGTCCAGGTCATCCCACAGCACCATTTTCCGGCTGCCCACCACAGTGATCTGCCGCACCTTGCGGGGATTGAGCCAGCTCGAATAGATGTGGACCATGACCTCTCCCGGATAGGAAAAATTGGCGAAGGTCACGTCCTCGATGCCGGGATTGAGGAACGACTGTCCACGGGCGGAGACGGTATCGGGTTCCCGTCCCAGCAGATAATTGGCGATGGCCACATCGTGGGAGGCCAGATCCCAGAGGGCGTTGACGTCAGTGCGCACCGGTCCCAGATTGGTGCGGGTCATATGGAGGAACTGGATCTCCCCCACCTCGCCGGAATCGACGATTTCCTTGAGGAGGCGGATGGAGGCGTTGTATTCGAAGACATGCCCCACCATGAGGATGCACCGGGTTTTCTGCGCCACCTCCACCAGATGCCGCGCCTGATCGGAACGGGCCGTGAGCGGCTTTTCCACCAGACAGTCCTTGCCCGCCTCCATGGCCCGCACCGCCAGCGGAAAATGCGCCGCGGTGGGCGTGGACAGGACCATTCCCCGCACGGAGGCGTCTTCAAGGATTTCCTCGTAGCGGGTGGTTCGGCGTGCCTGGGGATACCGGGCTCCCAGGGCCTGCAGGATATCGGGGTCGAGGTCGCACAGCCAAGCCAGCTCGGCGCGCTGCGTTGCGGCCATCGAGCGGGCGATGTTTGGCCCCCAGTAACCGATGCCGACGATGGCGATCCGATGCATGGGCTGTTTCCGGGATTACGGATGGGTGGAGAGAAGCCTGGCCACCCGCTGCGCCGTATCTTCCGGCAGTTCGGGATAGATGGGCAGGCTCAGACTGTGCCGTGCCCAATCTTCGGCCACGGGGAAATCACCGGTGACATGACCCAGCCACCGATAAGCCTGCAGTTGGTGAACGGCAAAGGGGTAATGCACCCCGGCCTGAATGCCCTCGGCGTGGAGGCGGGCCAGCACTTCGTCCCGGGCGGGCGTGCGGATGACGTACAGATGGTAGATGGATCCGGCGTCGTGACGGGTCAAACGGATGTGGGGCAGGTCTCCCAACGCCTCGTCGTAACGCTGGGCATGGCGGCGCCGGGCGGCGTTGCCTTCGTCCAGATGGCGCAGTTTGATGCGCAGGAAAGCCGCCTGCAGGGTATCCAGCCGGCTGTTGAAGCCCATTTCCTCGTGGTGGTATTTGCGCCGGGATCCCCAGTTGCCCAACAAGGCGATGCGGTCGGCCAGAGCCGGATCGTTGGTGGTCACGAGCCCACCATCGCCGAAAGCGCCCAGATTCTTGCCGGGGAAGAAGCTGAAGCATCCCACCACGCCCATTGATCCAGCCCGCCGCTCACCGTGTCGTGCGCCGTGGGCCTGGGCGGCATCTTCCACCAACCAGAGGCCCCGTTCGGTGGCGATGCCCGCCAGGACATCCATGGCGGCACACTGTCCGAACAGATGCACCGGCAGGATGGCACGGGTGCGTGGGGTGATGGCCCGCCGCACGGCGTCCGGATCGATCAGGCCGGTTTCGGGATCGACATCCACCAGCACCGGCCGGGCTCCGGTCAAGGTGATTCCCAAGGCTGTGGCCACGAAGGTCATGGCCGGCATGATCACCTCGTCGCCGGGCTGCACCCCCAGGGCCCGCAGGCCCAGATGCAGAGCATCGGTGCCGCTGGCGCAACCGATGGCGTGGGCCACCCCGCTGAACGCGGCGAACTCCGCCTCGAACAGGGACAACTCTTCTCCCTTGATGAAATCCCCACGACTCAATACCCGCTCCACCGCTTCCATGAACGGCTCTTTGAAGCGCACGATGGCGGGTTTGAGGTCCACCAGGGGAACGGGCGGATGCGAATGAGAGAAGGAGTTTTGGAGCATGGAATCAATATACAGCATTCGGGTCCGGGTTTCAACCCAAAAATCCCCCTGTTTCCCGGCACTGTCTGGCATTCCGCCTGGTGGCCCGACAACTCCGACCCGGCCCATGGGGCTGTTCGGAACTGGAACTGCCGGGCCACCGGCAAGCGGAACCAACTTCTCCTCACCCTCCCATCAACTGCTCCGCCGCGGCCTGGATGCGGTCCATGGCCTTTTCCAGTTTCTGCATGGAGGTGGCGAAGCTGATGCGGAAGTAGGGATCCTTGCCGAAGGCCAGGCCGGCCACCACCGCCACGTTCTGGGCTTCCAACAGGTATTCGCCGAAGGTGATGGAATTGTCGATCAGCAGGCCGCTGGCGGTCCGGCGACCGATCAGGCCGGCCATGCTGGGATAGGCATAGAAGGATCCCTCGGGCAACAGACAGGACAGGCCCGGCATGGCGTTCATGCGCTGCACTACATAGTTGCGCCGTTCGGTGAAGGCCTTCATCATGGGCGCCAGACAGTTCTGGTCGCCGCGCAGGGCGGCCAGGGCGGCGGCCTGGGCGATGGAGGTGGCGTTGGAGGTACTCTGGGATTGCAGGGTATCCATGGCCTCGATCACCGACTTCGGTCCCGCGGCATAGCCGATGCGCCAGCCGGTCATGGCATAAGCCTTGGAAACGCCGTTGATGGTGATGGTCCGCTCCCGCAATTCCGGCACCACCTGGGCGATGGTGACGAAGCGGAAGCCGTCGAAGACGATCTTTTCGTAGATGTCATCGGACATCACCCAAACCTGGGGATGACGCTTCAACACCTCGCCCAGGGCCTTGATCTCCGCTTCGGTATAGGCAGCGCCGGTGGGATTGGAGGGAGAATTGATCACCAGCAGCTTGCTGCGCGGGGTGATGGCCGTCTCCAGGGCGGCGGGAGTCATCTTGAAGCCGTCGGCTTCGGCGGTGTCCACGATCACCGGCTGGCCGTCGGCCAGCAGCACGATGTCCGGATAGGACACCCAGTAGGGGGCGGGAATGATTACCTCATCGCCCGGATCGATGATGGCCTGGATCAGATTGTAGATGGCCTGCTTGCCGCCCACGGTGACCACCACCTGTTTGGGGGAATAATCCAGGCCATTGTCCCGTTTGAATTTCTCGGCCACCGCCGCCCGCAGTTCCGGGGTGCCCGGGACCGGGGTATACTTGGTGAAACCGTCCCGCACGGCCTTGATGGCGGCTTCCTTGATGTGTTCGGGGGTGTCGAAGTCGGGCTCTCCGGAGCCCAGGCCGATGACATCGCGGCCCTGATCGCGCAGCTCCTTGGCCTTGGCGGTCACGGCCAACGTGGGGGACGGCTTCACTTTGCCGATCCGCCGGGACAAAACGGACATGGGGTTGCCTCCATTCATGATATGGGGAGATGCATCCTCGGAATATAAAAAAGCGGGGCAAGATACCACGGCCCCGGCCCCCTTACAAGCCAATTCTTCGCTTTTTTTCTCTTGAAAAACCAATGGATGCAGAATTTCATCTGAGCAGCGACTTCGAACCCCGGGGCGACCAGCCCCGGGCCATCGACAGTCTGGTGGCAGGCCTGGAGCAGGGCGCCCGGGACCAGGTCCTGCTGGGGGTCACCGGCTCCGGCAAGACCTTCACCATGGCCCATGTGATCCAGCGCCTGCAGCGCCCGGCCCTGATCCTGGCCCACAACAAGACCCTGGCCGGCCAGCTCTACGGCGAGATGAAAAGCTTCTTTCCCCACAACGCCGTGGAATACTTCGTCTCTTATTACGACTACTACCAGCCCGAGGCCTACGTTCCCCGTACCGATACGTTCATCGAGAAGGACAGCGCCGTCAACGAGCAGATCGATCGCATGCGCCACGCTGCCACCCGGGCGCTGTTGTCCCGGCGGGATGTGATCATCGTCGCCTCGGTGTCCTGCATCTACGGCCTGGGCAGCCCCGAGGAGTACCTGGACATGGCCCTGCCCCTGGCGGTGGGCCAGGAACTGGACCAGCGGCAACTGATCCGCAAGCTGGTGGAAATCCAGTACCAGCGCAACGACATCGAGTTCCAGCGCGGCGCCTTCCGGGTGCGGGGCGACACCATCGAGATCTTCCCGGCCCACGAGGAGAACCGGGCGGTGCGCATCGGCCTGTTCGGCGACGAGATCGAGCGGCTGCAGGAGGTAGATGCCCTGACCGGACGGCCGTTTCAGGACGTGGACAGTCTGGTGCTGTTTCCCGCCAGCCACTATGTCACCCATCGCACCACGGTGCTGCGAGCCATGGAGCAGATCAAGGCCGAGCTGGCGGAGCGGGTGGCCTCGTTTCAGAAGGAGAACCGCCTGCTGGAGGCCCAGCGGATCGAGAGCCGCACCCGCTACGACCTGGAGATGATGCAGGAGCTGGGTTACTGCACCGGCATCGAGAACTACAGCCGCTTTCTCAGTGGCCGCAGCCCCGGCCAGCCGCCCCCGACCCTGATGGAATACCTGCCCAAGGATGCCCTGCTGCTGGTGGACGAGAGCCATGTCACCGTGCCCCAGGTGCGGGGCATGTTCCGGGGCGACCGCGCCCGCAAGGAAACCCTGGTGGAATACGGCTTCCGCCTGCCTTCGGCCCTGGACAACCGGCCCCTCACCTTCGAGGAATGGGACACCATGCGGCCCCGCACCCTGTTCGTCTCCGCCACCCCCGGCCCCTTCGAGCTGGATCGCACCGGCGGCCGAGTGGTGGAGCAGATCATCCGCCCCACCGGGCTGGTGGACCCTCCCTGTCAGGTGCGGCCGGTGGAGAACCAGGTGGACGACCTGGTGCATGAAATCCGCTTCACTCTGCAGCGCGGCTTCCGGGTGCTGGTGACCACCCTGACCAAGAAGATGGCCGAGGATCTCACCGAATACCTGGAGGAACTGTCCATTCCGGTGCGCTACCTCCACTCGGACGTGGATACCCTGGAACGCCTGGAGATCGTGCGGAATCTGCGGTTGGGGACCTTCCAGGTCCTGGTGGGGATCAATCTCCTGCGGGAGGGGCTGGATATTCCCGAGGTGGGGCTGGTGGCGATTCTGGATGCCGACAAGGAGGGCTTTCTGCGCTCCGCGACCGCCCTGATCCAGACCATCGGCCGGGCGGCCCGCAATGTGGAAGGCCGGGTGCTGCTCTATGCCGACCGCATCACCGGCTCCATCGAGCGCGCCCTGGCCGAGACCGACCGCCGCCGGACGACCCAACAGGCCCACAACCGAGAGCATGGCATCACCCCGGTCTCGGTGCGGCGAGAGGTGGCCCAGGTGCCCGGGTTCGAGGGCGCGAACATTTCCCAGCCTACCCCCAGGATCCCCAAGGCCGCCGAGGCCAAGATGGTCTACCAGGCCGGAACGTCCAGCGCCGACCGGACCCGGGAGATCCGGGAGTTGAAAAAACAGATGCAGGCCGCTGCCGCGGCCATGGATTTCGAACTGGCCGCCATTCTGCGGGACCGGATGCTGACCCTGGAACGGGAGGCCTTGCTGTCGTCATGATCCTCTCTTATTGTCTTGATTACGATGGCCTCGACACATGGCCAACAGCCACGAAAGTGACCTCATGCCTGTAATCAACAAGATCACCATCCAGGGAGTCCGCCGTCTTCGGGATGTCCAGTTGAACCTGCGGCCGCTCATGGTCATGATCGGCGCCAACGGGGTCGGCAAGACCTCCCTCCTGGATGCCTTGTCCCTGCTGGCCGCCTCGGCGGCAGGGCGATTGAACCAGTCCCTGAACGACTTGGGTGGGGTTGCCGACATCTGCACCCGCGGCAGCCCGGATGGCCTCGCCTTGGGAGCAGAGATGGACTGCCCCGGAGATGTGCCCCTCAAGTATCGGTTGCACTTGGGAACCAAAGGGCCGACATATTTCATCGCCGAGGAACACCTCATACAACAACGGAAAGGCTTCCCAAGACCCTTCAAACATCTGGAAACCATCCATGGTCAGGTTTCCTATTATCGGGTGGACAAGGATTGCCTGGCCCAACCCGACTGGGATCATGATCCCACAGAATCGGGACTGTCCCAGGTTCCAAAGATGTTCAAACAACCGGAAGAGTTTCGGCGAATATTGAGTTCTGCGACCCAATATCATGTGCTGGATGTCGGCAAGCGCGCCCCCGTCAAGCTGCCTCAACAGATGAGGCCCGCCACCCTGCCCGGCGCCAACGGCGAGGATCTGGTGTCCTTGCTCTATACCCTGCGCGAGAGTGACCGGGACCGTTACGACATGATCGAGGATTCCCTGAAGGCCGCCTTTCCCGGGTTCGAGTCGATGAATTTCCCGCCGGCGGCGGCCGGCATGCTGTCGTTGACCTGGAAAGAAAAAGCGTTCAACCACCCACTTTATATTCATCAACTTTCCGAGGGGACCCTGCGTTTCCTCTGGCTGGCCTGCCTGCTGCAGAGTCCGGGGCTTTCCACCGTCACCCTGATCGATGAACCGGAAGTCAGCCTGCACCCGGAATTGTTGAGCCTGGTGGCGGATCTGCTGCGTGAGGCCTCCACCAAGACCCAGGTGATCGTGGCCACCCACTCGGATCGGCTGATCGGCTTCCTGAAACCCCATGAGGTGCTGGTCCTGGATGTGGACGATGCCGGCCACACCAGCGCCACCTGGGGCGATGCGATGGATCTGGACCAGTGGCTGAAAGACTACAGCCTCGATGAAATCTGGCGCATGGGCGTCATGGGAGGTCGATCATGCGAATCACCCTGATCGTCGAGGGAGAAACAGAACTGGTCTTCATGCCCTGTCTGCGGGATTTTGTACGGTGCAGACTCACCGGCCACGGCCCAATGCCAAAACTAATCTCGATGAATCAACGCGGCCGGATTCCGACCGGTGGAAAATTGCAGCGGTTGGTTGAGACCTTGCTGAATGATCGTCACAGCCCCGCCGATCATGTGATCGCCCTGACCGACGTCTATACCGGAACCACCGACTTTAAGGATGCAGAGGACGCCAAGGAAAAGATGCGGAAATGGGTGGGCAATGAGCCGCGATTTCATCCCCATGTCGCCCAGCATGATTTCGAGGCCTGGCTGCTGCCTTATTGGTCCACCATCAAACGACTGGCCGGCCACAACGGCGCCGCGCCCTCCGGGCAGCCGGAGCTGGTGAATCACAACCAACCGCCCGCCCTCCGGCTCAGGAAAATATTTGCCAAGGGCACCTGCCGCAGAGCTTACGTCAAAACCAGGGACGCCAAACGCATCCTGAAGGACAACGATCTGATGGTGGCTGTCGGCCAATGCCCTGAACTGAGAGCGCTGGTGAACACGATTCTCTCGGTGAGTGGTGGAACGGTGATCCCCTGACAGCAACTTAGTGGGGGAGTTCGACCCCTGGGTAGGGGAGTTCGAGCAGCTGGTTGGGGCGCTGCCCGAGGAGTTGCGCGGTCTGGTGGAAAGTTTGGGCGAACGCTCCCGCAGGGCACAGATCAGGGAGGTGATTCAATCCCTCTGCCGCTGGCGGCCCCTCTCTGCCGATCAGCGATCCACGATCCTGGGCCGGGGCAAGGACTATCTGGTGGAACGGCTCCTCGGCCCCATGATCCGGGAGGGTACCCTGATTACAAGTTCCCGCGCATGATCAACCATCCGCAGCAGGCCTATCTGGCGCCGAACGGCACCAAAGACGGGCAGCCTCCCTCCACCCTCCACCGATGAAAGCCGCTTCCCGGCTTCAACGGCAATCTACCGAAGGCCGGCCCCGGACACCAGAGGCCAACCCCGCACGTCCCATTCGGCGATGGATCCGTCGTAGAGACGCACGTCCTGGTAGCCCAAATGGCGCAGCAGGACCCAGGTGTGGCTGGCGCGGTGGGCGGTCTGGCAGTACACCACCACCGGACGTTGCGGATCAGTGATCCCGGCATCGACCAGGCGTCGCTGGATCTGGGTGCGATCCTTGAGCAGCGGCTGGTTGCGGTCGGCCAGGGCATCCAGCCAGTCCATGTGGCGGGCGCCGGGAATATGACCCCGGGGCCCCCGCAAGACCTTGCCCAGATATTCCCCATCGCTGCGGGTATCCAGCAGGATCGGACCGGCGGCGTCATCGCCTTTTTCCGACAGCTCCAGCACGGCCTTGCCGGTGATCTCCCAACGATCGTCGGTCTTGGCCTTGAAGCTGGCCGGAGGAATGCGGGGCGCCACATGGGTAACCGGGCGGCCCCCCTGATACCACAGCACCATGCCACCATCCAGCACCGCCGCGCCGGTATGTCCCAGGGTGGCCAGGGTCCAGACCAGACGGGCGGCATCCATCCCGCCGGAGGAATCGTAGGCCACCACCTGGGTCTTCGGTCCGATACCCAGCCGTCCGAACAGGCCCACCAGGGCGGTCCGGGAGGGACGCATGCCGGGAATCTTGTCCACCGTCACGGTCAGTTCCTGGAGGCGCACCAGGACGGCGCCGGGAATATGGTTCTGGGAATAGTAGTTCTCACCCCCTACCTGGACGATCCGCAGGTCGCGATCCTTCAGGTGTTGGGTCAACCATTCGGCATCCACGAACAGGCCTGGCAAAGGCTCGGCCTCGGCGATTGAAGTCATGATCAGCACCAGTAACGAACAAACCAGGGCGGTCAGCCCCCGACAATGTCCCCATCTCCCCCCCCGATTCCCCTTTTCATGGGCCATAATCATGGCTCCACTCCTTCCGCTTCCAGAAAAGTGGTCAGGGTGATGAGGGGCAACCCCATCAAGGCGGTAGGGTCCTCCCCCTCCAGGCTCCGGAACAGGGTGATACCCAGCCCCTCGGACTTGAAACTGCCGGCGCAGTCGAATGGACGATCCCGTTCCAGGTAGATCCGGATCCGCTGGTCGCTCAGCGTCCGGAAATGAACGTGAAAGGGTACCACGGTCACCTGGAGCTGGTCCCGGGCGGTATTGTAGAGGCAGAGGCCGGTGGCGAAGCTGACCCGGTTGCCCGAGGCGCGGCGCAATTGCTGGAACGCCCGTTCCGGGGTACCGGGTTTGCCCAGGATCTCGCCATCGATCACCGCCACCTGGTCGGAGCCGATGATCAGCTCCGGACCGCGACCGGTGGCAACCGCCCGGGCCTTGGCCTCCGCCAAACGTCGCACCAGAGCATCCGGAGACTCACCCGCCGACGGGGCTTCGTCCACATCCGGGGCCCGCACCACAAAGGGGCGGCCCAGACGTTCCAGCAGCACCCGACGATAGGGAGAGGTGGAGGCCAGTACCAGTTGCATGGGAACCGGGAAACAGGAAAGAGTCCCGCCGGTGGCGCTTTCACGCCGGCATCGGCCCTACCTTAATGTCCCTGCCGATCCGCGTCCAGGGTCCCCGGGACCCATCGGAGATGCCCCGCGGACCGGAAGCCTGGGAAATGTTTGGGTAACAGCCCGTTGATAAATGGGCTGTTTTAGCGGGGCAGGGATGCCCAGCCGGAATCAACAGATTTCCAATCCGTTGATTCCGTGAGGGAACCGCAAGCTCTGCTTGCGGTTCCCGACGTTGAAAAAGCCATGGATGGCTTTTTCAACGCTTTGGTAAGCATAAATGGAGATTATGATTGCATCCAGACAGTCTGGGGCGTATCGTTCCCCGGTTCGTATTTCCGTTGGATGTCGCGTCACGACCTGACAGTGAATGGCCGTTTGGCGGCAGGTGCAAAGGAGAAGGCGTTATGCTGATCGGAATTCCCAAGGAAATCTACCCGCGGGAGCGCAGGGTGGCCGCCACGCCGGATTCCGTGGGGCAACTGATGAAGCTGGGCTTCTCGGTGCTGCTGGAAACCCAGGCCGGCCTGGAAGCCGATTTCACCGACGCGGCCTACCAGAAGGCCGGTGCCGAAATCGCCCCGGACGCCCAGACCGTCTGGTCCAGGGCCGACCTGATCCTCAAGGTGCGCGCCCCCATCGAGGAACCCCTGACCGAAATCCATGAGGCATCGCTGCTGCGGGAAGGCGCGACCCTGATCAGCTTCATCTGGCCGGCCCAGAACCAGGCGCTGATGGATCGGCTGGCGGCCCGCAAGGCAACGGTGCTGGCCATGGACTCGGTGCCCCGCATTTCCCGGGCCCAGAAGCTGGATGCCCTTTCCTCCATGGCCAATATCGGCGGCTACCGGGCCGTGGTGGAAGCCGCCCATGCCTTCGGCCGTTTCTTTACCGGCCAGGTCACCGCCGCGGGCAAGATTCCGCCGGCCAAGGTGTTCATCATCGGCGTCGGCGTGGCGGGACTGTCTGCCATCGGCACGGCCAAGGGCATGGGCGCCATCGTCCGCGCCACCGACACCCGCCCCGAGGTGAAGGACCAGATCAAGAGCATGGGGGCCGAATTTGTCGCCCCCGACTACGAAGAGGAAGGTACCGGAGTCGGCGGTTACGCCAAGGTCATGAGTGAGGCCTACCAGAAGGCCCAGCAGGACATGATCGCCAAACAGGCCGCCGAGGTGGACATCATCGTCACCACTGCCCTGATTCCCGGCAAACCCGCCCCCAAGCTGCTCACCAGGGCCATGGTGGACAGCATGAAACCCGGCAGCGTGATCGTCGATATGGCGGCCGAGCAGGGCGGCAACTGCGAATATACCGTTCCCAACGAAAAAATCCTGCACAACGGCGTAACCATCATCGGCTACGCCGACCTGCCCAGCCGGCTGGCGCGGCAATCGAGCCAAGTCTATTCCACCAATCTGGTGCGCCTGATGGAAGAGCTGTGCAAGGCCAAGGATGGCACCCTCCAGGTCAACATGGAGGACGAGGTCATTCGCGGCACCACGGTGATCAAGGACGGCACCATCACTTGGCCGCCGCCGGCGCCGCGCCTGTCGGTGGCCCCGGCCAAACCCGCCGCGGCGGCCAAACCCGCCACCCCGCTGGCCGCCAAGGGCGGTCATGGCCATGGGGCGGGGGCGCCCTCCTCGTCCCGGTCGGTGGCGGTCACCGGTCTGGTCCTGGCGGCGATCTTCGCCTTCATCGGCCTCAACGCCCCCGAGACTTTTTTGAATCACTTCACCGTGTTCGTGCTGGCCTGCTTCATCGGCTACATGGTGATCTGGAACGTCACCCCCGCCTTGCACACGCCGCTGATGAGCGTCACCAACGCCATCAGCAGCATCATCGTCATCGGCGCGCTGATCCAGATTTCCTCCCCCTCGGTGCCGATCACCCTCCTGGCGGCCTTTGCCATCGGGCTCACCGCCGTCAACATGTTCGGCGGCTTCTGGGTGACGCAGCGCATGTTGCGCATGTTTCAGAAACATTGAGGAATTGACGCATGAACATGAGCTTGATGACCGTCGCCTACATCGGGGCGACCATGCTGTTCATTCTCAGTCTCGGCGGTTTGAGCAACCCGGAAACCTCCCGGCGCGGCAACCTGTTCGGCATCATCGGCATGGCCATCGCCATCACCGCCACCCTGCTGGGACCCCAGGTCACCGGCATCGCCAGTTTCCTCAACATCCTGGTCGCCATGGCCGCCGGCGGCGCCCTGGGCATCTACGCCGCGGTGCGGGTCAAGATGACCCAGATGCCGGAGCTGGTGGCCCTGATGCACAGCCTGGTGGGCCTTGCCGCCTGCCTGGTGGGCTTCGCCACCTACATCGATCCCACGGCCCATTTCACCGGCGCGGAAAAGATCATCCATGAAGTCGAGATCTATGTGGGCATCCTCATCGGCGCCATCACCTTCTCCGGCTCCCTGATCGCCTTCGGCAAGCTGTCCGGCAAGATTGGCGGCAAGCCGCTGCTGCTGCCGGCCCGGCACCTGCTCAATCTGGGGTTGCTGATCGTCGTCATCGCCGCGGGACGCTGGTTTTTGCAGATCGAGACCGTCGCTGCCGGGCTGGTCCCCCTGTTGCTCATGACCGCGATCTCCCTGCTGTTCGGCATCCACATGGTGATGGCCATCGGCGGCGCCGACATGCCGGTGGTGGTCTCCATGCTGAACAGCTACTCGGGCTGGGCCGCCTCGGCCACCGGTTTCATGCTCTCCAACGATCTGCTGATCGTGGTGGGCGCCCTGGTGGGCTCCTCCGGCGCCATCCTGTCCTACATCATGTGTCGGGCCATGAATCGCAATTTCATCGCGGTGATTGCCGGCGGCTTCGGCACCGGCGGCGGCAAGGCTCCAGCGGCGGGGGATCCCTCCACCCCCCAGGGTGAGGTTCAGGCCATCTCCGCCGCAGAGACCGCAAGCCTGCTGCGCCAAGCCGAGAGTGTCATCATTGTCCCCGGCTATGGCATGGCCGTGGCCCAGGCCCAACACACGGTGTGCGAAATCACCACCCTGCTGCGGGACAAGGGCGTGAATGTCCGCTTCGGCATCCATCCCGTGGCCGGCCGTATGCCCGGCCACATGAACGTCCTGCTGGCCGAGGCCCGGGTGCCCTACGATATCGTCATGGAGATGGACGAAATCAATCACGATTTCCCCAACACCGACGTGGCCATGGTCATTGGCGCCAACGATATCGTCAACCCGGTCGCCCAGGAAAATCCCGACAGCCCCATCGCCGGCATGCCCGTGTTGGAAGTCTGGAACGCGAAACAGACCATCGTCATGAAGCGTTCCATGGCCTCCGGCTATGCCGGCATCGACAACACGCTGTTCTACAAGGAAAACAATCGGATGCTGTTCGGCGACGCCAAAAAGATGCTCGACGAGGTCCTCGGCAGTCTGCGTCAGGCATGACCGCAATCCAACCACCGGCGGGCGTTGACGAATAGCCGCAGCCAGGGGCCGTCCTCGCCCCAGCCGGGGGGCGCCCAGCTGTGCTGCACGGTCCGGAACAACCGTTCCGGATGGGGCATCAGGATGGTGACCCGGCCATCGGTGGTGGTGAGGCCGGTGATCCCGCCGGGAGAGCCATTGGGGTTGGCGGGATAGCGTTCCGTGGGATGCCCCCGGGAATCCACGAAGCGCAGGGCCGTCAGGGGCGGGGCCGCCGGCGGATCGGTGAATTCGGCCCGGCCCTCGCCGTGGGCGCAGGCCACCGGCAGGCGCGATCCGGCCATGCCCGCCAGCAGGATGGATGGGCTGGCGGTGACCTCCACCAGCACCAGACGCGCCTCGAACTGCTCGCTGCGGTTGCGCACGAAGCGCGGCCAGCCGGCAGCGCCGGGGATCAGGTCCCGCAGATGGCTCAACATCTGGCAGCCGTTGCAGACCCCCAGGGTAAACGTATCGGACCGCTGGAAGAATTCCTGGAACTGGTCCCGCAAGCCGGGATCGAACAGGATCGACTTGGCCCAGCCCCCTCCCGCCCCCAGCACGTCGCCGAAGGAAAACCCGCCACAGGCGGCCAGACCCCGATAGGTCTTCAAAGAATCCCGGCCGGCCACCAGATCGCTCATGGTCAGATCCACCGGATCGAACCCGGCCCGGTGGAAGGCAGCGGCCATCTCCACCTGGCCGTTGACGCCCTGTTCCCGCAAAATCGCCACCCGGGGCCGGGTACTGCCGCCATCAGCCCGTTGATCAACGGGCTGATGGCGGGGCAGGGATGCCCCGCCGGAGGCAACGGATTGGCAATCCGTTGCCTCCGTGAGGGAACCGCAAGCTTCGCTTGCGGTTCCCGACGTTGGAAAAGCCATGGATGGCTTTTCCAACGCTCTAATAAGGGCCGGCGCCGCCGGATCGAAGGTCAGATGGGCGTGGAGTCCCGAATCGTCCGGATCGCCCAGACCGGCGTATTCCTGGTCGGCGCAGTCCGGGTTGTCCCGCAGGCGCTGCATCCGCCAGGTGGTTTCGGACCACAGCCGGTGCCAGTCCCGCAGCGTTCCTTCCAGCACCGGCCGACCGCCCTGCCGGAAGCGCAGCAGCGGCGCTGCGGACACCGTGCCCAACACCCGGGTGTCCAGCGCCGCCAAACGCTTCAGCACCGACTGGCGCTGGTCCCGGGCCACCTGCAGCACCACGCCCAGTTCTTCACTGAACAGGGCCGCCACCGGGTCCGTCCCCAGGCCGTCCAGATCGATCTCCAATCCCATCCGGCCGGCAAAGGCCATTTCGCACAGGCTGACGAACAGGCCGCCGTCGGAGCGGTCATGGTAGGCGAGAATCCGCCCCTGGGAGCGCAGGTCCGCCAACGCTGCGAACAAGACCACCAGATCGGCGGGGTCGTCCAGGGTGGCGGGCTGGTTGCCGATGGCCTTGTAGACCTGGGCCAGGGCCGAGCCCCCCAGGCGGTTGCGGCCGCGGCCCAGGTCCACTAGAATCAAATCGGTGGCGCCGGCGTCGGCCCGCAGCACCGGGGTCAGGGTGCGACGCACGTCGGCCACCGGGGCGAAGGCTGAGACGATCAGCGATACCGGCGCGGTGACCGACTTCGGCGTGCCGTTCTCCAGCCAGACGCTCTTCATGGACAGGGAATCCTTGCCTACCGGGATGGAGATCCCCAGGGCCGGGCACAGTGTCAGTCCCACATCCCGCACGCTGTCGAACAGGGTGGCGTCCTCGCCGGGATGACCGGCCGGCGCCATCCAGTTGGCCGACAGTTTTACATCTCCCAGCCGGGCCACGTCGGCGGCGGCCAGGTTGAGGAGGGCTTCCCCCACCGCTAGGCGGGCGGCGGCGGGACCATCGATCAAGGCCACCGGGGTGCGTTCGCCGATGGCCATGGCCTCCCCGACCCAGCCCTCATAGCCCCGGGCGGTGACCGCCACGTCGGCCACCGGGGTCTGCCATGGCCCCACCATCTGGTCCCGGCAGACCAGCCCGGTGACGGTGCGGTCGCCGATGGTGATGAGAAAGCGCTTGTCGGCCACCGCGGGCAGCAGCAGGATGCGCCGGGCCGCCTCGGCCGGGTCGATGCCGGCGGTGGTGAAGTCCGGCAGCCGGGTCCGGGTGCGGGTCACCCGCCGTTCCATGCGCGGCGGCTTGCCCAGCAGAACTTCCAGGTCCATGTCGATGAGGACCGCCCCGTCCCGGCCGCGAGTAAGGAGCAGCCGCTGCTCCGCCGTGGCCACCCCCAGTACGGCCCAGGGACAGCGCTCCCGCCGGCACAATTCGGCCAGCAGCTCCCGGTCGCCGGGAGCGATGGCCAGGACGTAACGCTCCTGGGCCTCATTGCACCAGATCTCCATGGGCGACATGCCGGGATCGTCGTTGGGCACCGCGTCCAGGTCGAAGCGGCCCCCCACCCCACCGCCATGGATCACCTCCGGCACCGCGTTGGACAGCCCGCCGGCGCCCATGTCGTGGATGGAGCGGATGGGATTGGCCGCGCCCAGCTGCCAGCAGCGGTTGATCACCTCCTGGCAGCGACGCTGCATCTCCGGGTTGTCCCGCTGCACCGAGGCAAAGTCCAGATCCTCCTGGGACGCCCCGCTGGCCATGGAGCTGGCGGCGCCACCGCCCAGCCCGATGAGCATGGCCGGGCCACCCAGTTGAATGATCAGGTCTCCCGGCGCCAGGGCCTGCTTGGTCACATGACGGGCGTCGATGGACCCCACCCCCCCCGCCAACATGATGGGCTTGTGGTAGCCGCGCACCTCCCCGGCCACCACCGCCTCGTAGGTGCGGAAGTAGCCGGCCAGGTTGGGGCGGCCGAACTCGTTGTTGAACCCGGCACCGCCCAGGGGTCCTTCCATCATGATCTCCCGGGCGCTGACGATGCGCCCCGGACGGCCGTGGTCGGTCTCCCAGGGGCGTATTGCCCCGGGCAGCAACAGGTTGGAGACGGAAAAGCCGGTCAGACCGGCCTTGGGCGCGGAACCTCGGCCGGTGGCGCCCTCGTCGCGGATCTCCCCACCGGAGCCGGTGGCGGCCCCGGGATAGGGCGAAATGGCGGTGGGGTGATTGTGGGTTTCCACCTTCATCAACAGATGGGTCTCACCGGGATGAAACCGGTAGACCCGATCCGCCGCGGCCGGGTGGAAGCGCCGCTCCGGCCCGCCCTGGATCACCGCGGCGTTGTCGGCATAGGCCACCAAGGTCCCCCCGGGGGCCTGCTGGTGGGTGTGGCGGATCATGCCGAACAGGGTTTCGGAGCGGACCTGGCCGTCGATGATCCAGCGGGCATTGAAAATCTTGTGGCGGCAATGCTCCGAGTTGGCCTGGGCGAACATCATCAGCTCGACATCGGTGGGATCCCGGCCGATGCCGCGGAAATGCTCCGCCAGGTAGGCGATTTCATCCTCCGCCAGGGCCAGACCCCAATCCTGGTTGGCCCGCTCCAGGGCGGCCCTGCCCTCGGCCAGCAGGGGCGCGGACCCCAGGGGCCGGGGGGCATCGTGGTGAAACAGGGGGGCGGCCCAATCGGCCGCGCCGGCGTCGGCCATGGGCAGGACGGTCTCGGTCATGCGGTCGTGGAGCAGGGCCAACAGTTCCCGGGACGGCAGCGTCTCCTCGGGCAGACCCTCCAGCCGGTAGCCCACTCCCCGTTCCAGGCGGATCACCGCCGTCAGGCCGCAGCGCCGGGCGATGTCGGTGGCCTTGCTGGACCAGGGCGAGACGGTGCCCAGTCGAGGCACCACCATCCACCAGGGGCCGGTCATCGGGCCCGCTTCCCCCCCCCGGGGGCCGTAGGCCAGCAGCGCCTCCAGCACCCGGAACTCGGCCGCGTCCAGGGGGCGGGTCAGGGCGGCGAAATGGCAATGCCGGGCCGTCAGACCGACGATGCCCGGAGCCACCCGCCGCAGTTCGGCCAGGCGTTTTTCCAGCCGGAATGGCGAAAGGGCCGCGGCCCCCGGGATGATGAGAGGACGGGCAGTGGCCATGAGGATTTCCTTGGATCGGTCGCAAGTCCACCCCACCGGCTGATGCTCCGGCCGGTGGGGTGGGGAATGCTGCAGAACGCCGGATCAGTCCAGGCCCAGGCGGTGCAGGATTTCGTGATAGGCCTCTTCCACGCCGCCCAGATCGCGGCGGAAGCGGTCTTTGTCCAGTTTCTTGTTGGTTTCCATGTCCCACAGGCGGCAGGTGTCGGGGCTGATCTCGTCGGCCAGCACCAGGGTATCGTGGCCGTCGGGCAGGCGACCAAATTCCAGCTTGTAGTCCACCAGACGGATGCCGACCCCGGCAAAGATGGCCACCAGGGCATCGTTGATGCGGTGGCTCATTTCGACGATGGCTTCCACCTCCTCGTCGGTGGCCCAACCGAACACATCGATGTGGTCCAGGGTGATGAGAGGATCGCCCAGGGCATCGGACTTGAGGTAAAACTCCACCACCGGCCGGGGCAGGCGTTCGCCCTCCTCCCGGCCCAGACGTTTGGCCAGGGAGCCGGCCACCACGTTGCGGATCACCACCTCCACCGGCACGATCTCCACCTTGCGGATCAACTGCTCCCGCTGGTTGAGGCGTTTGACGAAGTGGGTGGGAATGCCCACGGCGGCCAGGATCCCCATCAGCCGGCTGGTGACCAGGTTGTTGACCACCCCCTTGTCGGTGATGGTGCCTTTCTTCTCCCCGTTGAAGGCGGTGGCGTCGTCCTTGAAGTACTGGATCACCAGCTTCGGATCGTCGGTGGCGAAGATCGCCTTGGCCTTGCCCTCGTAGAGTTTCTCCCGCTTTTCCATTGGGTTCACCTCAAAGGATGATAGACAGAGTCAACGTTCTCCGATACCGGAATCCAGCGTGGCACCCCCGCGCAGCGGCTCCACCCCACGGCAACGTCCGGACCGGGCATCCACCCGTACCAGGGTGGCGCAGAGGGTCGCCGGGCCTTCGGCGGGTTCGAAGCGGGTGGGCAGGCCGGTGAGGAACCGGGGCAGAACCGTCTCCACCCCCATGCCAATGACCGAGTCAAAATCCCCGACCATACCCACATCACATTGAAACCCGGTGCCGCCGGGCAGGATCCGATGGTCGGCGGTGGGCACATGGGTGTGGGTGCCCAATACCGCCGAGACCCGCCCGTCCAGGTAATGGCCCATGGCCACCTTTTCGGAGGTGGCCTCGGCGTGGAAATCGACGATGATGGCATTCACGTCCCGGCCCAGGGTCATGCCTTCCAGGACAGCATCCGCCGCCCGGAACGGGCAGTCCATGGGATCCATGAAGACCCGACCCAGCAGGTTGAGGACCGCCACCCGCGCCCCGCTGGCGGTTTCCATCACCAGCAGCCCCCGCCCCGGGGCGCCCGGGGGATAGTTCTGGGGGCGCAGGATCCGCTGATCGGTATCGAGGAAGCCGAACACTTCCTGACGGCGCCAGACATGGTTGCCGGTGGTGATCACGTCCACCCCGACGCGGAACAGCTCGCTGGCGATCTTGGGGGTGATGCCCAGCCCAGCGGCGCTGTTTTCGCCGTTGGCGATCACCAGATCCACCCCACCCCGGGCCTTCACGATGGCCCCCAGATGCTCCTGAACCGCCCGACGCCCGGCCTTGCCCACCACGTCGCCGATCAACATTATCGAAAGGATATCTGCCAAGGAAAAGTCCCGCTGCTGATCGCCGGCCCGGGCGGCAAGCGCCGCTCCCGCCAAACAGGATCTTCATACCACGGATGGGGTCGATGTTTAAACCCCCGGCTGGGACGGGGATAGCGGACGGCAGACATGGCGGACCGGATGACCAACACGCCACGGCGATGGGAAGAAAAAGGGAGTGGGCCTGTAAGCCGGGTTCTGTTTCCCGGTCGTCAAGCCGGGATGGCCGCCATTCCTCTAGGATGACCGTTACCGGTCACCTCAAGCAACCTACCCGGGGGCGGGATGGGCCATCCCATGTGCCCCTCTATTCGGTCTTGCTCCAGGCGGGGTTTACCATGCCGCCTCCCGTTACCGGGAGGCGCGGTGCGCTCTTACCGCACCCTTTCACCCTTGCCGGCGGATTGCTCCCGGCCGGCGGTCTGCTCTCTGTGGCACTGTCCCTGGGGTCGCCCCCGCCGGGGGTTACCCGGCGCCCTGCCCTGTGGAGCCCGGACTTTCCTCCCGCATCCCGAAGGATGCCGGCGGCGGCCCGGCCCACTCCCGGACGTTCAACCCATGGGCCAACCAACGGCCCTCGGGCTGTTTTGTCCCATGGCACCGCTGGAGCTTGCCCAGGCGGCAATGCCACTGACAGAGCGCTGAACGAACTTTCATGCCAAAGACGGCATGGGCTGGTCCCTGTTCAGGGACAAGCCGTCATATTTGTGGTAGCGGGGGGGGGACTCGAACCCCCGACACACGGATTATGAATCCGTTGCTCTAACCGACTGAGCTACCCCGCCACGATCAGGTCTGCAGCAATTCCGGGAAAAACGGATTTTACCCCCTGCCCGAACGGTGTCAACCCTTCCCATCGTCCCACTGGTCGCTCTCGGCGATGGGATCCCAGCGTTTGATGAGGGGCACTGCCAAGCCGAAATTGGTCAGCCGACCGCTCAGGGTATGGGCCTCCTTCTGGGAGGAGAAGGGTCCCAGGATCACCTTGTGGACCTTCTGGGCATCCTCCACCTTGACGATGCGCAGGGGGCGCACGTCCAGCTTTTCCACCGCTTCCATCTCCTGGATGGCGTTGGCCAGCAGCAGCTCCTTGGAAATGGAAATGATGTGGCCCTCCCAGCCCTTCTCCACCCGGGCGGCATAGCCGGCGGACCGCAGCTTGATCTCCGCCTCCTTGGCCTGGTGCAGGGTCGGATAGGGTCCGGCCTGCACGTTGTTGAGCAGCACCATCTCGGTGCGCTGCACCAGACGGGGTTCGAGGCCCTTCTCCCGCAGGCGGCGCACCAGGGTCTCGGCGCCCATGCGCATGGCGAAGCTGCCAGCCTGCACGATGAATCCGCTGCCCAGGGGGGGGGGCGTGGCCTCCGCAACCACCGCCGGCGGCTGGGGCTTGGCGGCTGGTGGCGCGGGCGGAGCAGAGGCCAGTTCTTCCGGCTCGGCGGTCGGCGACAGGATCGGCTCCTCGGCCGGGGCCTCCGCCACAGGCGGCGGGCGGATCGGTTTAGGTTGTTCGGCGACCATGTCGGCCAGCCGTGGCGGCAGGGGGAGAACCACCCCCCAGTCCGGGGGCAAGGCAAAGCCCTCCAGCGGCTGATCCCCCTTGGCGAGGAAGCCAAGCACCATGGTCACGTTGAGAATCAGGGCCGCCACCACCCCCAGCAGCGGCAACAGGATCCCCAGGCCCGCCGGCAGGCTCGGCATCGGAATGGGCGATTTGGCCATGAGGTCCCCTCGGGCGGCTATTTGTTGCGTTCGTACAACAGACGCAGGCCGGTCAGCGTCAGAAATTCATCCACGATCTCGATGCGCCGGCAATCCTGGGCAATGAGCCGGGCCAATCCCCCGGTGGCCAGCACCCGCAGGGGCTGAAAACCGGACTCCGCCGCCATGCGATCGATCAGGCCGTCCACCAGGGCCACATAGCCCCAATAGAGCCCGGCCTGCATGGAGGTGACCGTGTCGCGCCCCACCACCGTGGCGGGGCGGTTCAGCTCGATGCGCGGCAGCTTGGCGGTCCGCTCGAACAGGGCATCCAGGGCCAGGTTCAACCCCGGAGCGATGGCGCCCCCCAGGTATTCCCCCTGGGGACCCACCAGATCGAAGGTGGTCGCCGTACCGAAATCCACCACCACCGCGGCCTGCCCCAACAGCCGGAAGGCCGCCACCGCATTGACGATGCGGTCGGCGCCCACCTCCTTGGGATTGTCGTAGCGGATGGACATGCCGGTCTTCAGACCGGGCCCCACCAGCATGGGAGTATGGCCCATGGAGCGGCGAATGCCCCGTACCAGGGCCGATTGCACCGGCGGCACCACGCTGGCGATGATCACCCCATCCACCGCCTTGCTGTCCATGCCGGAACTGGCGAACAGCCCGGTGATCAGCGCGCCGTATTCATCCCCGGTGCGTTCCACCCGGGTGGCCACCCGCCAGTGGCGGATCAGCTCCTCACCCTGGTAAACCCCCAACACGATGTGAGTATTGCCCACATCCAGCACCAGCAGCATGGTCGGTCTCACCTGCTCAAGAGGGCCACATCCCCGGCCACCACCTTGCGAACCGGGCCATCATCCTGTTTTACCAAAAGAAACCCTTCCGGGTCCATATCCACCGCCTGGCCGGAAAAACGCTCGTGCAGCAGGTTGACCTGCACCCGACGGTCCCGAATGGCGGCGTAGCGCAGCCAGCCTTGGCGCACCGGAGGAAAACCCTCCTGCAGAAAGCGGCGATACCATGTCGCGAAGTTACGCAAGAACCCAGCCAAAATCACCCGTCGCGGCCAGAAATCCACTGGATCCCCCCCGCCCCCCGACGGCGGAACCTCCCGCAAGGTGGCGGCAATCCCCTGCAATTCGGGCGGAAAGGCCGCCCGCGGTTGATTGACGTTGAGTCCCACCCCCACCACCACATACTGCACATGGTCCGGCTCGGCGGCCATCTCGGTGAGGATGCCCCCCAGCTTGCGGCCGTCCAGCAGCAGGTCGTTGGGCCATTTGATGGCCAGCCCGGCGATCCCCAGGCCCACCAGGGTCTCGGCCAGGGCCAGTCCGGCCAACAGGGTGAGTTGAAAGGTCCGGCCCGGGGGCAGGGCGGGCCGCAGCAGAAAGGAAAAATACAGATTGACCCCCGGCGGCGAGGACCAGGAGCGGTCCAGACGCCCCCGCCCGGCGGTCTGGCAGTCGGCCACCACCACCAGCCCCTCGGCCGCCCCGGCCCGGGCCTGGGCCACCACCTCCTCATTGCTGGAACCCAGTTCGGGAAAGAACCGGTAACCGTCCGGCCGGAACAACGTCCCGGTCAGCAGGGGCTCCACGGCCTCGGGGGCCAGGGAATCGGGTTCCCCGCACAACTGATACCCCAGCCCCCGCACCGATTGGATCCGATACCCGGCCCGCTGCAGGCCCTGGATCCGCTTCCAGACCGCTGCCCGGGAGATGCCCAGCCGGCGCCCCAGCTCGGTACCGGACATGGGCGATGGCCCCGCAGCGCGCAGGACCGTCAGCAGATCACGCATGCGGATCGATCAACAGACTGACATCCTTGCCGCCGGCGCTGTGGGTGAGGGCGCCCACGGAGATCAGGTCCACCCCGGTTTCCGCCACCTGACGAACGTTGTCCAGGGAAATATTGCCGCTGGCCTCCAGCAGCGCCCGGCCCGAGGCCAGGCCCACCGCCTCCCGGATCATCTCCAGATTCATGTTGTCCAGCAGGATGACATGCACCCCCACCGTCAGGGCCTCGCGCACCTGGTCCAGGGTTTCGCATTCCACCTCGATGCGCATCAGGTGATGGGCCAGCTCCCGCACCTGCTCCACCGCCGGTTTGAGCCCACCGGCCAGGGTGATGTGGTTTTCCTTGATCAGCACGCCGTCATCCAGCCCCATGCGGTGGTTGGAACCGCCCCCGGTGCGCACGGCGTATTTCTGCAACAGACGCAACCCGGGAATGGTCTTGCGGGTATCGACGATCTTGGCGTTGGTGCCGGAGACCTGTTCCACAAAACGCCGGGTCAGGGTGGCCACCCCGGACAGGTTCTGGAAGAAATTCAGGGCCACCCGCTCCCCGGTGAGGATCCCGCGGGCCGGCCCCTGGAGGATGCAGATGGTATTGCCGGCATGGACGCCGCTGCCATCCGGGGCCTCCGGCAGCATGCGCACCCGGGAGTCCACGGCCTGAAACACCTCCGAGACCACCGGCAGACCGCAGACCACCATGTCCTCCTTGGCCACCAGCCGCGCCCGCACATGCTCACCGGCGCCCACCAGGGCATTGGTGGTGATGTCCCCCCGGCCCACATCCTCCGCCAGGGCGTTGCGAACCACATCCGACCAGGTACGGTTCATGATTTCCTCCCCAAAGCCTCGATCCGGGCCAGGGCCTCGGCCAGACCCTGGCGTTTTTCCGCCAGGCTGCGCTGTTTCTCCCGATCCTTGGCGACCACCTCGGGTTTGGCCTTGGCCAGAAAGGTCTCGTTGCCAAGCTTCTTCTGCACCTGCGCCAAATCCCCGTCGAGCTTGGCCAGGGCCTTGTGCAACCGGTCGGTCTCGGCCGCCAGATCGATCACCCCCGCCAGGGGGATATGGAAACACAGGCCCTCGACCACCCCCGCGGCACAGCCGGCCGGGGCCTCTCCTGTCAGGATGGACCAACCGGAGAGTTTTGCCAATGGCAGGATCAGGGTCCGGAACCGCTCCAGACGCTCCAGGACCTCCGGGGCGCCGGTCACCAGGATCTCCAGCTCCCGGGCGGGGGGCAGATCCATGGCGCCGCGGATGTTGCGCACCCCATTGATGAAGGACATCACCCAGGCCATCTCCGCCTCGATCCCCGGGTCGTTCAGCGCCGGATCGGCGTCCGGCCAGGGGGCCAGCATGATCGAATCTCCGCCCCGTCCCGCCACCGGCGCCACCTTCTGCCACAGCTCCTCGGTGATGAAGGGCATCAGGGGATGGAGCAGGCGCAGGGCGGTCTCCAGGACCTGCACCAGGGTGCGGCGGGCGGCCACCTTCTCCGCCTCCGGCACGATCTCGCCATAGAGGATCGGTTTGACCAGCTCCAGATACCAGTCGCAATAATGCCCCCAGAGGAACTGATAGATGGCATTGGCGGCGTCGTTGAAGCGGTATTGGTCGAAGGCGCGGGCCATGTCCTCCGCCAACCGGTTCAGGGCGGAGCGGATCCAGCGGTCTGGCACCGACAGGGGCAGTTCGCCGCGCTCCAGACCGCAATCGGCCCCCTCGGTATTCATCAGCACGAACCGACTGGCGTTCCAAAGCTTGTTGCAGAAATTCCGGTAGCCTTCGATGCGTCCCAGGTCGAACTTGATATCCCGGCCCTGGGTGGCCAGACTGGCCATGGTGAAACGCAAAGCGTCGGTGCCGAAAGCGGGAATGCCCTGGGGAAACTCCCGCCGGGTGGCCGCGGCGATGCGCTGGGCCAACTGGGGCTGCATCATGTCCCGGGTGCGTTTTTCCACCAGGTCGTCCAGGCCGATGCCGTCGATCAGGTCCAGGGGATCGAGGATGTTGCCCTTGGACTTGCTCATTTTCTGGCCTTCGGCATCGCGGATCAGGCCGGTGATGTATACCTCCCGAAATGGCACCTCCCCGGTGAACTTGAGGCCCATCATGATCATGCGGGCCACCCAGAAGAAGATGATGTCGAACCCGGTGACCAGGACGTTGGTGGGGTGGAAGGTCCGCAGCTCCGGGGTATGCGCCGGCCAGCCCAGGGTGGAGAACGGCCACAGGGCGCTGGAGAACCAGGTGTCCAGCACGTCCGGATCCCGGATCAGGGCCACCGGCCGGCCGTATTCCTCGGCGGCCCATTCCAGGGCCTCCGCCTCGCTGCGACAGACGATCACCCGGCCGTCGGGGCCATACCAGGCCGGAATGCGGTGCCCCCACCAGATCTGGCGGGAGATGCACCAATCCTGGATGTTGCGCATCCATTCGAAATAGGTCTTGTCCCAACTGGATGGCACGAAGCGAATGCGGCCGTCCTCCACCACCCGGATGGCCTCCTCGGCCAGCACCCCGGCCCGCACGAACCATTGATCGGTCAGATAGGGCTCCACCACCGCCCGGGAGCGGTCGCCCCGGGGCACCATCAGGCGGTGGGGTTCGGTCTTCTCCAGCAGGCCCTGGGCTTCCAGATCGGCCAGGACCCGCTCCCGGGCCACAAAGCGGTCCAGGCCCCGGTAGGCGGCGGGCACGGCATCGTTGAGGCGGGCGTCCACGGTGAGGATATTGATCATCGCCAGGCCGTGGCGCTGGCCGATGGCGTAGTCGTTGAAGTCGTGGGCCGGGGTGATCTTGACGCAGCCGGAGCCGAAGGCCGGATCCACATAGACGTCGGCGATGATGGGGATGTCGCGTTCAGCCAGGGGCAATCGCACCCGGCGGCCCACCAGATGACGGTAGCGCTCATCCTCGGGATGCACCGCCACCGCGGTATCCCCCAGCATGGTTTCGGGCCTGGTGGTGGCCACCACCAGGTGACCGGAACCGTCCGCCAGGGGATACCGCATGTGCCACAGGGAGCCGGCCTCCTCCTCGGCAACCACTTCCAGGTCCGACACCGCCGTATGCAGCACCGGATCCCAGTTGACCAGCCGCTGGCCCCGGTAGATCAGCCCCTCCTGGTAGAGGCGCACGAACACCTCGGTGACCGCATGGGACAGGTGTTCGTCCATGGTGAAACGTTCCCGGGACCAGTCGCAACTGGCCCCCAAACGCCGCAACTGCCGCACGATGGTGCCGCCGGAGGTGTTGCGCCACTGCCAGATCCGCTCCACGAAGGCCTCCCGCCCCAGGTCATGGCGAGTCTTACCTTCCTGTTCCAACTGTCGTTCCACCACCATCTGGGTGGCGATGCCGGCGTGGTCGGTGCCGGTCTGCCACAGGGTCCGCTCCCCCTGCATGCGATGGTAGCGGGTCAGGGCATCCATGATGGTGTCCTGGAAGGCATGGCCCATGTGCAGGCTGCCGGTGACGTTGGGCGGGGGGATCATGATGCAGTAGGCGGGATGCTCCTCCCCACCCCGGGGCGCGAAATAGCCGGCCTTCTCCCACACCTGGTACCAGCGGGATTCCACCCCCGCCGGATCATAGCTCTTGGATAGTACGACCCGTTCCTGCATGTCTGTCCCGATCTCTTGTTCCCGGCTGCAACGCAACAGAGGGCGCCCCGGGATCGGCGCCCTCTGCAAGAAACGAAGACGACCTGCATGGTGCAAACTGGTCAACAAGCCTTCAAGTGCCGTTCCTGATCCGGTCGATCTCCTGGCGAATGGCCTCTTCCAGCAGCGATGGCAGCATCTCTTCCAGCAGGCTCCGGGCCATCTCGGCCACCAGGCGATCCACCCGTTCCCCAAAGGCCGCCTGCAAAGCCGCCGGTTCCGCCAACGGTTCCACCACCGGCTCCGCCGGTTCCGCCAACGGCTCCGCCGCCGGTTCCTCCAGCAACGGTTCAATGATCGTCAGCTCCGCCGGTTCCGCCAACGGCGGCTCACCGAGTACCAGTTCAACCGCTTCCTCCAGCGATGGATCGACAGCCCCCTCGGCCGCAGGCTCCGTCGGTTCCTCCAGCGGCGGTTCCTCGGCTGACAGCTCCGCGGCCGCCAGTTCCAAAGGCTCCTCCAATGACCCCTCGGCCCCGGCCAGCTCCAACGGTTCCTCCAGCGGCGGCTCCTCGGCTGACAGCTCCGCGGCCGCCAGTTCCAAAGGCTCCTCCAATGACCCCTCGGCCCCGGCCAGCTCCAACGGTTCCTCCAGCGGCGGCTCCTCAGCGTCCGGAAGCTCCGCAGCCGCTTCCCCCGGCTCCTCGACCAAAGTCGATTCCGGCAGTTCGTAAGGCTCATCCTCTCCGGCCGGGGCCGGGGGACCCTCCACCGCAGGCTCCTCGATAGGGAGGGCCGCCTCGATCGGCTCCGCCGCCGCGGGTTCCTCCGCCAATTCCTCCGCCAGCTCCAACGGTTCTTCCGCCGCCGGCGCAGGCTCCTCCGCCAGCTCCAGCGGTTCCTCCACCGCCGCACCGACCGACTCCACAGGCGCGGGCTCCTCCGCCAGTTCCTCCACCAGCTCCAGCGGCTCTTCCGCCAGCTCTGCCGGCTCCGCAACCGCCTGGTCCGCTGCGGCCCCCGATTCCAAAGAGTCCCCGCCGGGGATTTCTGCCTCCGACACACCCGCTTCCGCCGCTTCCAGGCCGGCGGCATCTTCGGCGGGGCCGCTGTCCGCGTCCAGCGCCGCCATCACTTCGGCCAGATCCTCGGCCGGTGGGGGTGGGGTAACGCTCCCCTCCGCTGGCGGATTGCCGCCGAAGTCGCCGGCGCCCAACAGCTGGTCCAGGGACTGCGCGATCTCCCCGGGCGTCACCATCTCTCCCGTGACACGGTCACCCGCGGTAGGGTCGCCTGTCTCGCCTGCCCCCGGAGCCCCCTGTCCCGCCGGGTCCGGGGCCCGGCCTTTTCCCGCGGTGGCCTCCTCCTCCAGAACATCGATGGCGGCCAACACCTGCTGGGGCTGGTCCAGATCCACATGGGCGTTGCGGGCCGCCCGCCGCACCTCGGCCGGATCCAGATTCAAGGTGGCGGCCACCGCCGCGGCATCATCGGGATGGATGTCCGTTGGCCGGGAGCCAGCCCGGGCCGGAGGGGTCGACTGGGCAGTGGCGGGCGATCCCGCCGGCTCCTCGTCCAGGATCTCCTCCAGGGAGGCGAGGATTTCCTCCAAAGTCAGGTTCCCCTCCTCCTTCAGCGCATCGCCCCCGTCACTCTTGCGGGATTTTTTGTTGGCAGGCATGTGATCATCCCTATTCCAGGCCGCAGAACCGTACCATCCAACCGGAAGTCGCCCTCGGCCGGGCTGCTTCCGCCTCCCCCCACGAACCGTCCACGGACCAGCCGTCAGGTCTCCAGATCGGCCAGCACCTGCTGCACATGGCCTTTGACCTTGACGTTGGCATAAACCTTTTTCACCAGACCCGCGCCGTCCACCAGGAAGGTGGTCCGCACCAGACCCATGCAGGTGCGCCCGCAGACCTTCTTCTCCTGCCAAACGCCGAACGCCTCGCTCAGGGTGCCGTCGCCGTCACTGAGCAGCGGAAAGGTCAATCCCTGTGTGGCGCGAAAGTTGGCGTGGGACTTCACCGAATCCCTCGACACCCCGATCACCGCCACCCCCCGCGCCTTCAGGGTGGACAGGGCGGCCTGAAAATCTTGCGCCTCGGTGGTGCAGCCAGGGGTGGCATCCTTGGGGTAGAAATAGATCACCGCTCCGTTGGGGCCCAACCGTTCCCGCAAGGCCTGTTCCACGCCGTCCTGATCGGCGACGACGGGGTTGGGAATCGGGCTCCCGGGTTGCAGTTCGCTGACCATGATGTTTCTCCCTCTGTCTCGACAGGTTACCGGCTCCCTACCAGCCCATCTTGAGCCGCACCGAGTCCACCATCTCTCGGAAGAACCCCCCTTCCCCCACCGCCTGGGCGGTGACCACCGGCCGGGTTTCGATCTCCTTGCCCCCCAGCTTGACCACCACGCTGCCGATCGGGGCGCCCTTGGCCAGGGGCGCCAGCAGAGGTTCCTCGTAGCGCAGGCCCACCTCCAGCTTGTCCCGCTCCTTGCGGGGCACGGTGACCACCAGGGGGCTTTCCAGCACGCCATCCACCTGCTCCACATCACCCTTCCAAACCCGCAGGGTGCGCACCGGCGCGCCCTTGTCGTAGAGCCGGACGGACTCGAATATGCGGTTGCCATAGCGCAGCATCTGCAGGGAATCGTCGCTGCGGATGGGGACGCTGGCCGCCCCCAGCATCACGGATCCCAGCCGCTGGCCGTCCTTCTCGCTGGTGGCGATCAGGCAATAGCCGGCGGAGGTGGTGTGGCCGGTCTTGAGGCCGGTGATCGAGGAATCCCGCCACAGCAACCGGTTGCGGTTGTGCTGGAGAATGCCGTTGAAGGTGTACTCCTTCTCCCGCACAAAATGGCCGTACTGGGGAAAATGCAGGGTGATGGCCCGGGTCAGGGTAAAAAGATCCCGGGCGGTGGTGTAATGCTCGTCACCCGGCAGACCGGACGCATTCATGAAATGGGTGGCGTTCATCCCCAGCTCCTGGGCCTTGTGGTTCATCATGTCCACGAAGCCCGCTTCCGATCCCCCCAGATGTTCCGCCACCACCACGCAGGCATCGTTGCCGCTCTGCACCGCGATGCCCCGGATCAACTGCTCCACCTGGACCTCCGCTCCCACCTTGACGAAGGTCCTGGAGCCTTCCATCTGCCAAGCTTTTTTGCTCACCGGCAGGGCGCTTTCCAGGGTCAGTTCGCCTTTGGCCAGAGCCTCGTAGATCAGGTAGAGGGTCATCACCTTGGTCAGGGACGCCGGCTCGCTGCGCCGATCGGCATCCTGTTCAAACAGGATGGCGCCCGAGTCGAGATCGCCCATGATGGCCGAAACGGCCCGTACCTTGAAGGGCATCTTGTCATCGGTGGCCGGAGGATCGGCGGCTGCGGCCGCTCCCGTCCAGAGAAGTACCAATATTCCCAAACAACGCATCAGTCTGACCATTGCCTGCCAAGCCTCGCTCAATCCCCGATCAATCCGGGAGTCCATGCCCATGATCCGCCTCCAGAAGGAGGGTCATTCCACCACGATCCGTCCCTCCCCCAATCCCCTGCCAGCCAGGGATTCCACCAGCCCATCGGCCATTTCAACCGATGCCAGAGGCCCCAGTTGCACCCGATAGAAGGTCTGATCGCTCACCTCGGCCCGGGTCACCCGTACCGGGATCCGCTCTTCCAGGGTCTTGGCCAGACGGCGGGCGTTGTTTTCCGACTGGAAGGCGCCGATCTGCACGAAGAGTTTCGGCGCATCCTCCTTGCCGACCTCGGGAGTCGACTTGACCTTCCGTTTGGCTCGGGCCAGTTGTGTCTGCGGTTCACCCGGCCCCAGGGCCACCACCTCCACCATGGCGGTGCCCTGGGTAAAAAACCCCAGTGCCCTTGCAGCCCCGCGGGACAAATCGATGAGGCGGTTCTTGACGAAGGGACCCCGGTCGTTGACCCGCACGTCCACCGACTTGCCGGTGTTCAGATCGGTCACCCGGACCATGGTGGGCAGGGGCAGGGTGGTGTGGGCCGCGGTGAGTTCGTCCTGGTCGTAATCTTCGCCATTGGCGGTGTCCCGCCCGTGGAACCCGGGACCGTACCAGGAAGCGACACCCTTTTCCCGATACCCCTCGGCGGACAGCATGGGAACGTAGCGCACCCCGGAAATGCTGTAGGGCCGTTCCGTGGGTTTGAGTTTGACCCTGGGCGGGAGCGGCGCGGACCGATCCGGTGGAATATCCTCCGGACCCTCCACGCGGGTGGCGCATCCCGAGGCCAGCAGCGCTGCGGCCAGCAGGCCGATCAGCCAATAATTCTGCCCGGGCAGCCAAATGGGCAATCGCGTCCGGTATCCATCCATGGTGTGCCGTCCGTTCCCGCTTTATGGTTTACCGACGAAAATCGCTGCGCGGTTTTCATTGGTGGTGGATGGAGGGAGGCTTCCCCCATCCAGCGAAAGTTTATTCCCTTGACCCCTTGCGTGCCACCCTGGCCGCCAGTTCGCCCACTCCCATGGCAAAAGGACGGTATCTGTTCCAGAGCGTCACCACCCGGAAATTATTGAAGACCACATGATAGCGATCCCGGCCCCGCTCTTCCAGCTTGATCAGCGCGGTGGGGAGATCAGCCGGCGGTTCGGCCACCCCGGGGGCCAGCCGCAGGCCTTTCTTCCGCCACCATTTCCAGGGAGGCATCTTACTCAGGGTCCTGGAGACCGCAACTCCCGGGGGCGGTTTCCCCGCCACCGGCAGGCTGTAGGGTTGCCCCCGACGCCAGCCGTTGTCGGCCAGATAGGCGGCGATGGACCCCAGCACGTCCGCGGGACTGGAATAAACCGCCCGCCGACCATCGCCGTCGAAATCCACCGCATGCCGTCGCAGGGTGCCGGGCAACATCTGCACCTGCCCGATGGCCCCGTCGTAGGATCCCTTGGGCACCCGGGGATCCCAGCCCTCCTCCCGGCTCAGCAGCAGGAACTCCCGGAGCTGTTCCCGGAAAAAAGGCACCCGGCTGGACCGACCCACCGCCTGGGTGAACAGGGACTTCAGGATCGGGAAGTTCCCCATGTCGGTGCCGTAGCGACTTTCGATGCCCCACAGGGCCACCACGAAAGGGGCGGGTACGCCATAGTGTTTCTCCACCCGCTTCAGCAGGTCCTTGTGCGTGGACATCAACCGGCGCCCCTCCTTTTCCACTTGGGCCTTGACGACCGGTGGCTGGGTGGTGAAACAGGTTCTGGGAACCGCCGGCTTGGGCGGAACCCTCGGCCGCGCCCCGGCCTCGAATTCCCCCAGCAGATCATCGAGCCAGACGGGGTCGAACCGATCCTGCTTGACCAGTTGGGCCAGCCAGGCGTGGCGGGCCACCACCCCGGCGGCCTGCACCGGCACCGCCAAACCGAACAACAGCGACAGCCCCACCAGCCCCCCTCCCCACCGCACCGACAGACCTCCCCGCGCTGCCCGGAGGAGCCGGGCTGCCGGCGGCAATTCCTTGATCCCCGCCGACGGCGGGTTCATCCTGAGCGGTCGAGGCATACGAAAGGGCTTGTTCGGAAGGAGTGGGACAGGAAGGGCCGCCCGCCGGGGAGAGATCCATTCCGCAAGTGCCCGGATCATACAACAAGAAAAGAACGGATGAAAACCGAAAAACCCGCTCCCCCCTCCGATCCCCGGCCTGGATCTTCCCTCGCGGCCGGGCGTCTGCGCCACCTGCTGCCCCACTGCCGGCGCCATGTCTGGGGCTTTGTCTGGGGTTTCCTGCTGCTGGCCGCCACCAGCCTGAGCGCCGCCGTCATCCCCTATACCATGAAGCTGGCCACCGAGTCCCTGGAAGACGGCGCCGGCGGGATGGCCATGGGCCGGTTCGCCCTGCTGCTGATCCTGCTGGCCCTGGTCAACGGCCTGTTCCGGATCTGGGGCCGGGTTCACATCTTCGCCATCGGCCGGCAGGTGGAATACGACCTGCGGGCCCAGTATCACGCCAGCCTGCTGCGCCTGGATACGGCCTTCTTCGGCCGGGAGCGCACCGGGGACCTGGTCAGCCGCGGCACCACCGACATCACCGCCCTGCGCATGTTCATCGGCCCCGGGTTTCTCCAGGTCTGCAACACCCTGATGGTCTACGCCACGGTGGTGCCGGTCATGGCCGGTCTCGATGCCCACCTGACCCTGCTGGCCCTGGCGCCGTTCCCGGTGGCCCTGCTGACCGCCCGGCTGATGACCCGCCGCCTCTACCGCCTGAGCCGGGCGGTGGCCGACCGCTTCGGCCGGCTGTCGGGGTTCGTGCAGGAGGCGGTGACCGGCATGGCGGTGATCCGCGGCCATGCCCAGGAGGACAACTGGCGCCGGCGTTTCGATGCCGAGGCCGATCTCCTCTACGCCGATCACCTGCGCCACACCCGCCTGCAGGGCACCTTCGCCCCCCTGATGATGTTCAGCGGCGGTTTGGGCGGCTGGATCATCCTGGCGGTGGGCGGACCGGAAGTGGCGGCGGGACGCCTGACGGTGGGCGATTTCGTCGCCTTCTCCGGCTATCTGGCCCTGCTGGTGTGGCCCACGGTGGGGCTGGGCTGGATCCTGACCGTGATGCAGCGCGGCTGGGCCGCCATGGAACGGATCGGCATGGTGCTGGATGCCCAACCGGCCACCCCGGTCCTCGCCGACCCGGGACTGGCCGAGTCCGCCCCTCCGGGCCACTGGCGGGGAGAAATCCAGGTGGCGGGGCTGGAGTTCGCCTTTCCGGTCCCGGTTGAGCCCGCGGCCGCACCGTCCCGCCCGATCCTGAAATCCATCCATATGACCCTCCCGCCCGGCAGCTTCGTCGGCCTGGCAGGACGGGTGGGGTCGGGCAAGTCCACCCTGCTCAACTGCCTGGCCCGGCTCTGGCCGGCCCCGCCGGGCACCGTGCTGCTGGACGGCCGCCCCCTGGAGAGCATCCCCGAGGATGAGCTGCGCCGCAACCTGCTGCTGGTGCCCCAGGAAAGCATCCTGTTTTCGGCCTCCATGGCGGAGAATCTGCTGTTCGGCCGGCCCGGTGGCAGCGAGGCGCTGGCCTGGCAGGTGGCGCACCAGGTGGCCCTGGACCAGGAAATCCGCACCTTTCCCGACGGCATGGCCACCCTGGTGGGCGAGCGGGGCATCACCCTGTCCGGCGGTCAGCGCCAGCGGGCCGCCCTGGCCCGGGCCTTGGCCCTGGATCCACCGGTGCTGCTGCTGGACGATGTCTTCTCCAGCGTGGACGCCCGCACCGAGGAGACCATCCTGGACCAGGTGCGGACCTTCAGCCGGGGACGCACCACCCTGATGGTCTGCCACCGGGTGGCGGCCCTGCATGCGGCGGACAGCATCTACCTGCTGGACGAGGGCCGCATCGTCGGCCACGGCCCCCACCACCAGCTCATAGAACACAGCGCTCTGTACCGGGATCTGCACAACCGCATGGCCCGGGCCGAGGCTCTGGAGGCCCTGGGATGAACGCCAATCCGGTGGCCACCGAAACCGAGGAAACCCGCTACGGCGCCGTGGACCTGAAAATCATGGTCCGCTTCTTCGGCTATGCCCGTCCCTATGGCCGCTGGCTGCTGGTCGCCCTGCTGCTGCTGCCCCTGGGCGCCCTGGTGCAGCTGGCCCAACCCCTGATGATCAAGCAGGCGGTGGACAATCATCTGATGCCCGGCACCCTGGACGGATTCGGCTGGGTCCTGGCCGCCTGGCTGGGGTTGATCCTGGCCCAGCTCGCCCTGGGCTATCTCCAGACCCTGGTCAACGCCCTGCTGGGCCAGCGGGTGATCCGCGACCTGCGCAGCCACCTGTTCGCCCATCTGTCAGGCCTGGAAGCGGCGTTCTTCGCCCGCTGGGCCAGCGGGCGCCTCACCAACCGCCTCACCAACGATACCGAGGTGGTCAGCCAGATGGTGAGCGCCGGCCTGCTCAATCTGGCCGGCGATCTGTTGCTGCTGATAGGCATCGGGTTGGGCATGATCCATCTCTCCCCGCCCCTGTCGCTGGTGGCCCTGCTGGCCATGCCGGTGATCGTGGCCGGCACCCTGTTGGTGGCGCGGATCTTCCGCCGGCTGCACCGCCGGGCGCGGCTGCTGTTGGCCGGCATGGCCAGTCTGCTCACCGAGGAGATCGACGGCCACCAGGTGGTGCGCCTGTTCCGCCGCCAGGCCCACAACGACGCCTTGTTCGACCGCAGCAACCGGGACTACCTGGAGACCAGCAAGCAGGCCAACTTCTGGGAGGCGTTCCAATACAGCTTCGTGGAGGCGGTCTCCACCCTCACCGACTGGCACCCAATAACCGATAAAGGGTGGCTGCGGGAGGCGGGAGATGGCGCCTCCATCGGCACCCTGGTGGCCTTCATCGACTATCTGCGACGCATCTTCTTCCCCATCCGCGATCTGTCGTCCAAATTCACCACCCTCCAGGCATCCATGACCGCCCTGGAGCGGATCTTCCACCTGCTGGACCGCCCGCCGACCCTCACCGATCCGCCCGCCGCCACCATCGCCCTCCCCGACCCGGTCCGGGGGGCCATCACCTGCCAGGGGGTGCAGTTCGACTACGGCCAGGAGCCGATCCTGCAGGGCATCGACCTGGACATCCGCCCCGGGGAGAAGGTCGCCATCGCCGGGCCCACCGGGGCCGGCAAAAGCACCCTGATCAAGCTCCTCAACCGCAGCCACGATCCCACCCACGGTCGGGTGTTGCTGGACGGGGTGGACCTGCGGGAGATTCCCCTGGCCCGGCTGCGGCGCCTGGTGGGGGTGGTGCAGCAGGAAACTTTCCTGTTCGCCGGCACCGTGGCGGACAACATCGGCCTGGGGGACCCGGCCATCACCCCGGATGTCATTCGGGCGGCGGCCGGGGAGGTGGGCGCCCTGGACTTCATCGATCGTCTGCCCCAAGGCATCTATACTCCCCTGGCCGAGCGGGGCGTCAACCTCTCCGCCGGCCAGCGGCAGCTGCTGGGCCTGGCCCGGGTGCTGGCCTTCGATCCCCGCATCCTGGTGATGGACGAAGCCACCAGCTCGGTGGACACCATCAGCGAACGCCACATCCAGGCGGCCATGAAACGGCTGTTGCAGCAGCGCACCGCCCTGATCGTGGCCCATCGCCTGAGTACCATTCTCGATGCCGACCGCATCGTGGTCCTTGCCGGTGGACGGGTGATCGAGCAGGGCACCCATGGGGAACTTCTGGCCCACGACGGGCTCTACGCCCGTTTGTATGCCTTGCAGTTCCGGCAATTGACCGATCCGGCCTCCGGGCCGGCCGTTGTCTGACCCGCATCTCCCAGCCCGAGGGCCGCCATGCCACATGGATCGACAGAACAGCTCTGGGCAGAAGGTTGCCTCGGCCCGTTCCCCGGCGGCTGCGGGATGGCCGACCTGCTGGTATCCCGGGCCGGGGATCCGGGCCGTCGCTGGCGTCTGGATACCGATGGCCGTCTGCACCAGCCCCTGGACCGGGCCGCCATGGCCCGGCTGGCGGCCGAGGGACAGCTATGGCTCTGGGAGCGTGACGCTGTCGGGATACTGACCGTGGACGACCGCCAGGCCGCCTTCTGGATCGGGCCGGAGCTGCGCCTGGCACTGGAGGGTGCCCTGGGCCTGCCCCTGCCCTGGGCGCCGTTCCAGCCGCTGCCCCTGGCCGGTGACGCCAGGGAGATCGGGGTCATCGTGGCCGAGCGGACGTTGATCCGGGAATTCCGCCGCCGCCTGGGAGAGGAATATCGGCTCACCTATCGGGGTGGCGGGGAGGCCGCCATGGACCTGAAGAGTTGGGCGCTGCGGGGTGCGTTGTTGGTGGGCGCCGACAACCGGGCGTCCTGCCGCGATTTTTTGGCCCAGGCCGCCCTGGCGGCGGGTCTGGCCGGCGACGATTCTCCGCCCCGGGAAATCCAGGACCTCCTGCATCCCTCCGACCAGGAACGGTTCCAGCGCTGGTGGCTGGAATGTTCGTGAAAGCCGCGTCAGCGGCTTCCACGGTAAAGTCAGCCGGTTCGTAACGCCGGCTGATCAGGAGCCCGGTGACCGCGAACGGCTGGTCGGATCGGATTCCTCGGCCAGACCATAGCGCCATTTGCGCACCAGGGATTCGGGCAGGTCCAGCGCCTCGGACAGGGTGCGGATGGAGAGGCAGGCATGCAGCTCATCCTCCTCGCCGAGGCCGACGGGCCACAGCCAGAATGCGGGGGGGGTCAGGCCGTTGGTGATCATCGGTTTCTGTTCCTTCCATGGGCGGAAACTGGGCCAATCAAGACTTGCAAGAACCGCACCGATCAAACCATAACAAGCGGTTCCGGGCCGATTCCCCCCATCCTCCCGGCCCCGACGTCAAAAGGCTGTCTCCCCCGGCCGCTCAAGCGGCCGGGGTCGGGGTCCAATGGGGGCCGGGTTGGATATGGCTCAGGTCGGGCAGGTCGATCACCGGGCTGAAATCCATCTCCACCACGCCAATGGTCTCCACCAGGAACTGCTGAAGGGGATCGAGTTTCTCGGGGGCGGCGGTCTTGAGGTCCTTCCACTGGTCCCCCTCCCGCACGAAGGCCACCTTGGCCTTGCACACCCCGTCGATCTCCTCCACCACCAGCATGTCGTAGAAAATCCGCGTCTCGGTCTGGTAGCCCAGCAGCTCCAGGATGTCCGGGGTGAAGACCACCCGGTGGGATTCCGCTACGCCCAGGGCCGCCAGGTGCGGCGGCTGCAGGCCGATCTCCAGACGGGACAACTGGTCCACCCGCAGGCCATAGCTCTTGACCTCCACGCCTTTCTTCTCCAACAGGGGCAACAGGCCCAGCGTGTCCAGCGCCTCCGGGGTGAGACGATGCTCGTAGGCGGGCAGGTGGATAATGTGGGGCGTGCCCTTGTCCAGGCCGAGCTGGCCCAACCGCTTGACGATGTGATGCACCCCACCCCGGCTCATCAGCCGCTCCAGGGCAATGCCCCCCTCCTCCCGGATCACTTCCGGGGAGAAGCCTTGGATCACCAGGGACGACAGCAGATCGGCCTCGACCAGTTTCTCATGGCTGACCCAGCGGCGGAAGATCTGCAGCCCAACGCGCTGCTCGGCCCGGGCGATCCGTTTCTTCAGGGTCTGGATGCCCAGCTCGACCACCCGCACCCCGACATCGATGGCGGCCTTCTCCCCCAGGGCGACCGCCTCCCGCACGGGCATTCCGCCGCAGCGTCGCACCTTGTCCACCGTCGCCCCCCCCAGCTCCCGGGCGGTCAGGCCCACCCGCTCCAGCTCCTCCAGGGTCAGCAGGTGGCGGGATTTGGGTAGCAGGGCGACCCGGGGTGGGGCGAAATTGTGGATCTCGATCTCCCGGGGCAGGGCCACGCAGAAATTTCGCGGCAGCAGGTGGGGGTGTTCCCGGCGGTAGACCTGATACCAAGTCTCGAAATGGCGGGGGTTGAAATGGCCATGGAGGGCATCGAATACCATGATCACCAGCACCTTGAACGGCCCGATGCGCTTCTTGTACGACCGGATCTCCTCCAGGGCGGCCACCATGTCGACGATGGCAGCCTGCTGGGCGGTGTCGATGCCGTCCGGGCCCAACCGGGCCAGTACCTGGCCCATGTCGATGCCCATCTGTTTCTTGAGGTATTTGCGAAAGGTGGTCAGCCCCCCATAGCCTTTGCCCGGCACCTGGGCATACCATTCGTGGTGCAGCAGGGCCGTGAAGGCGGCCCGGTGTTCCTCGGGCTGGTCTGGATGGTAGAGCAGCTTGAAGCCGAACAGGCTGTGAAGCTGCATCTCCTGCCATTGCACTCGATCCAACGCCCCCGGCCAGTTGAGGGTACTCAGCTTGACCCGGGACTTGCCGATGTCGTGCTGGATCACCGCCATCACCCGCTGGATGGTTTCGGCCTCCCCCAACCCCAGGGCCTTGGCGATGGCCATCTCGTTGAGACCGGCCACAATGCTGTGATTGCCGGATCCGGGATGGTGCTGCTGCAGATCGTTGAGATGCTGGATGGCCTTGGGGCTGAAGCAGGAGTAAACCGTGCGCAGGTTGCGCTGCACGATCTCCTTGAACTGGCGGATGCCCTGATGGTTCCTGAGGATCTCCACCGCGGTCATCACCGCCTGGTTTTCCTGGCACAGCACCTGATCGATGATGTCGAAGGCCTGCTGCATCTGCCCGGCGACCGACTCCACCATCTCCATGCCCCGGGGCCGGGCCTTGACCGTGGTGATAACGCCGAGTTCCTTCAAACGCCTCAGGCGCTGCACCACCGTCCCGTCGATGGCCTCCCCGTCCCGGTAGGCGTAGCCGCCATGGCCGTTGGGCACATCCTCGGCCAGCTCCATGCCGGCCCCCAGAACCGTCAGGTCCTGCTCGCTGTCGATCCGAAACACCGCCGCGCAACTGGCCTGCTCGGCGCCGGCGGCCGTCGCGGCCGTCTGGTCAACTGCGCTGTCCGGCATGGTGGCATCCTCATGCAAACTGTGCTGGATGGGGGAGCGTCCCTCCATCCGCCACCGTGGCAGTCGCATCGCGACTGCCAGCGGTTATCAATCGACACCGGCGGCCCCCGATTGGGCGACCGGCGGGATCCAGCCCCTGACACAGAACTGTATGACACAAAACTGTATCTGAGACGGTCCCGCGGCGTGGTCATGCCCGTCCAGGAGGCTCTGAATCCCCTATATTTAAACATAATACCGCTGTCCGCGATCATGGCACGGATCATGCGGTAAGATTCTCAACAAAGGTCGGAAGGTTCCCCAGCGGATGCAACCCTACGCGAGAGGGCCGCAACGCGGGACTCATCCGGTCCCTTGGCGAAGAAGATGGGGGGCATCCCCGATTTCTCCCCTGACATCCTCTTTGCAAGGCATCGGTTCCCCCCCGAACCGATGCTGGCGAGCGGCGGATCCCCCCGATCTTTCCGCCCTCGCCACCCTCTTTATCCTGGCCGGTCCGGACCCCCTCCAGACCGGCTTTTTTTTTGCCTGCCCTGGAAGGCCCCGGGCGGCCTCCCGGGCC
>PEAP01000160.1 GCA_002753665.1 Magnetococcales bacterium DC0425bin3
TGGGGCGCGGCGGGCCCCCCCCCCCCCCCCCCCCGCAGCTTGAAGCGGACCTTGGCCAGTAGATCCTTGGGGGAGGAACGATACAGGGTTCCGAGCAGCGTCATGGGGGAGTCACCCTTCGCCGAGTGCGCGTGATCCGGGAAGGCGCAGCATAGCAGGGCCATGGTGGGTGATTCCAGATGGATCGGACTCGACGCCTGCCCGCCCGGTCTTTTCCGATTGCTTTTGTCTCATTGATTTCGAATAATACCTTATGCTAGGGAATGACTCTGCTGGGTAAAAGGTTGAAAATAATGGCCATAGACCTTCAACTTCTGGAACCTCCCACACCACGGGATGCGGAAATGGCGGCCCAATGCAGCCGTCAGTTGACTGCCATCCTTGGCCAGGGGCAGGACGTCCGTCTGTCCCTGGTGGATCGTGATATGGAAATCACCCTGCCCATGTCGGCCATCCATCTGTTGGCCCAGATCCTGGATCAGATGGCCCAGAGCAATTCCGTACTGACCACCCAACAGCCAATGGACTTTCGGGAACAGCAGAAAAAAGCCCTGGAGGCGCTGGCCGCCCAGGCCCAGGAATTGGAGATGGGATATTGAGGTGGCCAACTTCACGGTCCTTTACGATGCCTGCGTCTTCTACCCGGCACCGTTACGTGATTTCTTGATCGGCTTGGCCACCACCGACCTGTTCCGTGCCCGTTGGACAGACCATATCCACGAGGAATGGACACGAAATCTTCTGGCCCACCGTCCCGATCTCAGCAAAAAGCAACTCCTGCGTACCCGACAGCTCATGGATCAGGCCGTGGAAGGTTGTCTGGTAAGAGGCTACGAGCGGCTCATTGACTCACTGACCCTGCCGGATCCAGATGACCGCCACGTCCTGGCCGCAGCCATCCGGGCCGGAGCCGAAGTGATCGTCACGTTCAATCAACGGGATTTTCCGTCCGAGATTCTCCAGAAGTTCAGCATAACCACTGAACATCCGGATGATTTTGTGGTCAATCTGGTCGATATCAACGGAGAAGCCGTTATCGACGCAGCCCGGGATCAACGGGCACGATTGAAGAACCCACCCAAATCAAGACAGGAATTCCTCGACATCCTTTACAGGCAGCACCTGACCCGTACCGTCACCTTTCTCCAAGACAGGATCGATCTGCTTTAAGTCGGTCGGACGCAATGTTTCCAACCCCCTCTCGACCCGGGTCAGCACCGTCTCCCAGTCCCCCGGGACCGGCTGGCGCAGCAGGCGCAGGGTGGGGTACCAGGGGGAGTCCTCCCGCTCCAGGAACCAGCGCCAGTCCGGGTCGAAGCCCAGCAGCAGCCAGGTCGGACGGAGCAGGGTGCCGGCCAGATGGGCGGCGGCGGTGTCGGTGGTGATGATCAGGTCCAGGTGGGTCATGACCGCGGCGGTATCGGCGAAATCCGCCAGCTCCGGTCCCAGATCGGTGAAGTTGGGCTGGGCGGTCAGGCAGTCCATTTCGCCGGGGGCGGGTTCCTTCACCAGACCGTGGAAGCGGATGTCCCGCCGGACCAGGAGCGGCGCCACCCGGGCGGCGGACAGGGAGCGGAACCGATCATGGGCGAAATCCGCCCGTCCGCGCCACACCAGCCCCACCCGCCGGCCGGCGGGGCCGGACACCCGCTCCCGCCAGCGGGCCACCAGGGCCGGATCGACCGTCGGTCCGGGACCGGCCATGTCCAGGTCCGCCATGGTCGTCACCCCCAGCAGGCGGGGCAGGTCATGCAGGGATACCTGCCAGTCGAACCGGGGCAGGGGATCCCCCGGCGCCAGCAGCCGGTCGATGGCCGGAAAGCCTGCCAACAGGCGGCCCAGGGGCGGGGGGCAGGTGACATGGATCTCCCGGGGTCCCAGGCGGCGCAGCGGATGGAGAAAACGCAGGAAATTCAGGGTGTCCCCGTAACCCTGCTCCGCCTGCACCAGCAGCACGCGGCCGGCCGGGGCTTCGCCGTTCCAGGGGCGTTCCCGGATCGGCGGCAGCGGCACTTGGCCGCTGGCGTAACGCCAGGCATAATCCCGAAAACCCGCGGCCAGATCGCCCTGCTGCAGGCGCAGCAGGCCCAGATTGAAGCGCGCCACCGGATCGTCCGGGGCCAGGGCCAGGGCGTGCTGGAGGGCCTGCCCGGCCTCCAACCGGCGGCCCGCCTGGCGCCACAGGGAGCCCCGATTGATCCAGGCCCGATGGTGACCGGGATCGGCCGTCAAGGCCAGGTCGAAATGCCGTCCGGCGGCCGGATCCCCCCGCTCCATCAGCAGCACGCCCAGATTGTTGTGGGCCGCCGCGGCCCGGGGATCCAGGGCCACGGCCTGCCGGTACCAGGCCTCCGCCCCGGCGGCATCCCCCAGACGTTCGGCGGCCAGGCCCAGGTTGTAGCCTTTCTCCGCGCTGGGGGCGGCGCGGTTGGAGCGCTCCACCAGGGCCATGCCGGCCACCAGATCCCCGCGTTCCATGGTCAGGATGCCCAGCAGGTTCAGGGCGTCCGGGTGGTCGGGAGCCTGGGCGAGGATCCCCTGGCAGTCCCGTTCCGCCGCGGCCCCCTGGCCGGCGGCGCGCAGCCCATGGGCCCGTGCCAGTCGGTCGGCGGTCACGAAAACACCAGGTCCAGCATCTGGGCCAGGCGCCGGCCGAAGGTATGCTCCCGCCGCACCCGCTCCTGGCCGCGACGGGCGATGCGCTGTCGCTCCATTTCGTGGGCGCGATACCAGGCGCTCTTCTCCGCCAACTCCCCGGGGCTGGCATAGGTGGCCAGTTCCTCGCCATCGGTGAACAGCTCCACCAGGGGCGGCTGCCGGTCGGCCAGCAGGAATCCCCCTGCGAACAGGATGTTGAATATCCGATCGCTGAGGCCGTCCCGGGCATAGATCCGCGACAGGGACAGGTTGATGCGACTGGCCGCGAACACCCGGCCCGATTCCCCGTACTGCTCCACCGGCCGGTGATAACGAACGTTGGGCCAGTGGGGCAGCACCCGCTGCCAGTCCTCCGGGCCGTAGGCGTCCAGGCACGGCACCACCCGCAAGAAATGCGCCCGCTGCCGATGGGCGGTCTCCTTGGCCAGCGGCACGGTGAGATCCGCCGGGGTGAGTCCCAACGGCCGGTACAGGCCGGGATTGTCCCGAAATTCCTCGGCCAGGAGTTGGGGCAGCCAATTCTGGAACTCCAGGCTGCCCTGAACCAGGATGTCCACCATGTCCTCCAGGCGTCCCTTGACGACCTCCCACAGCCTCGGCAACGGCTCCGGCCAGCCGGCGGCCTGCCGGTCGTTGAGCGCCAACAGCTCCCGGTAGGGATTGTTGCGGCCCGCCTCCACGGAACCGACGAAGGTGACCTCATGCCGCAGGGGGATGGCGGCATGGTCGGGGGTTGGATCGATGTTGCAGACATTGAGCCCATAATGGGCCCGGATGCCGGCGTTGCGGAACAGAGGCACATCCCCCAGATAGGGGGTGAACAGGTGCAGATGGGGAGAAAAGGCGTGGGCCAGCACACCCTCGTCCAGCAGCTTGTCCACTTCCCAGTGGATGTAGGGAATGTCCAGGCTGGCGGACAGGTCGCTGATGGGCAGGGACAGGGAGGGTATGGTCAACAGGACACCCGGCCGAAACCGCTCCACCGCCCGACGGATCCGGTCCAGGTCTTCCCGGTTGTCATTGAACAGCCCCAGGGCCTGGATGCCGTTCTCCTCCAGGCCCCGGGCCAGTTCATCGTAGTATTGCAACGCGCGCCGCTTGAGGAACAGGCAGCGAAGGGGTCGTCTGGAGCCCATGGGTTTTCCCGGCGCAGGCCACTTGGTTCCTGATTGTCTGCAATATCTCACAATGGGTCGGTACCGTCCATGAGGTCGTTCCGACCGGGCATCGTGTGATTTCAGTACACCTCAAGCTTATCAAGCAGAATCACCCTGTTCTCAATTCCCCCGATTGAGGTATATTGACCGGTTGGAGAGGGTCGAGCCCTCGCCCCCTTTCCGGCAACCCCCGGGAGCATGCCGTCATGGACCATTCCTCCGCGTCCCAGACCCCCAACCCATCCTCCGCACCAGGATCGTCTCCCGCCGCCGAGCCTTGGGCCGAGACGATGATCCAGGGTCTGGAGAAAGGCCGCCAGGCCGAGCGGCAGATGCTGGAACGCCTGATCGAGGCGGATCTGCGGGAACGCCGCAAGGCCCGCTGGGCCAAGAACCTGTTCCGGTTGTTCCTGGCCCTCTACCTGGTGAGCCTGCTGCTGGTGTGGGCCGCGGATCGGGGAAGAGAGCTGGATCCGGTCAGTCACTCGGGGGGCCATACGGCCCTGGTGGAGATCACCGGTCCCATCATGCCCGACGGCGATTTCAGCGCCGACAAGGTGATCGAGGGCCTCCAGAAGGCCTTCAAGGATCCGGACACCAAAGGGGTGATCCTGCTCATCAACAGCCCCGGCGGCAGCCCGGTGCAGGCCGGCCAGATCCATGACGAAATGCTGCGCCTGCGCAAAAAACACGAAAAGATTCCCCTTTACGCCGTGGTGGAGGATCTCTGCGCCTCCGGCGGCTACTATGTGGCCGCCGCCGCCCAGGAGATCCTGGTGGACAAGGGCAGCCTGATCGGTTCCATCGGCGTGATCATGCAGGGCTTCGGGGTCAAGGAGCTGCTGGCGGAATGGGGCGTGGAAAGCCGCACCATCACCGCCGGCCGCAACAAGGCCTTTCTGGATCCTTTCCAGGACGTGAAGCCCGAGGAAAAGGCCCATGCCCAGAAACTGCTGACCACCATCCACGAACAGTTCATCGCCGCGGTGAAACAGGGTCGCGGCCCCCGCCTGCGCCTCGACCAGGGCACCGAGCTGTTCAGCGGCCTGATCTGGACCGGCCAGGAGGCGGTGGCCCTGGGCCTGGTGGACGGCCTGGGTTCGGCGCGCTCCACCGCCCGGGAGATCTTCAAGACCGAAAAGCTGGAGGAATTCACCAGCAAGAAGGATTGGATGGAACGCTTCGCCGACCGGCTGTCCACCACCCTGGCCCAGAGCCTCGCGGCGTCCATCGTGCCAGAATTACGCTAGAAAATTCGCTCGCCATCCTTTACGGTGGGAGCGGACAAATTGTATCCGTGCCGCAGTACCCATGCATCATTCCCGAGTGACCCCTGAAGGAGAGGAGAGACAATATGCTGGATGCCTATCGGAAACACGTCGCCGAGCGTGCCAAAGAGGGCGTGCCCCCCCTGCCCCTGAATGCGGATCAAGTTCGTGCCCTGACCGAACTTCTGAAGAATCCCCCCGCCGGGGAAGAGAAATTCCTGGCGGGGCTCATCGCCGATCAGGTGCCTCCCGGCGTGGACAGCGCCTCCAAGGTGAAAGCCGAGTTCCTGGGCGCCGTCGCCAAGGGCGAGATCACCAGCCCCATCTGCTCCCCCGAAACCGCGGTCAAGCTGCTGGGCACCATGATGGGCGGCTACAACGTGGCCCCCCTCATCGCCCTCCTGGACCACAAGACCCTGGCCAAGCAGGCGGTGGAGGCCCTGTCCAACACCCTGCTGGTCTACGATGCCTTCAAGGATGTGAAGGCCAAGGCCCAGTCCAACCCCAACGCCAGGCAGGTGCTGCAGAACTGGGCCGACGCCACCTGGTTCACCAGCCGGCCGGAAATGCCGGTCGAGGTGACCGTGACCGTGTTCAAGGTGGACGGCGAGACCAACACCGACGACCTCAGCCCGGCCTCCGAGGCCTGGAGCCGTCCGGATATCCCGGTGCATGCCAAGTCCATGCTGATGAACCGCAAGCCCGGCAGCCTGGAGGAGATCGACGCCCTGCGCAAGAAAGGTCATCCCCTGGCCTACGTGGGCGATGTGGTGGGCACCGGATCCAGCCGCAAGTCGGCCGCCAACAGCCTGATCTGGCACATCGGCTTCGACATCCCCCATGTGCCGGCCAAGCGCACCGGCGGCGTGGTGCTGGGCAGCACCATCGCGCCGATCTTCTTCAACACCGCCGAGGACTCGGGCATGCTGCCGATCCAGTGCGATGTCAGCAAGCTGAAAAGCGGCGATGTCATCACCATCAACACCCGCAAGGGGACCATCACCAAGG
>PEAP01000161.1 GCA_002753665.1 Magnetococcales bacterium DC0425bin3
GGGGGGCGACCTGCCGCTGCTCACCGGCGCCGAGCAGGCCCGGCTGGCCGCCTGGAACGCCACGGCGGCGCCCTGTCCGGATCGCGATTGCATCCATGGGATTCAGGCCCGGGTGGCCCGGGCGCATCCCGACGCCCCGGCGGTGGAAGGGGAGGGGACGCTCCTCACCCATGGGGAACTGGACCGCCGCGCCAACCGTCTGGCCCATCTGCTCCGGGCCAGGGGCGTGGGGGTGGGCAGCCGGGTGGCGATCTGCCTGGACCGGGTGGTCGAGGCGCCGCTGGGAATCCTGGCGATTCTCAAGGCCGGCGCGGCCTATGTGCCCCTGGATCCGGCCTATCCCCGGGAACGGCTGCGGCACATGCTGGAGGATGCCGAACCCCGGCTGGTCATCACCCGCGCCGGCCTGGCCGACCGCCTGCCGGATCGAGCCGTCGGGGAACCGCTGCTGCTGGAACCGGGCGCCGATCCCGCCCCGGACCGGCCGGAGACCGCGCCGGAATTCGTGCAAACCCCGGACACCCCGGCCTACGTCATCTTCACCTCCGGCTCCACCGGACGGCCCAAGGGCATCGAGCTGGACCATCGGGGGTTGGTCAATCTGATCCACGACTCCAACCGCCGGTTCGGCGTGACGCAACACAGCCGGGTGTTGCAGTTCGCCGCCTTCGGGTTCGACGTGGCGGTGTGGGAAACCTGGATGGCCCTCAACGCCGGCGGCACCCTGGTGTTGAACCCGGGCGGGGATTTGTTTTCCCTGTTGCATCTGCCGCGGTTTCTGCGGCAACGTCGCATCACCCATGCCCTGCTGCCCCCCTCCCTGCTGGCGGTGTTGCCGGCGGACGATCTGCCGGAACTGCAAACGGTCATCGCCGTGGGGGAACGCTGCACCAATGCCAACGTGGCTCGTTGGGCGCCGGGACGGACGTTTTTCAACGGCTATGGTCCGGCGGAAGGCACGGTGACCGTTGCCGTTCATCCGACGGATGCCCACGCGCCGCCCCGGGTGCTGGGACCACCCATCGGCCGGCCCCTGGACAACGTGCGGTTGCATGTTCTGGATTCCCGCGGCCGGGAGCTGCCGGTGGGCATCCCCGGGGAGATCGCCGTGGGCGGCCTCCAGGTGGCCCGGGGCTATCTGAAGCGGCCGGAATTGACCCGGGAGCGCTTTGTGCCGGATCCGTTCGGGTCGGACCCGGCGGCGCGCCTCTACCGCACCGGGGATCGGGGCCGGCGTCTGCCCGACGGGCAACTGGAATTCCTGGGACGCCTCGACCATCAGATCAAGATCCGGGGCTTTCGGGTGGAGTTGGGGGAGATCGAGGCGGTGCTGGGGCGGGATCCCCAGGTGGCCGGGGCGGTGGTGACGCTGCGGGCGGGACCCGTTCCGGCGCTGGACGCCTATGTGGTGACCCGGGGCGGGGCGGATCCGGATCCCCGGCGCCTGCGGGAGTTGGCCGCCCGCCACCTGCCGGACTACATGGTGCCGGCCACGGTGACGGTGCTGGCCCGGTTTCCCCTCACCCCCAACGGCAAGGTGGACCGGGACGCGCTGCCGGCGCCCGGGAGCCGGGGGGTGGCGGCCCCCAATGGGACGCCTCCGGCCTGGCTGCGGCGGTTTTTGGGTGGGGATGCCGTCTGATCGTCGAGGTATTGGAGTCACCCGTTGGGGGGCAAGGAAGGATGTGAACAATGTCGCAACCGCCGATTTGGCGTGACACGGGGCACCCGGCCCGGCTGGAGAAGATCCTGCCCCAGGGGGAGGTGGAATGCGGGCTCTCGCCCCGGCGCTGTCGCATCGCGCCGGGCAAGACCGGCTTTTGTGGGGTACGGGGCAATGTCGGCGGCCGTCTGGTCACCTTCACCTACGGCAAGGGGGTGCATCTCACCGGCGAGGTGATCGAGACCGAGGCGGTCTATCACTATGCCCCGGGGGCTCGCATCCTGTCCCTGGGCAACATCGGCTGCAACCTCACCTGCTCCTACTGCCAGAACTGGAAAACCTCCCAGGCCCGGCAGGTGGACGCGGCGGATCTGCATGCCTTCACCCCCGAGCAGGTGGTGGACCGGGCGTTGGCCCATGGCATCCCCATCCTGTCCTGGACCTACAACGATCCGGTGGTCTGGCATGAGTTCGTCCTCGACGCCGCCCGTCTGGCGCGGCAGGCCGGCCTGTTGAATCTCTTCAAATCGGCCTTCTACATCACTCCGGAGGCCGTCGAAGAACTGCTGCCGGTCATCGACATCTTTTCCATTTCCCTCAAGTCGATCCGCCCCGCCTATTACCGGCGCCTGACCGGGGGGACGCTGGAGCCGGTGCTGGAGGGCATCCGCCAGGTGCAGCGGGCCGGGCATCATCTGGAAATCAGCAACCTGATGCTCACCGATATCAGCGACGATGCCGATTCGGCCCGGGAGCTGACCGCCTGGGTGCTGGAGACTGTGGGACCCGACGTGCCGCTGCATTTCGTGCGCTTTCACCCCGAGTTCCGTCTCACCGACACGGTGCGCACCCCCATCGACCGGTTGCGCCGCGCCCGGGAGATCGCCCTGGAGATGGGCATGCGCTATGTCTACCTGGGCAATGTCTCCGATACCGACGCCACCAGCACCTGGTGCCGGGGCTGCGGCGCCCTGCTGGTGCGGCGCTTCGGCCTGACCACCCGGATCGAAGGCCTGACCGTCGACGGCCACTGTGTCCGCTGCGGCGCCTCGCCGGCCATCCGCCTGTTGGGGGGCACTCCGGCGGCCACGTCGGAGCCGGAATTTCCCGCCGAACAGACCTTGGAGCGGCAGACCTACCACTGGCGCGGAGCCATTGCCTCGCTGCATGTCCAGGTGCGCAACGCGAACCCGGCACCGATCCGGTTCTACCACCGGCCCCTGCCGGCCCGGCCGGAAGCGGGTTGGCGCGGGCTGACCCTGGCGGCGGGGGAGAGCTGGCGCTTCACCCTGAGCCGGGAGGGCGCGGAGGAAACCGGCTGCGAAATCGGTTGTCCTCCCGGGGTGGACTGCCGCCTGCACGAGGTCTTCGACCGGGCGCATTTTCCCACCATTCCCATCCAGCAGGCGGTGGCGGCGGACGACAAGACCGCGCTGCCGCTGTTTGCCGGCCGTCACCTGTCCCCGGAGCGCCTGGCCCGCCTGCGGCAGGAGATCGAACGCGACGAGGAGTCCCCATGACCGACGCTACCGCCTCCCGGCCCCTGTCCCCGGTGACCCGGGCCCTGCGTCACCGGGTGGATGACGCCGGCGCCCGGCCGGCGGTGACCCCGCTGTACCGCACCAGCGCCTACGAGGCCGATTCGCCGTTCTTCTACCATCGCAAGTCCAACCCCAACGTGGCCGAACTGGAGGAGGCGGTGGCGACCCTGGAAGGGGCGCGCCATGGGGTGGTGGTGGCCTCGGGCATGGCGGCGGTGGATCTGGCCCTGGACCGGCTGCCGGCGGGCGGCGCCCTGGTGATCAACCGCCTGGTCTACGGCTGCACCTACCGGCTCTGCCAGACCCTGGGGGCGCGACGCGGCTGGCGGGTGCTGGCGCTGGATCTGGCCGATCCGGAGCAGTGGCGGCGGATGCCGGACGGCACGGGTCTGGTCTTGTTCGAAACGCCCACCAATCCCTTCCTGCAAACGGTGCCCATCCGCCCCCTGGCGGAGTTCGTCCATGTCCGCCATCCCGGAGCGCTGGTGGTGGTGGACAACACCTGGGCCACCCCCCTGTGCCAGCAACCCCTGGCCCTGGGGGCCGATATGTCCCTGCACAGCGGCACCAAGTATCTCTCGGGCCACAGTGACGCCATGAGCGGTCTGCTGCTCACCGACCGGGACGACTTGGCCGAAGCCTTGCGCGCCGATCGGTTCTATCGCGGGGCGGTACTGGCCCCGGAAGTGGCCTGGCTCACCCGGCGCAGCCTGCAGACCCTGCCGGTGCGTCTGGCCGCCCAGGGGGCCGCCACCCGGCGGATCGTGGCCTTTCTGGAGAGCCGTCCCGAGGTGGAGCGGGTCTGGTATCCGCTGGTGGATGGCGAGCAACTTCGGGACTACGGGGCGCTGATCTTCTTCCGCTTTTCCACGCCGACCATGGGGTGTTACGAACGCTTCCGGGCCGCCCTCACCCTGTTCGGCAGCGGTACGGCCATGGCCGCCGTCACCTCCATGGTGGCCCAACCCTACACCGGCAGCCATGCCTCGATGACCCCGGCGGAAAAGGCGGCCATCGGCCTGGACACGGCGGTGGTCCGGCTGTCCATCGGTCTGGAGGATCCGGCCGACCTGATGGCGGATCTGGGCCGGGCCCTGGTGCAGTCCGCCGTTGGACCGGAGGGGGCCTGATCCGGTTGACCCCAACCGGGATCGGCCATGGCCATGACCAATCCTGCTCGCGTTGCCGGCAGTGGTGCGGTGTGCCTGATCCGTTGGCTCACCGTCCTCTACCTGTTGCTGGGGTCGCTGCTCATCGCCCTGCCGGTGGGGGTGGGGTGGGGACTGCAGCAGGTTCTTCTGCGGGCCGGGGCCGATGCGGTGCGGTTGGAAAACGTGGATTTCAATCCCCTGCTGGGGACCCTCTCGCTGGACGGTCTCAGCGTTCTTCAGCAGGGACGTACCATTCTGAAACTGGGTCGTCTGGCGGTGGATGTCCGTCTGCGGGAGCTGCCGCAGCGCCGGCTGCGTCTGAGCCATCTGGCGGTGGCCAACCTGTTCGTGGCGGTGGATCAGGCTCCGGACGGCTCGGTGAGCCTGGGGACCCTGACGCTGCCGCCGGCACCCCCCGCGGCCGCGCCTTCCGCGACCTCCGCCGCCGATCCGTCGTCGCCCTGGGAAGTGGGGCTCGATCATCTGGAGCTGCGGCAACTCGGCTTCGGGCTGGATCTGCCCGGCCTATGACTTTGACGGGCGGTGTCCGCCGGTGGCCTGACCGGCCTGAGTTCCTGGGGTCCGGAGGGGACCGCCCGCTTCGCCCTGGCCGGCAGCCTGCAGGGCAGCCCGTGGTTTCTGGAGGGGGCGGTCACCCCCTTCGCCGCCGTCCGCTCGGCGCGGTTGAAGCTGAGGGTCGCCTCTCTGGACCTGGGCTTCCTGGCGGAGCGCCTGGCGCCGCAGCTGCGATCCTGGGCCGGCCAGTTGGCCGCCGACAGCGAATTCCACCTGGTTCTGCAAGCCGACAACCGCTTCCAGGCCCGCCAGAGCGGCCGTCTGGCCCTGACCCGACTGCAGGCCGGCGTGGCGGCGACGACCCTGGAGCGCGGCGGGGCGATCTGGGAAGGCATGATCGAGGTGCGCGGCGCACTGGACGGCACCTGGCCGGGCCTCCAACTGAAGGGGCAACTGGCCCTGGATCCGCTGACGCTGCAGGGCGGCTTCGGCAGCCTGCGGCAGGAGGGCCTGGTCTGGAATGGCGCGGCGCACACCCCCGAGGGCGCCCTGTATCCCCTCCGGGTGACGGGTCGCCTGGCCCAGAACGGCCTGGAGCTGGTGGCCGCGGATCGGACGTTGACCAGCCGTTCCCTGACCTGGGACGGGGCCATGACCCTGGCGGCGCTCCCGGCCACGGGACCGCCGGTGCTGGAGGTCGCAGGCCATCTCACCGGCGAGCAATTGACCCATCGCCTGGCGGACGGCCGTATGACCCTGGGCTACGAGACCCTCGATGGCCGGTTGAAGATCGATATCGCCCCCGCGCCGCGGGGGGGGACCACCCGGCGCCTGGCGGACCACAGCCGCGTCACCGTGACGGGCCTCTGGTTTCAGGATCCCCAGCGGCAGGTGGAGCAGCAGCGCCTGGCCTGGGACGGCCGCAGCCAGGCCATCCTGACCTTCGACGGCCGGACCGCGCCGGTGCTGGAGGCTCAGGGCGTCTTGAGCGGCGACGGTCTGCAGCTGACCCAGCGTGACCCGCCGCTGCGGGCCGGATATCGGCGCTTCGCCTGGCAAGGCAACGTCGCCCTGACGGGGCGGGAGCCGCGGACGGACCTCACCAGCCGGGGCGGGATGCGGCTGGAGGGGCTGCGGGTGCGCAGCCGCAGGCCTTTCCTGAAGCTGCTCGAATTGCAGACCCTGCGCCTGGAGGAGATCGGTCTGGATGGCTT
>PEAP01000162.1 GCA_002753665.1 Magnetococcales bacterium DC0425bin3
CCAGCGGGCCGCCGATGAACCGCATGGCCAGATCGATGTCCCGCTCCATCTTCTCGATCAGTTCCGGCTTGCGGTCCTCGATGCGCCGCCGTTCCCGGTTCAGGGATTCGAAATAACGGTGCAGCGGGCTCGACCGGGAGGATCCTCCCGCCGGCCGCGGCCTGGCCCGGTCCGCCACCTCGGCATCCATGGGCGGCGCCAGCATCCGGGCGAACACGTCGGCGATCTCGGCGGTCATGTAGTTCTCGGCCTGCTTCCGGGTGGCCGCCAGCAGGGTCCCCAGCAGCCGGAAGTCGCCCTTGACCACGGAGCGCCGGATATCCTCGGCAATGCCGCTCTCGGCAAAGGCCTGGCTGGATTTCAACGCTTCCGGATCGATGGAGCTGTAGACCTGCCCCATCAGCAGGTCATCGTCGAGCAGCTGCTTGAAGAACCGTTCCCGCTTGCGCAGGCTGTTCCTGGGATCGAAATGGAACACCACATGGGGCATGCCTTCGATCAGCTGCAGCACATCATCCAGCACCGGCAGCACATCCCGCTTGTGGGGCGCATCCTTGGCCCGGTTCCGGGTGCGGGCGCGTTCGAGGATGAGGTCCATCGAGGCGACGATCTCCTCGGACTCCCGGTAGGTTCGCGAATCGAACACGGAGCGGGCAAACCCCTTGGCCACCGTCTCGACGTTGGCCGCCAGCATGGCGATGAACCGCCGGCCCCGCCCGGCCGTCGCCCGATCGATGGTCGGGAGCGGACCGGTCCGCCTGGCGTCGCCACCGGCCACCGCTTCCAGCCACAGGACGTTGAACAGAATGGTGTGAAACCCCGACAGCGCGATCCCGGAGGCATGGGAGGCGGCGACGATGTCCGGGTGCTGGCGAAAGTATTTGGCGAACAGATAGATCTCGGGCGGATCGCCGATGCCGCACTGGCCGTTGAGGTTGGCCGACAGGGCGACCATCAGCTTGGAGAATCCGCCCACCCCGTTGAACTCGGCCTCGGCCTTCTCCATGGCCGCGGTGCTGGCCACCATGCAGGCTTCCGGGAGACAGCCGTGGCGGTTGGCCCGCTTGATGGAGACGATGATCCCGGCCAGATTCTTCTCGTAGAGAATGCGCAGCATCCGGCGCTTCATCTGGTTGGTGAGGGACGACGACAGGTAGGTGGTGCCCAACGGCGCCAACGTCAGCCCGACGCTGGCCACCCGCGCGGCATAGGCGGCCACATCCCGCCGGGTGACCCGCAGCCGGTCTTCCCAGTCCTCCAGGGAATTGGACGTGGGCAGGGGCGCCACCCGCTTGTAGTCGAAATTCGGTTCCAGCGCCTCCGGGTCGGGCGGAAAGAGGCGGTCCAGGTTGACCTTCAGATCCTCGGGAGCCGTGGTCCAGGTGGAGAGCAGGGCCAGGAGCGGAATAGGGATCATGCCATGCAGCCATTCCTCCTCCTCCCGGGCGGCCAGCAGCCGACCCGCCCGTCCCCCCCGGGCCTGCAACAGGGCGATACGGGTCGCATAGGCGGTATTGACCTTCAACGCCGACCAGATGCTGAATTCCTTGCCCTTGAATGCGGCCTCCCAGAAGACCGTCCAGCCGAAGGTGCCGCCTACCAGGGTGGCGGTCCAGAAGTCCAGCTTCGGGTCCAGCCGGCCGTCATCCACGGCCGCCAGGGCCTGGGTGTACTGTCCCATCAGCACCTGGGCTTCCTCCGGCACGACCTTGGCCATGGCGCCGGAGGCCGCCACGCCCAGCACCCATTTGAGGAAGGTGCGGCGGGTTTGCAGGCTGCGGCCCCGGGCCTGGGCGATGATGGATTTCAAGGGGGCACGCTCCTTCAGGGGTTCAGGACATCTCGAAGCCGATTCCGGGCTTCCGCATAGCGCAACCGATCGATCAGATCGGCTATCGTCCGGAGTTCCTCGGCCCCCAACCGGGTGGTCAGGGTCGGCGCCAGGGCCTCGAACAGGGTCGAGGCGTCGCAGCTCTGCTCATCGAGGGCGGTCAGCAGGCCGTTCAGGGCTGGCCGACTCGTCTTTGCGACGCAGCATCGCCGCCACTTCCGCGTTGAACAGGTCCTGGTCGCTCCTGCCGATGATATCGGTATCGAACCGGCCCAGCAGACGTTCGAAGGCCGGATTGCACTTCAGGTAGATCCCCTGGGGATCCTTCAACCAGATCATCTCGGGAATGGTCTGGATGAGGGTATGCAGCTCGACGTACTGCTCCCGGGCCTTGAGATGGAAGCGGTGCATGGACACGATGGCGGAGCAGACGATGAGTTCGTTCAGCAGATAGACCAGAGTGCCGAACACGATCGAAGCATTGAATTCGAGCGGCAACGCATAGTACGGGGGAATGTAGCAGTAGGTGGCCACCAGCGCTCCCAGCGCCGCGGTCGACATGCCCGACCAGAATCCACCGAACAACGCGGCCCCCAGCTGCAGGGCGCGGGTTTCACTCTTGATGTCCGTATGGCTGGTCACGAACAGGACCGGGATATCGGCCAGCCGCGCATCCGCCTTCAGGGTCGCGCAGACCTCGAAGCCGTTCATGTCCGGCATTTCCGCGTCCAGCAGGATGAGATCCGGCGGTTGCGCCTGGGCCCGACTCAGACCATCCGTCCCGCTGGTGGCGAAGAAGATCTGCCCCTGGCCTTTCAAGATGTTCTTCAGCAGTTGAATCGACGTGATATCGTCATCGATGATCAACAGCCGGGGCAAGGTCGGGGCCGAAGCGGGGGCGGACATATCAATTCCTCCGACTTTCTTCAGAATTCTGCATGGTTCAACAGCCACTGCTGCACCTGGTTGGCCAGCATGTCCCGTTGATTGCGCCGCAGATCCTCTCCCACCCAGTCCACCAGGGCCTCGCGCAGCTTGCCCAGCCAGGGGCCGGGGGGCAGGCGGGCCATGTCCATGATCTCCCCGCCGGTGAGGGCCAGATCGCAGGGCCGCAGACGCTTGAGGGATTCCCGCATGAGCTGGCAGCGTCGCATGGCCCGGATGAAGGTTTCCCCGGTCTTGCGGATTTCTTCGGGGTCCCGAACCTCGGACTCCTGCCGGGCCCGAATCAGGCGGAACAGTCCCTCCACGGGGGTGCCGCTGTCCAACAGACGGCGCAGCACCCGTTCCGGCGGAGTCAGGGTCAGGTCCAGGTGCTGGATGAGGCTGGTGATGCGCCGCAGGCGCCGTTTGGAGAATTGCAGCCGCTGCAACAGGGTTTCCACCCGGCCGGTCGTCGGGTCGCGCTTGCCTTCGCCCTCGGCGTGGTTGGTCCGGATGCGGCCGACTTCCGCCAGCAGCGCGGTCCAACGCAAATCCAGGAAGGAGACTTCCTCCTCCGGGGCCGGCGAGGTCATGATCAACAGGGTGCCCAGGCTCCGCAGCCAAGCGCTGGCGCCGTCGGGGCCGGCGGTTTCCATCAACAGGGTGAATTCCGGCACCAGGCTGCGGCCCAGGGGGCAGTCGAACAGATGCTGCAACAGGTCCCGGGAACCGGAATCCCGCAATGGCAGACTGAAGATGCGGTCCAACTCGCCGCGAATGCGCTCATGGGCCACCGGGCCGATGAGGGTGGCGGCGCATTGGTTCAGATCCCGGGGATCGGGCCGGCCGCTCATCTGCAGCGTGAAGCGAAAGAATCGCAACGCCCGCAGCGGATCCTCGGTCAGGGTGGCGGCGCCGTTGACCAGGCGGATACAATTCTCCTGAAGATCGGAGCGGCCCTGGAACGGATCGATGAACGGACCATCGGGCCAGCGGAACGCCATGGCGTTGCTGGTGATGTCCCGGTGGGACAGATCCTCCTCCACCGACGGCGGCTGGCCGGGATGGTGCCGGAAGGTGGCGATTTCCACCACCTTGGGGTTTTCCTGCCGCTTCAGGGGCAGCAGCAGGCTGTTGTGGCGGATGCCCAACACGGTATTGTACCCCGCCTCCTCCAGCCGCTGCCGGCATTGGGAGAGGGCATGGGGTGACAACAGGTTCAGTTCATCCGGCGGGATCCGGTGCTGCAAGGCATGCCGCAACGCCCCGCCGACCAGGTACACCGGTCCGATCAACCGGTTGAGATCGTCCAGCAGGGAATGGATGAAGGGGGAGAACCCCCGCTGCAGGGAAAGAAACATGACATTGTCCATTGCTGGACACAGACGTTAGGGGATTCCGTTGTCCGGGTCAACGCCAAAGGGACATTCCGCGCCCACCTTGTGGGTGATCACCCTGGGATGCCGGGTCAATCAATTGGAAACGGAGCGGCTGCGCCGGGAGGGTCTGGCCCGGGGCTTTCACCCCGCTGTTCCCGGTGAACCCGCCGACCTGGTGATCTTCAACACCTGCTCCGTCACCGTCGAAAGCGAACGTCAGGCCCGTCAGGCCATCCGCCGCACCGTGCGGGATCATCCGGGCGCCCGGGTGGTGGTGACCGGCTGCTATGCCCAGCGGGATCCCGCCACCCTGGCCGCCATCCCCGGCGTGGCGCGGGTGCTGGGCAACGCCGCCAAGCACGACTGGTCCAGACTGCTGGCCGATCCGCTCCCGATCCCTGTCCCCGCGCCCCCGCCCCGGCAGGGCGGGGTCTTCGAGGATTACGCCCGGGCCTTTCTCAACGTGCAGAACGGTTGTGACCAACGCTGCACCTTCTGCGTCATTCCCGCCCTGCGCGGTCCGGGCCGCTCCCTGCCCCCGGACCAGGTGCTGGACCAGGCCCGCCATGACCTGGACCTGGGCTTCCAGGAGCTGGTCCTCACCGGCATCAACCTGGGCGCCTATGGCCGGGATCTGGCGGCGCCGATCGCTCTGGCCGACCTGGTGGAGCGCCTGCTGACGATCATCGGCCCGGCCCGCCTGCGGCTCAGTTCGATCTCGCCCAGCGACTTGACCGATCCCCGCTGGACCGCCCTGGTCGCCCACCCCCGTTGCGCCCCCTACCTGCATCTCTCCATCCAGGCCGGCGACGACCTGATCCTCAAGCGCATGGGCCGTCCCTACACCCGCTCCCAGGTGCTGGAGACCATCGCCACCCTGCGCCGCGCCCGGTCCGATCTGATCCTGGGGGCCGATCTGATCGTGGGCTTTCCCACCGAAACCCCGGCGGCCTTCCGCGCCACCCTGGCACTGGTCCGGGACGGCGACATCGTGCTGCCCCATGTGTTCCGCTATTCCCCGCGCCCCGGCACCCCGGCGGCGGCCAGTCCCCCGGGCCGCCGGGTCGATCCCCGGGCCATTCGCGACCGCTCCCGGACCCTGCGCCAGGCCGGGGAGGAGTTGCTGGCCCGCACCCTGGACCGACAGATCGGCCGCTGTCAGGAGGTGCTGGTGGAACAGGTGATCGGCGCCCGGGCCCTGGGCAAGAGCGGCGGCTTCCTGCCTGTGATCTGCCCCGCCCCGGCCGGTCTGGAGGTGGGAAGCCTGCTGCCGGTGATGGTGACCGGCTGGCAGCGGGAGGGTATGATGATGGTGGCGGTCGCTCGGGAATGATCCACAGCCCCCGCCCGGGCAGCCCGGGCGGCTGCCCGGGAAGGGGGCAGGAAAAAATATTCATAACAGACTGAAATAATTAATCAACAACCAACAGGAAACCCGAAACCCCGCTGCCGCGCGCGCGCTGTCCACGGATTTTCACACGCTGTTCAGGGGTTGTCCACAGGGTTATCCACAGCCGGACACCGGCCTGCCCAAAAAGGCGGCGGTTTTTTGAAAATAAATCAAGAACAGTCCGTTGCGACAATCGTGCAGGGGTTGTCCACACCGTTTTCCACAGGGACTGGGGAAAACGCCGGTCTGGAACGTGTCAAAGCGGCTTGGCGCCCGGCAGGAATTCCCGGATGCCCTCCCGGAAATCGCGGGGCACCAGGCCGAAGGTGCGTTCCATGGGGTCGATGTCGCAGATGTTGTCCTCCTGGGCCATGATCAGCTGATCGGTGGTGAGGGGCGGGCGGGGCAGGAGGCGTTCCAGCACTGCCGCCTCCAGGCGCAGCAGGGGCATGGGCAGGTGCAGGGGCCGGGGCGTCTTGCCCAGGGTGCGGGCGATGATCTCCAGCAGCTCCT
>PEAP01000163.1 GCA_002753665.1 Magnetococcales bacterium DC0425bin3
TGCGGCCGCCGTCATCGCAGCCAGCTGGCAGACGGCCTGATTTCGATGGATGGGGGGGCCTCCGTCCCCCCTTCCACCGATGAAAGGCGCGGAGCGCCTTTCACGGTAATGCAACGGGTTTCATGACCACCGGGGAAGCCGGGAAGCGGCTTTTTAAAACATCCCCCCCACCGCCGGTTGCACATGGCAAAGTTTGGCCAGGTGCAGCATGGCCCGCACCAGTTGTTCGGCGAAGGTCCGGGTGGTGATGTTGTGGAAGGCGATGTAGCCTTCCTGGCTGGCGCCGGTGCGCAGGTCCTGGAAGGCGTTGGCGTCGTCCTTGTCGAACATCACCTCGTGGCGTTGCAGGAAATCGGTCTCGAATTTCCAGCGGGTGATGTTCAGCTTGCTGAAGTCGATGCGGTAGCGGTTGCGCAGGTTGGTGACATGGAGCGAGCCGTAGTCGATGACGCAGCCGCTGGGATCCACCACCACCTGGTGAACCATGTCCCCGGTGTAGCGTGGCAGCAGGTAACCCAACCAGAAGGCGGTCTGCTGGGCGGAATGACCGGGGCCGGGGGGATAGTCCGGCAGGGCCTTGGGGCTGTACGGTACCCATTCCTCCTCGGCGGCGCCGATGGTCGGCAGGGCCGGCAGCGACAACAGGGTCGCCAACAGGGCAAGACGCAGATGCTTTTTGGCAATCATGTTCGGTTCCTCGCTAGGGGAAGGCGGATCCCCAAAGGGGATGCTGGAATCGACGGCCTCACGGACGCGGCTTCAGCTCCACCCGACGGTTGACGGCCCGTCCTTCATCGGTATCGTTGGAGGCCACCGGCTGCCCCAAACCGTGACCATGGGCGCTCAGACGGCTGGCGGGGATGCCCCGGGCCACCAGGTGGGTCAGGACGGCGCCGGCACGTTTTTCGGAGAGTTTCTGGTTGAATTCCGGCGCGCCCCGGGCGTCGGTGTGGCCGTGGATCTCGATGTGGACCCCCGGGTTGTTCTTCACGATCAGGGCCACCGAATCCAGCAGCAGGGCGTACTGGGGCTGGATGTCCCATTTGGCGGTGTCGAAGTGCAGCCCGTCCAGTGTCCAGCAGCCTTCGCGGTTGACCACCGCCCCCCGGGGTGTCCCCGGGCAACGGTCCAGCCGATCGACCACCCCGTCGAGATCGCCGTCCTCGGGGCAACCCCGGGCATCCACAGTCAACCCCGGCAGGGTGCCGGGACAACGGTCCTCGGTGTGGTCGAGAACCCCGTCGCCGTCGGGATCCATGGGACAGCCGTTCTTCAACACCGGCACGCCCCAGGGCGTCTCCGGGCAGTGATCCTGGGCATCGGCCACCAGGTCCAGATCGGCATCACCCGCACAGAGCGCCCCCAGGGGCACGGCCTGCGCGGACCCCTGACACTGGCCGGGCTGGGCGGCCAGGGAGGATTCCGGTCCGGCCGGTGGTATCTTCTGGTTGCAGGCGACGATCAACAGGGGAGAAAGCAGCAGGGCCGGAACCCGCCAGAATACCGATTTCACGGGTGACCTCCATCGGGGATGGGTCGGATGTGGGCCTCCCCACCAGGGAAGGGGATTGGATCGGACTGGGTGTCTATCGGCTGGCGGCGGGTCAGGGTTGAGTCCTATTCATTTCTCGCCCCCCTCCATCTCCCGCAACAGGGCCTCCCGGACCCGGGGTCCCTCGGCTTTCAGCTCATTGGCCAATTCCGCCGCGCCGGCGAAGGACTTGGACCGCCCCAGGGCCTCCAGCCGTTCCGCCAGGCCGCCCAGGTGCATGGCCCCCAGTTGCCGGCTCATGCTCTTCAGGGGATGGGCGGTGCGCTCCAGGGTCTGGCTGTCCCCCTCGGTCACCGCCTTGCGGATGGTTTCCACCCGTTCGGGCAGTTTGTCCAGGAACATGGTGATCACCGGGCCGATGTCGTCCCCCAGATCGGCCTTGAGTTCCAACAGGATGTCCCGGTCCAGCACCCGCCGTTCCCCGACCGCGGTGACGATGGGATGCCGCTGCCGGGGCCGGATACGGTCCGGGGCCAGCCAGCGGGACAGGGTGGCCCGCAGATCCCGACCCCGGATCGGCTTGGTCAGGTAGTCGTCCATGCCGGCGGCCATGCAACGCTCCCGGTCGCCCTGCATGGCATAGGCGGTCAGCGCCACCACCGGGGTATGGTAGGTGAGCCCCTTGGCCGCCTCCATGCGTCGCAATTGGCTGGCGGCCTCGAAACCGTCCATCTCCGGCATCTGACAGTCCATGAAGACCAGGTCGAATGCGTGTTCCGCCAGAACCTCCAAAGCCTGCCGCCCGTTTTCCGCCAATTCCGGCACGATGCCCACCCGCCTGAGCATGCCCAGGGCCACCTCCCGGTTGACCGGGTCGTCCTCCACCAGCAGCATCCGCACGTCGGGAGGGAAGCGGCAGAGGATCTCGGGGGCGGTTTTGGGCAGATCGGCCCCGGCTTCCTGGCCAGGCAGGGCAATGCTCAGGGCGACCCGGAAGGTGCTGCCCACCTCCGGAGTACTCTCCACCTCGATCTCGCCATCCATGAGATGGACCAGGCGATGGGTGATGGCCAGCCCCAGACCGGTGCCGCCATGCTTGCGGGTGGTGGAGTTGTCCCCCTGGGCGAAGGCCTTGAAGATGCGAGCGAAATGTTCCGGAGGGATGCCGATGCCGGTATCCTGGACCTCGAATTGCAACCGCACCGCCTCGGGCGTGCGCTCCAGGACCTTGGCATGCAGCAGGATCCCCCCCTGGTCGGTGAACTTGATGGCATTGGAGACCAGGTTGACCAGAATCTGCCGCAGACGGACCTGATCGCCCAGCACCCGGGTGGGCAGACCGGCTTCCAGGTGGGTCCGGAAGGTGATGCCCTTCTTCTGCACCGAGTTGCCGAACAGGGTCTGCAAGCCCTGGATCAGATCGGGAAAGTCGAAGGTGGCCTTTTCCAATTCCAGACGGCCGGCCTCGATCTTCGAATAGTCCAGGATGTCGTTGATGATATCGAGCAGGGATTCACCGGAGTTCTTGATCGCCTCGGCATAGGTGCGGGTCTTGCCGGAGATGTCCTCCTCGGTCAACAGCTCGGCCATGCCCAGGATGGCGTTCATGGGCGTGCGGATTTCATGGCTCATGGTGGCCAGGAATTCGCTCTTGGCGCGGTTTTCCGCCTCGGCCTGCCGCTTGGCTTCCTTGAGAGCCTCGGCCTGACTGCGTTCGATGATGGTGGCCAGGGTGTTGGCGATGATGGACAGGAACTCCTCCTGAAAGGAACTGCGCTCGTGGCCCTCGGTGATGTAGAGGTTCAGGACGCCGTAGAATTTATCACCGCTCTGGATGGGCAGGCAGTAATGGCCATGGGGTTCCATGCCCGGCGGATGGATTTCGTGGCGTTCGTCCACGCAATCGGCGAAAATCGCCTGATGGCTGACCGCCACCCGGCCGCACAGGCAGATGCCTTCCGCCACCCGGGCGCAGGTTTGCAGCAGGGACTCCTCGAACCCCACCTGGGCAGTGAGGATCAGTCCCCTGGCGTCCGGGTCGTGCAGAAAGATGCCCCCCTTGTCCTTTTTGGAGATCCAGGGCACGGTCCGGATGCTTTCCAGGGCCTGTTCCAACTGGATCTTGAGCGGCCCATTGGCCATGGCGATGCGCAGCAGGGCATTGATGACATTCTGGGTGCGGCGGGCGGCCATCTCCTTTTCCACCGCGGCCTGCAACGCCGCGGTGCGCTCCATGACCTGGCGTTCCAGGGCGAAATTGTGCTGGTGGATCCGTTCCTCGATCAGCTTGCGGTCGGTGATGTCCACGCAACTGCCGGAATAGCCCAGGAACTGGCCATTGTTGGTGAGCCGGGGCAGGGCGGTCTCGTAGAGCCACCGCCAGTGGCCGTTGGCATCGCGGATGCGGTATTCCAGGGAGTAGGGTTCCCGTTCGGGCAGGGAATCGCGCATGGCCTGTTGCAGATAACCGACATCGTCCCCATGGACATCCTTCAGCCAGCCGCCGTCCAGCTCATGTTCCAGAATGCAGCCCCGGAAGCCCAGCCAGGCCCGGTTGAAGAACACCCGGTCGTTGTGGGGATTGGACAGCCAGATCATGCCGGGCACCGCGTCGGCGATCAGGCGGAACTCCTTTTTGTGGATCTCGTAGTTGCCTTCCTCCATCTCGTTCAGGTTGAGGAAGGTGAAGGAGGCCACCGCGTTCCGCGCCATGGTGTGCAGGGTGGTGGTGACGCAAAAGCGGGTGTAGACCCGCCGATCGGCATGGCCCAGGAGAAAGACCTCGTGAACCCGGGAGTCCTGCCTGGGAATCCAATCCAGGGCCGCCGCCATGGTCTTGCGGCTTTCGTGGGCCACGAAATCCAGGGGCGAACGGCCGACCAGCTCCTTCGGACTGCGGCCCAGCATGATGCAGAGACGCTCATTGGCCTCGAAGATCAGGCGGGTTTCCCCATCAACCAGAAAAAAGCCCTTGCAGTCGGAACTGATGATGTCGATCCGGCTTTCCCGATCGGGGGAGCGGCGGGCGGCGGTGATGAAGGTTCTGGCCTGATGGCGCAGTCGGGCCACCATTTCCACTTTTTCCGGAAAGCGGATCAGGAAGCTGCTGGCCCCGGCGGCGAAGGCCTGGGCCTTGACGTAGGGATCTTCCTCGTTGGACAAAATCAGGATAGGGACCTGATGGAAGGCCCGACGGTTGCGGAAGGCGCGCAGCAGGGTCAGGCCATCGGAGTCGGGCAGGATCAGGGCCATCAGGATCACCGCCGGACGGATTCTTTCCGCCAGAGTCAGGGCCTGATGGGCCTCATGGCAGAAGAACAGCTCCAGGTCCGTTTCCCCCTCCAGCAGGGTGCGGATCCACCGATCGCTTTCGGGCTGATGATCGATGAGCAGAATGCGGGAGTTGGTATGCTCGATGGATGCCGTCATGGAATTTGCCCCGATCTGAGAACCGTTCCGCACTCTTGCGTTTTCTTCACTATTATAGCGGAAAAAGCCGCGTCACCGCTACCCTGGATCCGCAGCATCCAGAGGGGAGCGGACCTGTGTCATGGTCGGCGACAGGGGGACGACAGGGCGTGATCGGGGGTCAGGGGCGGATTTCCACCCAGGTGCCACGGGTCACATATTTGGCCAATGTTTTGAGATCGTTGTCGGACAGGGCGATGCAGCCTTCGGTCCAGTTGCCCCGATGGCGTTCGGAGCCATGGATCATGATGGCGCCGCCCAGGGGGGTGTTCTGGGGTGGCAGTTCCTTGTTGGCCACCTGGTTCAGGATGCGATGATACACCTCGGGGCCGATGATGCCGTCCCGATACCCCCGCCAGGCATCGACGGTGTTGGGATAGCTGAGGGCGAAGGACATCAGGGGGCCGCCGGTCTCCGGATCGCGGCCATAGCGGCTGGCGGGATTGACGTGGGTGACGTAATAGAGCCCTTCCGGGGTGCGCAGATCGCCCCGCTGCTGCTTGGGGCCCTCGGGCACGGTGCCCAGGTGGATATACATTTTTTCCAGCGGGTACCACTTGTCTGGAGTGCCGGCCAGCAGATGGAGCCGCCGTTCGGATTTGAACACCCGGATCAATGGACCCCGGTAGTCGGCAGGAATTTCGACCGACTGGGGGGAATCGCCCACCGGCAGGGGGTGGAGATAGACCGGCCCCGGACCCACGGTGCGTTCGGCGACCCAATAGCTGGCGTTGTCCAGCTGGATGCGGCGCCACTGATAGCGATCGTCGGTCTGGCTGAGATTCGAGGTCACCACCTGGCCCTGGGTGAGAAAAAAACGCACCGGCGCCTTCAAAGAAGGGGCATCCCGCACGTTCAGGAAGGCAGGGCCCACCACCCATTGGGGATCCTGTTGCCCGACTTCGGGAGCCGGGGCGGGAAAGGGTTCCGCCTGGGGCGGGGGGGGAGCGATTTC
>PEAP01000164.1 GCA_002753665.1 Magnetococcales bacterium DC0425bin3
CAAGCTGGATGATGCCGCCCAAGCGGGTGGTACCAGGAGTTTCCAAAATGGAGCATCCGGTTCAGAGCTTATCCTGGGGTTGAAATTGTCTTGACGATGGGGTCCACCTCAGCTGGGCATCCGCACGGAAACCCTGGAAACCTGGGAGAGCGGTCGCGCCCGGCCTGACCTCGAGGCCATGTCCGTACTCGCCGAGAAGTTTGGACTCTCCCTCGACTGGCTTTTCAGGGGCGATCCTTCCTGCCTACCCTGCCACTTGATGAAGACGCTGCTGAAACTTTGATGGGTTTGCTGGTCATGAGCGACGACCTCAACGATCCCAATTTCCTGAAGATCATCGGCCAACGCCTGAAGGCAGCCCGTCAATCTCTGGGGCTGAGCCAACGGCAGACGTGCGCGGCCCTCGGGGTGGGAACCAGTGCTTGGAATCACTGGGAGACGGGGCGTCGATCTATCGATCTGATGGCCCTCATCCGCTTCTCGAAGACGTATGGCATCTCCACGGATTGGATTCTGCGCGGCGAACTTTCCGGTTTCCAGTTCACCCGGGAACAGGTGGCCGCCATCGCTTGTCGCATCAAGGCGGCCAGAATGGCGATGGAGCTTGGACCCGAGGAAGTCGCCACAGCCATCGAGGTCGAGTCTTCCGCCCTGGCGCGATGGGAAGCCGGGGAAACCGCTCCCGATTTCCATGCCATGACCCGTCTGGCCAGCCTGTTTCACATCACCCTGGACTGGATTTTCCTCGGAGTTCCAAGTGCCCTGCCAGCTCGATGGGTCGCGAAGACGGTTGCCTTGGAGGCCAGTCTCCGAGAATCCCAGGGGCCATCATGATGGAACGCCGTCCTGGAATGGTCACACGAAAAATACCGGCGCGTGCGTTGTTCCCCGGCTTCTGAAGGCCCGCCCGTCGCGCACCATCACCCGGTCTCCGGGCTGAATTCCTGCCTCGGCGGCCACCTCCACCACCCCCTGGGCCGTGGCCACGCGGACCATCCCCCCATTGAGGGCCACCACGCGCCCGGTCATGGTTTGACGCCCGGCCAGCAGGCGTTGCAGATCAAACAGCGGCTGGGACATGGCGCAGGATCTCCAGGGTGGTGGTGAGTCGCGGCCCGGCGGCGGTGTGGGTGACGCCGGTCACCTTGCCGCGCCAGGTCTGACCCATCAGGGCGTCGTGGACCTCGATCAGGTGGCCCGGCAGGATACCGGGGCGATGCAGACAGGTCAGGGAGACCTCCTGCAGGATCTCGCCGCTGTCGATCTCGGCACGTCCACGGGAAAGTTTGGCCAGGGTGTCGGCCAGGAGGGGATTGGGGATGTCCTCACCGGGATGATCGCCTGCGCCGCGCTGGCAGATGATCTCCCCGTCCAGGGGTGTTGCGCCGCTCCGGGCCACGGCTCGTACTTGCACCGGAAAGGCATCCAGTCCGGCCACGGTCTCCGGCGAGGTCAGGCCCCAGGAACGGGCTACGGCGGTGTAAGCGATGCGGGCGATGGCCACCCCGGCGCGTTCGGCAGACAGGGTGCTGCAGTCGGCTTCCAGGGTGAGCGTCCCCAGGTCGTTGCCCAGCCAGATCACCGAATCGATGGAAGCTGCGGGTTGGTCCAGGGTGGCCGAGGCGACGCCGTCGAAGACGATGTCCTGGGTCAGGCGCAGGGTCTGCTCCGGTCCCGGCAGCAGCAACCCGGCGGATGCGGCCAGCTCCACGCTGGTCACCTCCGGCCCGGTGTGAACTAGCAGATGAGCGATCTCGCCCGCGAAGAAGCCGTTCCGGCCCTCGTTCAGTCCGTCCGGGCGATTGTCCACCTCGGCTGCGAGATGGCCGGATTGGGGCAGATAGCCCCGCACCAGCACGCGGTTGACCCGGCGGCGCAGCATGTGGGATTCGCGGCACGACAGGTTGTCGGCGGCATCGGTGAGGATGTGATCCGGGGTGGCCGTGGCCCAGTCGGGGACCGCCACCGGGAAACGATGCCTGACCCACAACCGGCCATCCGGCAAGGTCTCCACCACGCCCCCGGCGGCCTCGGCGATGGTCCGGACCACGTCGGCAGGGGTGGCGTTGTGAACCGCCAGCCTGCCGCCGGGGATGAGCCAGTCCACCAACTCCCAAACAATCTCCTCGCCAACAACCTCCTCGGCGGCGGCGCGGGCCTGGACCGGATCACTCCAGGTCCGCTCCATGGGCGCGGCCCGTGGCAAGGTCCAGCGCACCGTTGGGCTGATCACCGAGACACTGAAGCGGGGCAGGCCGACGCCGTTGCGCTCCAGGGTCTTGTTGTCCACCACCAGTTTGAAGACCTCGCCGCCCAACTCCAGGGTGATGGGGTCGTCCACCTTCACCCTCTGGAAACTGGCGGGATCGTCCAACTCCAGGGAACCGCTCCAGGCGAAATCGCCCTCGGCGAGGGAGAGGCTGGCGGACAGGATCATAGCTGAACCCCGAAGTGGATGGCCCGGACCCCGCTCCTGGCCCGCAAAGGTGGGCGTTCGTTGGCCAGATCCCAGGAACCGGTGAGGGCGCGGTTCACGGGGGTGCGGGCCAGCAGGGCGTAGGAAAATGTCTCCTGCCCGGCCACGGGAGTGGTGAAGCCCCAGCCCAGCTCCATCTGCCGTCCGGTCAGTCCCCGCATAGACCAGGAGGTCTCCAGCCGGGTGGTGACGGTGAAGTGGATGGGGAGTCTCCACGCGGCCAGCACCGAGCCGTTTCCGAAGGGTAGCTCCATGCGGGTAATGGCGATGCTGGAGCCGTAAGCCTCGTCCAGTCCCGCCGAGATCCGGAGCGCCGGTTCCCAGGAGCATTCCATCCGGGCCAGGGCCAGCAGGTCGCCGTAGGGATGGGCCATCCCGGCCCGCGCCTGGGCGTTGTCCCAGGGCAAAACGGCCTGGGCTTCCGCCCGCAAGGCGTAGGGAAACTCCAGCACCAAGTTGACCCAGGGCTGGTCCCAGGGGATTTCCCAGGCGGTTTCGATTCGTCCGGTCGCCGTTCCCGCAACGGGAGCGCTTGCCAGCACCGTCCCGGTGGAGACGCGCAGGATCCAGGCGTCGGCGGATTCGTCTTCCCAGGGGAAGACCTGGGTCGTCCTCACCGCCGCCGCGTCGTCCCAGGGCCAGGAGCAGGCCCCTCCCGTTTGCGTCGCCTTGCCCCACGGCAGGGCTATTCCGGCATGGACCCAGGTTCCGTCCAGGTAGAAGGCCAGATCGCCGTAGGCCGCCTCCGAGACAACTTCGATGCGCCTGCCGGAATAGAGAAAGGCTGTGGCCAGGGCGAGTTCGATGTCCCAGGACAGCCCACATTCGTTTTCCACCGGCATGCGCCAGGGCAGTTCGACTTGGCGTCCGGCGTGGATCTGGCCGTAGGGGAACCTCCAGGCCCGTTCGACCAGCCCATCGACACCCCAGCCCAGGGCGCAACGGGCCTCGATGCGTCCCGCCGCCGTTCCGGCCACCGGTGCGCCGGAGAGAGCAGCCAGGCCGGAGGCGATGGGTCGGGGAATATCCTCCTTGTCCCCGAAGGGGATCTCCAGCGACCGGGCCACCCCCGCTGCATCATCATGGGGAAAGGCCCAGGCTGCTGCCATGCCGGAGGCGTTCCCCCAGGGGAGCGTCAGCCCGGCCTGAACCCAGAGCCCATCCAGCCAGAAGGACAAGGGGCCATAGGGCAAGACGATCCCGGTGGCCACCCGCTCCACGGAATAGGGGCAGGCCAGCCCGATAGCGATCTCCAGATCCCAGACCGAGGCGACCGCCTGCTCCACCGCCAGACGCCAGGGCAGCACCGTCTGGCCTGAAAGCAGCGGCGACTCGTAGGGCAACCGCCATCCCCGTTCGACGACGCCGGTTCCGCCCCAGGGCAGGGCGCAGCGGCGTTCGATGCGGGAGCCTCCCGTTCCGGCGACGGGAACGGCTGCGAGTGCGCGGTCGGCGATGGTCACGGGATCAATACCCTCTCAGGCTTCGGACCTCGGGCCTCGGGCCTCGGCCCCCAGGGAAAGAAAAAGTCCGGCAGTGCCTGCCTGAGATCCGAGGCTTGAAGCCCGATGCCTCGCATTCAGGGGATCAGCCGCACGGTGAGGTCGGACCCCTGGGGGCTGACGCCGGTCTGGGTGATATCCAGGGTGAGCCAGTCGTCGGGGGTCAGGGAGAGGGAGATGGCCTCGCGGGGCAGGCGCTGGCTCCCGGCGACGATGCTGCCGGAGGCCACGGCGACGCCGTTCTTGCGCAGGGTGAACTGGGCGGCGACGCCGCCGCCGGGGGCCTGACCGACCCAGGCTTCCCAGGCGGTGAAGATTACCGCCATGGGCGGATACCAGCGGGCCACTCCGGTCTGCACCCGCAGCATGCCGGGGGTGGTGACGGTGACGCCGCTGCGCACGCCGCGCTGGATCACTTCCGCCGGGGCGACGCAGAACAGGGCCACCACGCTCCCGGCGGGCCAGTCCACCGCCGCTCCATCGGCGGACGAGGAGAGGATGCGCTCCCTGGAGACAGTTCCCCCGGCGGCATCCACGACGCCCTCGCCGACCTCCCACAGGCTGCCCCGTTCGGCGCACCAGGCGCAACGCCGGTCGCCGCCCAGAGCCTCGATGAACCCCTGGTGGCCGGGCACGGCCCCGTTCAGGATGTAGGCTCCCGCCCCAGAGACGGCGGCGGACTCCTTGACGCGATCCGCGAAGGTGAGCATGTCAGCTGCTCCAGTATTGGGAAGGGGTGGAGGAAGCCACGGCATTGGCCGCGACACCCTGCCGGGTGGCGGTCTGGACGCCGGTGGTCACCGGGGATGGGACCGGGGCGGATTTGCCGAAGCGGGGCGCAGCGGCGGTGAATCCCCCGCAGCCGACGGGGGGCGTCCAGGGGACGGGAAAGGCGTTGGCCATGGTCTCATCCCTTTCTCACCGCGAACATCTTCCCCGAGGTCTGGGCCTGGAGGCAGAGATAGTTGATCCCGCTCTTCTGAATCACATCCAGGTTGGCGGCCACCCCCTGGGGCAGCACCCACAGGTCGCACAGGCTGGTGATCTCGCCGTAGTGCATGGGCATGTTGCCGCTGTCCACCAACAGGATGGGGGAAAAGGGAATGAAGGAGCCTCCCGCGTCGTCCGGAACCTTTTGGTCCACCCCGCTGAGATTGGTCATGAACCAGCTCAAGCTGCCAAAGGGAATGACGTTGGCATTGAGACCCGCCGACGCGCCGGTGAGAATCGCCCCGGTACGGGAGGGTTTGCGGGGCGCGGTGGCGCTGGTGTCGTTGTAGGCCCAGTAGCCCAGGTTGGCGAAGAGGAAGGGCGGCCATCCGGCGGCCACGGTGTCCCAGGGGCAGACCCGGGTGCGCTCGAAGCAGCCGGAAGGGCCGTTGTAGCTGCTGCTGCCCCAGGTTCCGCCGTAGAAACTGGCGATCAGCAGGAAACGGGCGCTGGCGCAGAGGTGCAGGACACCGCCGTTGGTCAGGTCCAGCCGCTGGCTGTAGGGGGTCTGGTCGGAGTTGGCGCAGAGATAGGTTCCTGCGTGGGTGGTGGCGTTCCAGGTCTCGTAGAC
>PEAP01000165.1 GCA_002753665.1 Magnetococcales bacterium DC0425bin3
ATTGGAGTTACCGTGACAGTCGCGGAGCGGCTTTCATCGGTGGAGGGTGGAGGGAGGTCTCCCCCATCCATCAAAATCAGATGTGCCACAACCTGGGCAGCCGCTCCGGCCGCCCGGCCCGGGCGCGCCATCGTGCCCACAATGCCCCATAGGCCAGCCGCAGGGCCAGGGTGTTCCAGCCCAGCCAGCGCACCAGCAGCAGACCGTTCACCAGGCCACAGGCCACCCGCAGGCGTTCCGGGTCCTGTTCTTCCAGCCAGGCGCGGGTCGGGGCGAGCCAGTCCGCGGCGTCGGGGCCGATATAGAGCTGGGTCGCCCAGGATCCGGCCCCGGCCAGGGCCGCGGGATGCTGGCGGAGTTCCTCCAGCGGCCCGTCCAGATGCAGGACATCCGCCCACACCAGGCGCCCGGCGCGGTATACCTCCCACACCTCCCGCAGCCGGCCCCGGGTGAAACGTTCGCCATGGGCCTCGCGGCCCAACACCAGCAGTTCCCCGGCCAGCAGCCGGGCCGTGTCCGCCACCTCGATCCGGGTCCGGCGGCGCAGGCGCGCGTTCTGGAACAGGATGGTCTCCTGGGGCAGCCATTCGAGCAGGGCGTCCTCGGCCACCGCGACCGTGGTCTCCACGATGCAGTCCGCGCCGGTGCTGCGATAGACCTTTTCCGCTGCCTGGGCCATGACCAGGGCCCGGGTGCCGGCGCCGGCCTGGAGATCGATGGTCATCCGATCGCCCCCCACCAGCCCCCCGGCGGTGTTGGTCAGCACGGCCTGCAGGGGTTCCCCCAGCGGGGGCCGGGGCCACAGCACGCGCAGGGCGCCGCCCTGGCCCAGGGTCTGCAGCCGGGTGGCGCCGTGGCGCTGCACCAGGCTCAGCCGCAGCCATCCGTCCGGGCTTGCGGATCCGGCCGACGGGGCCTCAGACGGTGAGATGGCGTCGGACTTCATTCTCCCGCAGCTCCCCGGCGGTTCCGGCCATGACCACCTCGCCCCGGTCCAGCACCACGAAGGCATCGGCCAGGGCGCGGGCGAACTCGAAATACTGCTCCACCAGCAGGATGGCCATGGTGCCCCGTGCGGCCAGCAGGCGGATGACCCGTTCGATCTCCTGGATCAGGTTGGGCTGGATGCCTTCGGTGGGCTCGTCCAGCACCAGCAGGCGCGGGCGCGTCACCAGGGCGCGGGCGATGGCCAGCTGCTGCTGCTGGCCGCCGGACAGATCGCCGCCGCGCCGGGCCAGCATGTCCCGCAGCACCGGAAACAGCTCGAAGATCTCGTCCGGCACATGGCGCAATGCCCGGGGCAGCGGCGCGAAGCCGGTTTGCAGGTTCTCCTCCACGGTCAGCAGGGGAAAGATCTCCCGCCCCTGGGGCACATAGGCGATGCCCGACCGGGCCCGGGCATGGGCCGGCAGGTGGGTGATGTCGCGGTTCTCCCAAACCAGGCGCCCGCTGGCGACGGCCTGCAGGCCCACCACGGCGCGCATGAGAGAACTCTTGCCCACGCCGTTGCGGCCCAGCACGCAGGTGATCTGACCCACCCGGGCGGTCAACCCCACCTGCCTCAGGGCCTGACTCGCGCCATGGAACAGATCCACTTTGGTCACATGCAGCATGGTCTCAGCGTCCCAGATAGACTTCGATGACCCGCTCGTTGGCCTGGATGGTCGCCAGGCTGCCTTCGGCCAGCACCGCGCCTTCGTGCAGCACCGTCACGCGGCAGTCCAGGCTCTTGACGAAGGCCATGTCATGCTCCACCACCACCACCGAGCGGCTGCGGGCGATCTCCTTGAGCATCTGGGCGGTGCGTTGGGTTTCCTCATCGGTCATGCCGGCCACGGGTTCGTCCACCAGCAGCAATTGCGGATTTTGCATGAGCAACATGCCGATCTCCAGCCACTGCTTCTGGCCGTGGGACAGGTGGCCCGCCAGGCGGTGGCGATGGTCGGTGAGGCGCACCGTCTCCAGCACCTGGTCGATGCGCTGCCGTTGGGCCGGATCGAGGCGGAAGAACAGGGCCGCCCACAGGCCCCGGTCCCCGGCCAGGGCCAGTTCGAGGTTGTCGAACACGGTCTGGGTCTCGAACACCGTCGGCTTCTGGAACTTGCGGCCGATGCCCAGGTTGGCGATCCGGGCTTCGTCCAGCCGGGTCAGATCCACCCGGTCGGCGAAGATCACCTGGCCGATGTCGGGATGGGTCTTGCCGGTCACCACATCCATCATGGTGGTCTTGCCGGCACCGTTGGGGCCGATGATGGCGCGCAGCTCGCCGCGGCGCACATAGAAGCTCAGGCCGTCGAGGGCCTTGAAACCGTCGAAGCTCACCGAGATCGCATCCAGGTAGAGGATGGTATCGTCGGGGCGATGGGCCGCGGTGGTCACGGAGATCCCTCCAGGTCGCGGCGCCGACCCACCAGCAGCCCCACCACGCCCCGGGGCAGGAACAGGGTCACGCCGATGAACAGCCCGCCCAGCAGGTAGAGCCAGGCTTCGGGCAGGGCGCCGGTGAACCAGGTCTTGCCGTAGTTGACCAGCAGCGCCCCCAGCACCGCGCCGAACAAGGTGCCGCGCCCACCCACCGCCACCCAGATGATGATCTCGATGGAATTGGCCGGGGAGAACTCCCCCGGGTTGATGATGCCCACCTGGGGCACATACAGCGCCCCGGCCAGGCCGGCCAGCATGGCGGAGACCACGAACACGAACAGCTTGTAATGCTCCACCCGGTAGCCGAGAAACCGGGTGCGGCTTTCGGCGTCGCGGATGGCCCGCAGCACCCGGCCCAGCTTCGAGGCGGTGATGAAGCGGCACAGCAGATAGCCGCCGGCCAGGGCCAGGGCGGTGGCGCTGAACAGGGCGGCGCGGGTGGCGTCGGCCTGCAGATCGAACCCCAGGAGATCCTTGAAATCCGTCAGGCCGTTGTTGCCGCCGAACCCCATGTCGTTGCGGAAGAAGGCCAGCAGCAAAGCATAGGTCATGGCCTGGGTGATGATGGAGAGATACACCCCGGACACCCGGCTGCGGAAGGCGAACCAGCCGAAGACCAGGGCCAGCGCCCCCGGCACCAGGAACACCATGAGCAGGGCCACGGGGAAGAGATCGAAGCCGTACCAGTACCAGGGCAGTTGCTGCCAGTCGAGGAACACCATGAAATCGGGCAGCACCGGGTGGCCGTAGACGCCCCGGGCGCCGATCTGGCGCATCAGGTACATGCCCATGGCATAACCGCCCAGGGCGAAGAAGGCGCCGTGGCCCAGACTGAGGATGCCGGCGAAGCCCCAGATCAGGTCCACCGCCAGCGCCAGCAGGGCGAAGGCCAGGTATTTGCCCAGGAGGCCGACCAGATAGGTGGGGACATGGAGGGGATGGGACTCGGCCAGCAGCAGGTTGCCGGCCGGCACCAGCAGGGCCGCGCCCAGCACCAGGGTCAGCAGCACGAGACCGCCCCGGTCGCCGGTCAGAAAGCCCGGCAGGTGATGCCTGGTGGTCATGGGCTCAGGCCTCCACCGCCCGGCCCCGGAGGGCGAACAGGCCCCGGGGGCGCTTCTGGATGAACAGGATGATCCCCACCAGCACCAGGATCTTGCCCAGCACGGCGCCGGCCACGGGTTCCAGGAGCTTGTTGACGATGCCCAGGCTGAAGGCCCCCAGCAGGGTGCCCCACAGGTTGCCGACCCCGCCGAACACCACCACCATGAAGCTGTCGATGATGTAGGCCTGTCCCAGATTGGGCGAGACATTGTCGATCTGGCTCAGGGCCACCCCGGCCACCCCGGCGATGCCGGAGCCCAGCCCGAAGGTCAGGGCATCCACCCAGCCGGTGCGGATGCCCATGGCGGCGGCCATGGGGCGGTTCTGGGTCACGGCGCGCATCTGCAGCCCGAGGGGGGTGTGGCGCAGGATCAGGGCCAGCCCGGCGATGACCGCCAGGGCGAACAGGATGATGGCGATGCGGTTCCAGGTCAGCACCAGCCCCTGGGCGGTCTCGATGGCCCCGCTCATCCAGGCGGGATTGCCCACCTCCTGGTTGGTGGGGCCGAACAGGCTGCGCACCAGCTGTTGCAGCATCAGGCTGAGGCCCCAGGTGGCCAGCAGGGTTTCCAGGGGCCGGCCGTAGAGAAAGCGGATGACGCCCCGCTCCATGGCGACCCCGAACAGGCCCGAAACCAGGAAAGCCAGGGGCACCGCCAGCGCCAGCGACCAGCCGAACGCATCGGGAAAATGGTTCCGGAACAGCTCCTGGACCAGGAAGGTGGTATAGGCGCCCAGCATCACCAGCTCGCCATGGGCCATGTTGATCACCCCCATGACCCCGAAGGTGATGGCGAGCCCCACCGCGGCCAGCAGCAGCACGGACCCCAGGCTCAACCCCTGGAACAGGTTGCCCACGCCGTTCATGAGGCGCAACCGCTCTTCCACCAGGGCCAGGCCGGCCACGGCGGCCCGGTGGACTTCCGGGTCGGCCTCCCGGGGCGTGCCGTCGGGGTTGGTGGCCGCCACTTCCGCCAGCAGGGCCCGCACCTCCTGGCCGCCGAAGGTCGCCAGGGTGGTCGCCGCCGCCACCCGGACGGCGCTTTCGCCCGGGTTGGCCAGGCGCAGAGCGGCCAGGGCCTTCGTCATGGCGGCCTTGACCGCAGGCTCCGCTTCCCGCTCCAGGACCTGGCGCAGGGTCGGTTCGAGATCGAAGTCGCGGCCCTTGAACACCGCCTGGGCCGCCACCAGGCGTTGGGCCGGATCGGGGCTTCGCAGGGTCAGGCCACCCAGGGTGGCGCGGATCAGGGTGCGCAGCCGGTTGTTGATGCGGATCTTGTCCACCGCGTCCGGGGTGGTCTGTGCCAGTTCGGCGCCGGTCAGGGGATCGGTGAGGATCAGCACGCTGCCGCGCTCCTCGGCCACCACCACCCGGTCGTCGGCCAGGCGGCGGTGCAGGCGGCCGTCGAGCAGCGCCTGCAGCGCCGGGACCACGGCCCCCGCGCCGCTGGCCCCCAGCCGGGTCACGGCCGCCATGCGGGTGGCGAAGGAGCCGTTGCCCAGCCCGGCGAGGTCCTCCTGGAGGGTCGCCGCACCCGGGATCGGCCACAGGGTCAGCAGCACGCCCAGGGCGGCGATCGAACGGTGGAATCTTCGGAACATGGGAACCACTCCGCCGGCAGTGGGAGGAGGGGCTTCGGAGTCCGAAACCCCTCTGATGCGCTTGCGGGTCGTCTCAATACTTCGGCTTTTCACAGTTGCCGCAAACCCAGGGGTAGGTCCAGTCGGCGGTGAGTTTGGCGGATTCGGGGATGTAGTCCGACCAGGCATCTCCCACCATGGTGCCGTGGGTCTGCCACACGGTTTCGAACTGGCCATCGGGCTGGATTTCGCCGATGAGGACCGGTTTGGAGAGGTGGTGATTGGTGTTCATGACCGCGACGCCGCCGGTCAGGTTGGGGACCTTCTGGCCGTACATGGCCTGACGCACGGCGTCCACGCTGGTGGTGCCGGCCTGCCGGACCGCCTGTGCCCACATGGTGAAGCCGA
>PEAP01000166.1 GCA_002753665.1 Magnetococcales bacterium DC0425bin3
CGCCGGCGGACCAGCGCCAGGTCGGGCAGGTCTGGACGGAAGGCGTCGCCGGGATCGATTTCGTCTGGATTCCTGGCGGTCGCTTCAAGATGGGCAGCCCCAAGGGCGCCCCCGGCTGGCGGTCCGACGAGAGCCCGCTGCACGAGGTGATCCTGGACGGTTTCTGGATCGGGCGCACACCGGTCACCTGGGGACAGTGGGTCAAGGTGATGGGGGATGCCAGGGGGCTGTTCGACCAGTCCCAGGGCAATCATCCGGTGGAGCGCGTCACCTGGGACGACATCCAGGAATTCCTGCGCAAATATGCGCGCATGCTGGGCGCCAAATACGAGATCCGTCTGCCCACCGAGGCGGAATGGGAATACGCCGCCCGGGCCGGCAGCGAAGGCATCTTCCACTTCGGCAACGATCCGGCCCAATTGAACAGGTACTGCTGGTACGCCAAGAACGCCAAGGCCACCATGGCGGTGGCCACCCGGGAACCCAATGTCTGGGGGATTCACGACATGCTGGGCAACGTCTGGGAATGGACCTCGGACTGGTACGCAGAGGATTATTACACCCGCAGCCCGGACCGCAATCCCCGTGGCGCCCCCTATGGCGAGGGCCGGGTGCGCCGGGGCGGCTGCTGGCGCAGCCAGGTGGGCGCCTGCCGGGTGGCCCACCGCAACCGCGTGGCGGTCACCGCCAGCAGCAACACCCTGGGTTTCCGGCTGGTGCGCCTGGACGAACCGGCGCCGTGACGACCGCTGGCGGGAGGCTGCCTCCCTCCACCCTCCCACCATGCCCGGAGCCGCTCCCATGACGCCCATTCTCTTTGCCGACACCAATCTGTTCCGGTCCCAGACCCCCGAAGATCCGCGCATGGTGATCAAGCTGTTCCGGGGCCGTGAGACGGCCTTGTCCGAGGGATACGGGCAATTGCAGGCCAATCTGGATGTGGCCGGCAAGCGTTCGAGCAAGGGTTTGGCCAAGGATGTATGGGTCATCCACGGTCAGACCCGTTCCGGAAAATCCCATTTGGCCCGGCGCATTCTGGCGGAATTCCGTAAGAACCCGAAACGTCGGCAGATCATCGTGGCGGCACGGGAGCACAGGGTCGGGCCGGTGCGGTGATGCGGATGCTGTTCGATCAGGCCAGAGATCTGTTTCTGGACTGCCTTGCCCAAGTGGACCCTGCCCAGCTGGACGATATCGGGCAGGCTTGGTTTTCCAGGACCATCGACCTGATGGAGCAGGTGGCCCGCTTTTCCAGCGGTGCCAACCAGGTGCAGTGGAAGGTTTCCCGCCAGGACCAAAGTCAATTGGGGCTGGATGTGCGGGCGACCCCGGTTCCCAAGATTCTCCAATTCCAAATGCGCATGGGAGCCGGCCGGGGGCAAGGGGAAGAGGAGAGCGTCACCTTGGGGGTTCCGGGTCCCGATGCCTATGCCGAGTATATCGGTATCATGGTGGACACCTTGTTGCGTTTGAAGAGACTCGACCATCTGTTAATCCTGGTGGATGACGCCGATCTGCTGGTGGTGGATGCCGGTGACAGGGAATACGGGGAAGGAGAACGGACCGGGCAACGGTCGCAGTTGGCGGATGCCTTGCTGGCCCTGTATCGCTGTCGGGGCATCGATGTCCTGCTCACCGCTCGCTCTCTGTATGCCCGCTCGAAGAAGGAGTTCCACACCCTGGTGGACCTGAGTTGGCATTCTCCCATGCCGGAAGAGACGCTGGCGGAGATCTACGGGGTCCATATGGTCACTTTTGGTCCACGCGACGGCGACCCGGGGGATTTCCTGCCGTCTCCCGTGGTGGCGGAAGCGGCCCGTCTGGCCAACCATCTGCCGGGTCTCTTTCTGCAACATCTGCGCATTGCCTATGAGCGATCCGTCAGGGAGCTGCCGTTCCCTCGTGACATCGACTGGTACCTGGAGGTATTCCGGCAACGTCTGCGGGAGATGCTGCGGATTTCTCCTGACGGAACCAACGTTCTGTTGGAAGCAATTCGCAACAACAGGATGGAAATTTCCGTGCCAGGCAGTGACCCGTTCTATGGCAGCGACCTGGACAATGAATTCGTCATCCAGAGCTACTATGCCCACGGTCTGTATGAAATTGTCCCCCTGGTGAGTCGGATTTGGCAGGGAGTGACCGGCCATGAGCCGGCTTGATTCGGACGCCCAGGCTGCGGTCCGGGTGTTGTTCGAGTCGGCCTTGCCGCAGGCGGTGCGTCACCATGAACGGATCGTGGAATGGATCGATGTCCAGGCCGGAGACAAGCCGTCCGCCCTGATCAACCTGATCCAGGATGGCCTCGGGGGGACGGTGGCTGGGAGCCCGGCCGGAGACAAGCCGTCCGCCCTGATCAACCTGATCTCCCTGCCGGGAATGGCGGGGGTGGCGGCCCTGGCGGCCCTGCCCGACGGTCGTCGGGAAGAACTGCTCGCCCTCCATGGCCACGACGCCAGCGCTCCGGCACTCCAGCAGCTTCTCGAACATCTTCGTCCTCCCCATGGGGATGCGGCCCGGGATGCCTTGATCCAGGCCTTTCCCCGGGCGGCCGGGTTTGGCCGGTCTCTTGTGGATGCCACCGAGGCGGGGACCGGTCGTCCAGACGCACCAGCCTTTCCTGACTTTACCCGGGATCAGGTCGATCGTCGCATCCTCGAACAATGGCTCGCCGCGCCCGCGGAGCATTATCCTGAAGGAGAAAAAAAGTATTTTGCCAAAATCTCATTGATCTATGCGGCGCTTGTCGAACAGGCTCTCGGACGGGGCGACCTGGAAGAAGGCCTGACCATCGCCAGGGAATGGGTGGCGTTCTTTCGGGATAAACAACAGGTCGACGGGAAAGAAGTCACCGAGGACCTGGTATTGGCGATGCTGACATTGAGTGTGTTCTTGACTGGACTGGGCCGAAAGAAGGAAGCCCTGACAATTTCACAGGATCTTATGGTTCTATTGCCTTCCGTGATCCCCGCGAGCCGCGGGCGTTTCGAAGGGTTATGGTATCAATGGGTCAGTCTTTATCTTCAGCTTTGCGCAGACCTTGGACAATCTCCCGATCATGACCTGTTTATGACCGTTATGGGAACTCTATCCCGGACCTGTGATCTGTGATCCATGGCAATCGGGCAACGGTCCCCTCAAAAAAACACCCACTGGGCGTTCCACAGGGCGATCCCGATCGCCAGGCCGGCATAGAGCCAGGTCGGGGGCAGGCGGCCGGCGGCGTGGCGGCGGTGGCACCAGTAGGCGGTCGCGCCGCAGGTCAGGAACCAGAAATCGGCGCTCATGTAGGGCATGTGGTGGCGGCGGGAGGCGTAGCCCTGGACGAAGTTCCAGACCACCGCCAGCACCATGAAACCGGCCGCTCCCCGGCCCTCCGGGGTGCGCCACAGCAGCCGGGCGCCCAGGACGGCCGGAATCAGCCAATAGCCCTGGAAAATCACCACCGCTTTCACGAACCGCGCCAGCTCCAGGGGCAGGGCGGCCAGCAGGCCGGGCCAGGTCGAGGGGGTCAGCAGGGCCTCCACCAGCCAAACCCCCTGGGCGTTTTCGGCGTTCATGCCCGTGCTGTACCACTCCAGGCCATCGAGGTGCAGATAGACCCGATACAGGCCGAACATTCCGGCGATCAGCAATAAAATCCAGATCACTTCGCGCCAGCGTTTGTAATACAATGCCACGCAGAGAACGGTTCCCAGGGGGGCCAGGGTCATCTTGGCCAGGGTCAGCCAGCCGGTGAGAACCCCGTAGAGGGTCAGATCCCGCCACCACACCGGGGGCGTGGTGCGCTGGGGAATGAGCAGAAACAGGAACAGGGTCATGAAGACCGCGCTGGAAAACTGCAGAATGGTCTGATGAAAGATCCCCATGCTGTAGAACATGAACGGATGCAGCATCATCAGGCCGACCCCCAGGGCCGCGAAGGGCGGCGGCATCCAGGCGCGGAACAGGATGAACGCCGCGGCCATGGTGGCCGCGGCCAGCAGCATGTGGACGGTGGCCTCGGCCAGCACCATGGCCAGAATCAATTTCTTCGGCGCCGCCATCCCGCCCAGCTGGTTTTCCCAGAGGGGCAGGGGCTGGAGGATCTGGTACCAGATCAGGCCGATGCCATGGGTCGGGCCGATCTGCCCGGGCCGCTCGATGCGGGTGCGCACCCGGTGGTAGAACTCGGGGAAATAGACCACCGACCAGAAGTTGGCATAGGCGTCGCGGTTGTCCTGCCACATCAGGGGCAGCTCGGGCAGGGGTTTGAACTTGATCGGCTCGTTGCGGGACGGGTCCAGGGCCACCGAGTGGAGTCCCACCACGGACAAGAGCAGGAACACCACCGCCAGGAACAGGCGGGGATGCCTGGGAAAGGGCAGGGCGGCCATGGCGCCGGCGGTCAACGGGGTCCGGCCGGCATCGGGTCCGGCGCCGGACCGGGACATTCGGCCACCAGCGCCTCCCGCAGCGTCCGGGTGACCGGGGACAGGGCCGTCAGGCCACGGCGCAGTTTGGCGGCCACGGCTTCCTGGCGTTCCGGGGGCAGGGCGGCCAGTTGGGTGATCAGGGCATCCAGTTGTCCCACCGCGGCGCCGATGGCCTTGCCGGAGGCGGCGGGCAGTTGCAGCAGGGTGATGCGGGCGGCATCCCGGATGGCGGCGCCAAGGAAAATGGCCAGCACCAGCACCAGGACCAATTGCTTCAGGAACCGCCTCATGCCGGGCGACAGACGCCGTTCCAACAGGCTGCCCCCGGGCCGGGGCGCGGCGGGGGGCGGCGGCGGGGCGAGCTGGAGCTGGGCGAAATGGGCCAGCTTGTCGGCCGCCTGCTGTTCGCACTGGGCCAGCAGGGACCCGGGATCGGCGCCGCGCAGCAGGATGCCCAATTCCTGCTGCACCAGGTGCCAAGTGTCGCCCTGGCGGATGAGCGTGGCGGGATAGGCGCTGGGGTCGGGAGCGGACATGGATGTCAGGCCTCTCGACAACCTGGTTCCCGGGCCATCATCTCGGCGCTCTTGCCCTGCACCCGCTGCCAGAGCTGGATCAGCTCCAGGGTCACCAGGCTGCCCTTGCGCAGTTGACGGTAATGGCGGGGGCGGCCGGTGATGAAGCGGTAGTCGAAGCGGTTGGCGGTCAGGATGCCGGAGAGAATCGGCTCGATGGGGGTGGGAAAGCCCCAGGCGATGGCCTCCAGCAGGGGATCGCTGAATTCCGGATGGGGACCCTTCTGGAGATTGTCGTGCAGCTGGCGCAGAAAGGCGCAGAACTCTGGCCAGCGGTCGCCCAGCACCGGGCGGATTCTCGGTACGGCCAGGATCACCGCTTCGGCCACCTGCAGGGTTTTGGCCACCAGATTGTTCATGGGGAACTCCCAGAGGGCGGATCGGAAACCGCCCGGTCGAATGACCGTGGCAGCCGGAAACCGGCTTTCATCGGTGGAGGGTGGAGGGAGGCCTCCCCCACCCCCCCCCCTCCATCAAAGTCACTTTGGCAAAAAAACC
>PEAP01000167.1 GCA_002753665.1 Magnetococcales bacterium DC0425bin3
GACCCCCGGGGGGGGGGGCACCCACCGCCAGTCCTGCCGGCACCTTGCGGGCCGAATTGGCCTCGGCCCTGGTCAATCTGGGCTACAAGCGACCCCAGGTGGAGGCCGCCCTCGACCAGGTTCTCACCCCGTCGGTGACCCGTCTGGAAGAAGGCCTGCGCCTGGCACTCAAGGAACTGGCCGGTTGAGAGCGGAGGAAGGCAGACCCCAGCGCCTACCGGCTCCCCAATTCCCGAAATTCCCGCAGGCAGGCCAGCATGAGGGGCGCCGGATCGGCGGCGGCGGTGGGAAACAGGCTGACGCTCTGCCCGGTCTCCGCCCGGGGCAGGCGTGGGGCCTGAATCCTCACTCCCTTGTGGGATTTCTCCAGGTAGGCGCACACCGCCTCGCCCGCCGCCTTGGCCACCTGATATTCACCCAAATCCGTAGGCCGATCAGCCACATGGCTGCTGGATGGATAAAAAAAATCGCGGCACCCGGGAAACCGCTCCCGCACCTGGGCGAACAGCCGGGCGAAACCGGTGACATAGCAAGCGCAGAAACGGTCGAACAGCTCGGCCGTGAAGGACCCCCGGTTGCGGGCCAGGATGGTGGGCGTGGCGAAATAGTACAGATGGGTCGGGGTCCAGCCCGCCTCCAGGGACTCAGCCCAGCGCGGATCCGGCGCCCGGGCGTCCAGGAACAGGGGGACGGCCCGGCCCCCGCCCCGGGTGATCTCCGTGACAATGCGTTGGGCCGCCTCCGCGCCCTGGAAATGGGTGAGAACCACCCCGGCCCCGCCGGCGGCCAGCAGCTTGGCGGTCACCTCGCCGAAGCCCCGGGATCCGCCGATGATCAAGGCGCGCTGCCCCCTGAATTCATCCGGCCGCACCAGGGACGCCAGGGTGGCGAACGGCGCCTGTTCCCGGGGCCGGGGCCGGATGAAGGCCTCGATGGTGCCGGTCCCCCCCCCCGGCGCCTGGAGAGCCAGGGTAACCAGGGCAAAGCGGTCGTCGAAGGCGGTGACCCGGTAATCCAACCGGTCGGGACGCGGTCCGCCCGGCGGCGAAAACTCCAGGACGAGGCTGGAATAGATGGAGTCCAGACCGGGGCAGTCCATGCCCACCAGACGGGTGGTGGCCAACAGCAGGGCCAGTTGCCACGTCGGCATCCGCCGGATCAGGTTGGGCAGCAGTCGGGCCGCCAGGTCGTGGTCCAGCCCCAGGGGCAGGGAACCGGCGGCATTGGCAACCTCCGCCCGGGATCGCTCCCGGCAGGGCGTCCGGGGCACCGGCGCCAGGGACGGCTCATCCCTGTCCTCCCCCTGTTCTAGGGACCGCCAGGTCCCGGTGACAGTGCCGACGGTGTTGCCACCCGCCGCCAGCCGGCAGACCACCCGCCCGACCTGTTCCTCCAGAATCCACCAGGTCAGGGGCTCATCCAGGGGCATGGGACTGGTGAAGACCGCCGCCAGGGTGGTCCAGGCCAGTTTCCCGGGGTCCGATCTTCGCCCCAGCCATGCGTCCAACACCCGGGCCACGGCATGGATGCCGTGAACCGCCGGCTGGCCGAACAACAGGCGGCGGGCGGCGGCGGGATCGACATGCAGGGGGTTGAAATCCCCCGACAGGCAGGCGAAATCCTGTTGATCCTTCAGGGTGAACCGATGGCTGTCCGTCATGGCTTCCAGTCTGTCACAGCTTGGTCATGAGCTGGGCGACGAACTCACCGACGTTGCGGTTGCCGCTCAACTCCGCGCTGGAAAACCGCACCTGGAAGGATTCCTCCACCGCCAACACCATGCGGATGTTGCTCAGGCTGTTCCAGGTCGGCACGTCGTCGGCGCTCAGCTCGGGAGTCACCACCAGGGCGTCGTCTTCGAACACCTCGCGGAAGATATCGGTCAGTCGCGCATAGAGGTCGTCTTCGGTCACGACAAACTCCCTGATAGAGGGTCATGGAATGTGGACCTGTCCATCCTGAACAGACCTGCTGCGAGCATACCCGCGGGGGCATCCTGGAACAAGCCGGCCCATGGACAGGGCTTGGCAGCGGAACGTGACCGGGGTTAAGGTGGCCGTCCGTGACAGCACCGCCCGCTCCGGGCCACCACCCCGCGCCCCCGGCCATGGACCACGATTCCTCCGACCCACGCCTGATCGATGGTGACGGACATCCCGGCGAGAAACCCGCCGAAGCCGGGTTGCGCCCGCGCCGGCTGACCGAATTTGTCGGCCAGGGCCGGCTGAAGCACAACCTCCAGGTGTTCCTCACCGCCGCACGAACCCGCGGCGAACCCCTGGACCACCTGCTGCTGTACGGCCCCCCGGGACTGGGCAAGACCACCCTGGCCCAGATCGTCGCCGCCGAGATGGGGGTGGGGTTGCGGGCCACTTCCGGCCCGGTGATCGAAAAGGCCGGAGACCTGGCCGCCCTGCTGACCAACCTCAACGAGGGCGATCTGCTGTTCGTGGACGAGATCCACCGGTTGAGCCCGGCAGTGGAAGAAATCCTGTACCCGGCCATGGAGGATTACCAGCTGGACATCATGATCGGCGAGGGTCCGTCGGCCCGCTCGGTCAAGATCGATCTGCCCCGTTTCACCCTGGCCGGGGCCACCACCCGGGCGGGCATGCTCACCAGCCCCTTGCGGGACCGGTTCGGTATCCTGGGTCGCATGGAGTTCTATTCTCCCGACGAGCTGCAGGAGATCGTCGAGCGTTCCGCCGTGATCCTGGGAGTGGTCATCGACGGTTCGGGAGCCGGGGAAATCGCCCGCCGCTCCCGCGGCACCCCACGCATCGCCAACCGCCTGCTGAAGCGGGTGCGGGATTTCGCCCAGGTGCTGGGCGCCGGCCACATCGACCGTCCCATGGCCGACCGGGCCCTGGGATTGCTGGAGGTGGACCACAAGGGGTTGGACAGCATGGACCGGCGACTGCTGACCACCATCATCGACAAGTTTGGCGGCGGCCCGGTGGGGCTGGACACCCTGTCCGCCGCCATCGGCGAGGAACGGGACACCATCGAGGACGTGATCGAACCCTATCTGCTGCAGGAGGGGCTGCTGGACCGCACCCCCCGGGGTCGCCGGGCCACCCCCGCCGCCTATGCCCATTTGGCCCGCCCCGTTCAAGGACGTCTGCCATGAATCTTCCCGAGTCGTTCGCCGTTCCGACGGTCTTTTCGTGGCCGGTGCGGGTCTACTACGAGGACACCGACGCCGCCGGGGTGGTCTACTATGCCAATTATCTGAAATATCTGGAGCGGGCCCGGACCGAGTGGCTGCGGGCAGGGGGAATCGCGCAGGAAGCCTATTTTCAGCGGACCGGTCTGCGCTTCGCGGTGGTTCGACTGGAAATCGATTTTCGCGCCCCGGCGCGCCTGGACGATGCCCTGGAGGTGTCGGTCTGGATCGAACGCAGCCGCCGGGCCACCCTGGACCTGGGCCAGCGCATTGAGCGGGCCGCCGGCGCCGGTCCCGCCCTGATCACCGCCACGGTGCGGCTGGCCTGCGTGGACGAACGCTTTCGCCCCCAACGCCTGCCGGCGGACATCCTGGCCTGTGCCGGAATCCCGGTCGCCTGAGTCGGTTCGATCATGGCCGTTCCAGGGTTGGGAACGCATCAGGGATTGACTGCGGCAGACGGCTGTCGTATTGCCATAAGTGGATGGGGGATTCGCTGCGGCTGCCCAGCCGGGTGGATACCCCCCATGGATGACGCCTCACCGGAAAAGGAACCTCCGTCATGACAAACGCCGCGGAATCCCACAGCCTGTGGGACCTGGTGAGCCAAGCCGGGCCCGTGGTCCAGCTGGTGATGTTTTCCCTGCTGTTGGCCTCCGTTGTTTCCTGGGCCATGATCTTCGACAAATGGCGTCGCTACCGACGCATCACCCAGGAGACCGACCTGTTCGAGGAACGGTTCTGGAGTGGCGGCAACGTGGGACAGTTCTACCAGTCCGCCACCTCCGAATGGCCCGACAGCCCCATTGTCGTCATGTTCGCCACCGGTTTCCGCGAGTGGAAGCGGTGGGAAAGCGGCGAGCGGACCGGGTCATCCATCGGCGAATCGGACAAGGGGGACCTGATTTCCAGCGTCCGCCGGTCCATGAGCGTGGCCCTCAACCGGGAACTGGACCAGTTGGAACGCGGCCTGACCTTTCTGGCCACCGTGGGTTCCACCAGTCCCTTCATCGGTCTGTTCGGCACGGTCTGGGGCATCATGAACGCTTTTCGCGGACTGGCCGGCGCCAAAACCACCACCCTGACCATGGTGGCCCCGGGCATCGCCGAGGCGTTGATCGCCACCGCCATGGGGCTGGTGGCGGCCATTCCGGCGGTGATCGCCTTCAACAAATATTCCGCCGAGCTGCGGCGCCTGAATCAGAAGATGGATAACTTCGGCGCCGAGTTTCTCAATATCCTGGAGCGGCGCATGTCCAGGATGCGGAGGGCCGGCTGATGGGCATGGGCACCGGTGGCGGCGGGGATCGCACCCGCCCCATGAGCGACATCAACGTCACCCCCCTGGTGGACATCATGCTGGTGCTGTTGATCATTTTCATGGTCACCGCCCCCCTGATGACCCAGGGAGTGGAGGTCAAACTGCCCGAGGCCACCGCCGATCCCCTGACCTCCAACCAGGAACCCCTGATGGTGTCGGTGGGCGTCGATGGCACCGCCGCCCTGGAAGGCAAACCCATCACCCTGGCCCAACTCGCTGCCCGGTTGCAGGTCATCAAACAGGGCAATCCCCACTTGGTGGTCTATGTGCGGGGCGACAACCGGGCGGACTACGGGGCCGTGATGCGGGTGATGGCCCACCTCCAACAGGCAGGGGTCACCGAGGTGGGACTGGTCACCGAGCCCCCCGCGCGCTGAGGAGCCCGGCTTCATGGTTCCGCGCATCAGCCTGCTCTGGTCCCTCGGGATCCATCTGCTGGCCCTGGCCCTGCTTTTTTTCATGCCCCGGATCACGCCCCTGCCGGAGCCGCCGGAGCCAGCCCTGAACGTCAGCCTAGTGCAAATGCCCGCCAGAACAGCGGAGCATGCCCGGAAGAAACCGCGGCCCCCCAAGCCCGACAAAACCGAAAAACCGGCTCCCGAGCCGCCCGGCAAGCCCCCCAAGCCCGCCCCTGTCGATACCGGGAAGGTCGCGCTGCCGGAGCCCAAAAAACCCGAGCCGCCCAAACCGGAACCGGCCAAGCCGGAGCCCAAAAAACCCGAGCCGCCCAAACCGGAGCCGCCCAAACCGGAGCCGGCCAAGCCGGAGCCGCCCAAACCGGAGCCGGCCAAGCCAGAGCCCAAAAAACCCGAGCCACCCAAACCGGAGCCCAAGAAACCCGAACCGGTCAAGCCAGAGCCGGTCAAACCAGAACCCATCAAATCCGAACCGATCAAA
>PEAP01000168.1 GCA_002753665.1 Magnetococcales bacterium DC0425bin3
CGGCGCCGCGGTTCGGCCTCGGGCAAGGTTTGAAAGGTGATCGGTTCCGCCCCCGCCAGGGACTGGAGAAAACGCCGAGCCAGCTCGGGCCGCGGCGCGACGGGGACCGGGGGAGACTGCTGGGGGTTGAAGCCATCCTGGGCCTGGAGAAAGGACATGGGACGCGGTTCCCTGTTGGTTTTGTTTACAAAATATATTTAAAATAATAAAAAAATGGCGACAATGCCCCATCGATCCCGCCGACAACGATCCATTATATAACTTAGATTTAAGATATGCAAGACTATATTTGGATGGCGACTTCATGATCACCCTCGATATCTTACAGATTGCTGCCGCCCGGCCCCAGGCGGCAGCGCAGTGCGTCTTGACGCGGGCCTCGCCCGATTCTAGGATTCGTTCCGGTACACGAATTTTTTCGGCTCCGCCCGCTCGCACCGTTCTCCAGAAACCTCCAGCCTGTTTCGGAACGCAAAAAAAGACGAGGCTGCCCGGATGAAACAGATCGGTTGGTCGACTCCATTGCTGTTGCTGATCGTGGTCCTGGCCGGGGCCTGCCAGACCGGCAGCCGGTTTGCCGGCGTTCCGACGTCGGGGGCCACCGGCGGTCCGGAAACGGACCGGGTGCAGTACACCAGCTTCTTCACTCCGGGCGATCATGTGGAGCAGCTCCTGGGCGAAGGCAAGGTCGACCAGGCCGCCCAGGTGTACCAGGCCCACAAGGAATCCTGGTTCGAAAAACCGACCCCCTTCGGCGATCCGCCCAAGGAGAGCTGGAAGTCCACGCTGCGGCAACTGGCCGACCGGCTCCATGCCGGCCTGGAAGCCGAATACCGCGCCCACACCGAACGCCTGCAGGCGCTCTCCACCCTGCCCGGCCCCCGGGACTCCTGGGCCGAAAAGCGCCAGTTGCTCACCGAGGTGAGTCGACTGGAAGCGCGGCGCCTGGCCACCCCGTTGATCAACGAACCGGGCTTCACCGCCGACTATTCCCGCGCCCTGCAGGCCGCCCGCCAGCGGGTGACCGACACCCTGGAGGCCGGCATCGACCAGGCCCTGTCGGCTTTCGACCTCGAGGCCATGCCGGGCTTCTTCGAGACCTATCCCCTGCAGCCGGACCGTCCCGAGGCCATCATGGACCGGCTCGCCGAGGTCATCCTGCCGCGCCTGGAGGGATTTTCGGCCACCGGGCTGGCGCGGTTCGCCACCGTCTATCCCCTGTCCCCGGAGCTGAAGGCCCGGGTGGGCGTGCTGCATGCCCGCGCCGTGGAACGCGCCCTGTCGGCCCAGCTCTCGCCCCTGGAGCGGGCGCTCAAGGTCATGGTGGAGGCCAAGAAGGCCGGCTTCAAGCCTCGGGCCCCGGCCAGCCTGCGCATCGGCATCCTGGACGCCACCAGCACGGTGCTGCTCAAGAGCCGGAAGCTGGAATTCAAGCCCGGCTTCATCCGGGACCTGCCCCTGGATATGGTCAAGACCAGCCTGGAGGACGCCCTGAGTCCCGGCTCCGGCCTCGATTACCTGGTGGTGATCCAGACCGCCCTGGCCCAGGTGCGCCGCAAGGTGTTCGACACCGAAACCCGGCATTCCACCCTGGTGACCAGCTATCAGATGGTGGAAAACCCCGAATATCGCAATCTCCAGATGGAATACCAGAACAGCAACCTGTCGCTGATGATGGATCAACGCCAGAGTACCTCCTGTTCCAAGGGCTACGGCGATGGCATTCAGTGCAGCTCTTCTCAAGGGATCGCCGACCCCAGAATCCTGGCCAAACGGCAATTCATCCAGACCCGCCTGCGGAAGCTGCCGCCCATGGTTCAACAGCCGGTCCATGCCCCCTATTCCTACAAGGTGGCGCCGATCCATTCCCGCAAGACCCTGACCCTCAACCATTATCTTATCGATCTCAAGGCCCGCACCTACCAGAAGGTCACCTCCGATCACTCCGGCAAGGAAACCTTCACCGTGGCCTACGGTCTGCACCATTCCGACCCCAACCGCGGCAACGTGCTGGAATCCCTGGATGAAGAAGAGGACGTGACCTACTGGGAAACCGGGGAGTTCCAACTGCCCCTGAGCGGCCTGCTGCGGTCCTTCGCCAATTCGGGCTCCGGGAGGATCGCCTTCGCCTCCGCCGACGCCCTGCTGCGGGAGATGACCCAGGACCGCAACGCGGCGGTGGCCAGCAACAGCACCTACGATGTGGACGAACTGTCCCGGATGGATCCCCGGTTCGACAGCGTGGTCGTGGTGGTGCAGCTGGGGGGCGGTCAGGGCAGCGGCTTCTATGTCGAACCCAACCTGGTGATGACCAACTACCATGTGGTGGAAGGCGCCCGCTTCGTCTCCCTGATCCGCCACGACAAGACCGAAACCTTCGGCCGGGTGGTGCGCAGCGATGTCACTCTGGATCTGGCCCTGATCCAGGTCCAGGATGCCGGGCCACCGGTCCAGTGGCATCGTCAGCACAGCCTGCCCCCCGGCACCCCGGTGGAGGTGATCGGCCATCCCAAGGACCTGCGCTATTCCATCACCCGCGGCGTGGTGAGCGCCGTGCGCGAGATGCAACCGGTGATGTTCGCCAGCGCCGAGGCCCCCATCAAGGTGCGGTATCTGCAGATCGATGCCGCCACCAGTCCGGGCAACTCCGGCGGACCGGTGTTCGTCAAGGATCGGGTGGTGGGGGTGGTCGACTGGGGCAACGTCAGCGACGGCGCCCAGAACCTCAACTTCGCCATCCACTGCACCGAGGCCCTGCGCTTCCTGGAGGAGCTGAAACCGTGATCCGTCTGCCCTGGACCCTGGCCGGTCTGCTGTGGTTGTCCGCTCTGGCGGGCTGCGTGTATCAGCCCCATTCGGGCATGATTCTTCATGAGGAATCGGGCATCGCCTACGGATCCCGGGTGTCGGAGACCTTTTTCACCGATCCCGAAACGGTCCATGTGCCCAACATCAAGCTGACCCTGCGCAACCTGTCCGGGGACGGCGCCTTCGATCTGGGGGAGTTCCGCGCGCGCCTGACCGCCGGTCTTCAGGACAAGGGCTGGAAGGTCGAAGCCGGCCGGCCGTTCGGGATCAAGCTGGACATCGCCGTGCTGTACAGCGGCGCGATCCACGAACGGCTGACCTCCCGGTTCGCCATCCTGGGCGCCACCGGCGGCTATGCCGGGGGCCTGATGGCCAAGGGTCAGACCGCGGCCCAGGCCGGCATGGCGGTGGGGGCCGGCATCGGGGCCATTCTGGGCACCTATGTCACCGACGACACCTACATCGTGGTCACCGAGGTGACCCTGGGCCTCACCGACCGCCGCCAGAAGAAGACCAGCGACATCAGCTTCGGCGAACCGCCCCGCTACGAGGATCCGGAAGAGGAAACCGAATGGCAGGAACGGCGGCAGGTGACCCGCTTCCGCAAGATCCACAAGATCACCGTCGCCTCCTACGCCGGCGGCCGGATCCCGGACCGCCAGCAGGTGGTCCAGGGTGTGCGGGAACGGCTGGCGACCATCCTGGCGGATGTCATCTGAACCGGACGGCGCGGCGCCGTCAATCGTCAGTGGGTCAGTGGGAGGGGAACAGCTTGAGAAAGGCGATGATGAACATGGCCTGACCAGCGGCCACCCCGAACATCCATTTGATGGTCTCGGCCTTGGCGGCTTCGATGTCCTTGCGCAGCTCGGCCTTGGCCAGTTCAACTTCCTTTTCGAGTCGGACGATATCCCCCCGGGTGGCCAGTTCCTTGAGTCGGGCTTCTTCTTCCTTGGTCCGTGACTCCTCCCAGCGTTCCATGAGCCGCGCCATGGCCTTGGCGTGACCCTTGGCCTGCTCCTCCGGAACGCCAAAGGTCCTGAGCTGTTCCGTGTATTCTTCCAGGGTGTCGAACGTGATCGTCGTCATGAGACAAACCCCTTGTCACCAAAGTCTGGTGACAGTCTAGCAAACAACGCTGCCTGTTCGCCATTGGAAACGACTTCCCCCCCCCCGGACCTTTCCCCCTCACCGCACCGGAATCACGAGGCGGGCGGATCCGGGCTGGTTCTTGGCGACTTTGGCCACGCGCTCCGCCAGGGTATTCTGGATCTCGTCCAGCGACCGCACCGGCAGGGGCGTCAGCTCCGGCACGCGCCATTCCGGGGGCAGGAGGGAGCTGAGGTCAGAGTCGCTGGCCAGGCACAGGACCTCTTCGGTGACGTTGGATTTCTGCAGGGTGAGCGTGAACTTCCACGGATCCCCGGCCACCGGGCGCGGCGGGATGGTGATGACGGTGTTGCCCTGGAGGACGCGATCGGGCTGGAAGCGGTTGGGGTAGATCTGGGCGATGGTCCCGGAATCATCCCGATAGTAGCAGTAGGGATAGCCGTTCCTGGACAGGGTCAGGGATAGGACGATCGTGTCGCCCTTCTGGTAGTGAGCGCCCTGCTTGTTGTCCGGCACCTCGTGGGCCGCCGTCACGGTGACGCCCAGGGGCGCCGGCGGCGTGAGCCGCTGGGGCGGTTGGGGCGGGGCGGCGGGCAGGCTGCTCAGGCTGACTTGGCCCTTCATGAGGGCGGCATAGAGTTCGAAGCTCACGTTGCCGTTGGGCACCAGGTTGTGGTCGGCCTGGAACCTGGCAATGGCGTCGCGCAGTTCGACGTTCGGCTGCCCATCCACCGCGCCGGCGAAGTGACCGCTGCCCTTAAGGCCGGCCTGGATGAACTGCACCCGTTCCCGCTCGGGCATCACGTCGTACCACTCCCGCAACTGACTGCGCACCTCCGGATTGTTGTCTTCGGCGGCCAGGCAGGTCCAGTAGGGCACCCGGGTCCACTTGCCCATCAGCTCGATGAGCCCCAACTGCACCAGGGTGCGCACCGCCTGACCGCTGCTTTCCACGGCATCCTTCGCCACGTTGAACTGGATGCCGATTTTGATGATCTTGCCCCCGGAGGCCCCGGCGTCCAGCGACTTGCCGACCCGGCTCACCGCCAGGGTGTTGCTGGAATGCAGCCCCGGCAGGGAGGTGCGGGACACCATGTCCATGAGATTCATGTCCATGGTGACCGACGACACGCTGGCATCCCGCGCCCCGCCCACATCGACGATCCCCGTGGTGAGGCCACCGCCCTGGCGACCGGTCAGCACGCTGTCGTCCACCTGGCTGATGGAGCCGCGGATATAGGCCTGGGGCATTTCCACCTGCAGCTTGTTCATGCCCATCAGGTACCGTTCGGTGATCTGGCTGACCGAATCCGCCCCCTCCTGCTCCAAATCGATATAGCGGATGGCGCCGCTGCGAGCCGACATGGTGGAAATGGCCGTCAGCAGCATGTCCTTGACGCCCAGGGCCATACGGCCG
>PEAP01000169.1 GCA_002753665.1 Magnetococcales bacterium DC0425bin3
GCCAGGGCCTCCCGGTAGGGCCGCTGGCGCCGGCGGCGGCGCCACAGCCACCAGCCGGCGCCGCCGCCCAGGCTGACCAGCAGCAGCGCCAGGATCCACCAGCCCGGCGCCGGTGGCCACCAGGCAATGGCCTGGGGCAGGTGGAGATCCTTGAGGGGCGGTGGGTCGGTGGTCATGGGCCGCGGCCGCTCGCGTGTCCCGGGGCCAGGGCGTTGGCCAGGACGGTCAGGGGGTCCTCCGCCGTGGAGAGCAGCAGGGGCAGCACTCCGCGACCGTGGCAGAAGACGGTCAGCTCGTCCCGGCGTCGGGCGAAGGCGGCCCGGTAGGCCGTGGCCAGGGGCCCCTGGCCCAGATCCAGGGTCAGGGTCCGATGACCGTCGGAATAGGCCCGGCGCCCCGCCGGCGGCGGGTCCGCCTCCAGGGGATCGTGGATGAGGAGCGGCAGCAGGCCGTTATGGGCCGCCAGCAGGGCCAGGTGCCGGCGGGCCTGCTGGTCGAAGGTGGTGAAATCGCTGACGATCAGGATCAGGCTGCCGGGCCGGGCCACCCGCCGCAGGCGGTCCAGGCCATCGGCCAGGGGCGTGGGGGGAGCGGCAGCGCCGGGGTGGGGCTGGAGGCTTTCCAGGGTGCGCAGCAGGGGCAGCAGTCCGCGGTGACCGCGGCCGGGGCGGATTTCCTGGTGACCGCCGGCGGCCAGCACCAGGCCGCCCACCCGGTCCCCAGAGCGCACCGCCGCCCAGCCCAGCAGCGCCGCCGCCCGGGCGGCGGCCACCGACTTGAAGGACACCCGGGTGCCGAAGGCCATGGCCGGATTGAGATCGACCAATAGATAGACGGGCCGCTCCCGTTCCTCCCGGAACAGCTTGGTGTGGGGCCGGCCGGTGCGGGCGGTGACCCGCCAGTCCATGTTGCGGATGTCGTCCCCGGGCTGGTACTCCCGCACCTCCTCGAACTCCATGCCCCGGCCCCGAAAGGCCGAGCGGAACGGGCCGGCCAGGGGGCTGGTGGTCCGGCGGTGGCCCGGCAGGACCAGGCGGGCCGCCTGGTGGCGCAGCGTCAGCAGCTCCGCCAGCCGGATGGCCGTGCCGGAGGCCGGCGCGGGGGCGGCCGCCGGGGCCGCCGGTTCAGGCCACCGCCACACGGCTCAACAGCTCGCCGATGAAGCGGTCGCTGGTGATGCCCGCCGCTTCGGCTTCGAAGGTGAGCAGGATGCGGTGGCGCAATACCTCCGGGGCCACCGCATGGAGATCCTCCGGGGAGACGAAATCCCGCCCCGCCAGCCAGGCCCGGGCCCGGGCGCAGCGGTCCAGGGCGATGGTGGCCCGGGGACTGGCGCCGAACCGCACCCAGCCGGCCAGCTCCGTCCCGTAGGGGGCCGGCTGACGGGTGGCCAGCACCAGCCGGACCAGGTACTCCTCCAGGCTGGCCGCCAGATGCAGGTTCAACACCTCCTCCCGGGCCTGGAGCAGGAGGTCCCGGGACAGGATGGTGGGCGGCGCGCCGGGGCGCTGGCCGCCGCCCCGGGCTTCGGAGCGGGCCAGGGCCAGGATCTCGCGCTCCGCGGCGGCGCTCGGATAATCCACCCGCACGAACAGGAGAAAACGGTCCAGCTGGGCCTCGGGCAGGGGATAGGTGCCCTCCTGCTCGATGGGGTTCTGGGTGGCCATCACCAGGAACGGGTCGGGCAGGGGGTGGGTCACCTGGCCCACGGTGATCTGCCGCTCGGCCATCGCTTCCAGCAGGGCCGACTGCACCTTGGCCGGGGCGCGGTTGATCTCGTCGGCCAGCAGCAGGTTGTGGAACAGGGGGCCGGCCTGGAAGTGGAACTCGCCCCGGTCGGGCCGGAACACCTCGGTACCGGTGAGATCTGCCGGCAGCAGGTCGGGGGTGAACTGCACCCGGTGGAAGTCGCCCTCCAGCCCCAGGGCCAGCTCCTTCACCGCCCGGGTCTTGGCCAGTCCCGGGGCGCCCTCGACCAGCAGATGGCCGTCGGCCAGCAGGGCGATGAGCAGGTGGCGGATCAGTCCCTGCTGGCCGATGATCCGGGTTTCGAGATGCTGTTGCAGCCGCTGAAAGGCGGACAGGGAAGCGGTCATGATCTTTGCCACCGGGTTGCAGCGGATCGGATGCCGGGAGGTGCGACTTCCCCCCCCCCTGGAGATATTTGGGACTCCCCGGGGTGGGTGTCAATGCGGAGGCGGAAAAAAAGTCGGAGCGTTTCCGCAGCGGGTCATCGGGTGGTTCCCAGCCTGGCCTCCAGGGCGTCGGCCGCGGCCTGCTGGCCGGTCTGCCGGTGCAGGGCGATGGCCTCCCGGAGCTTGTCGTCGGGCTTGCGCCCCTCCAGGACCAGAATTTCCGCCTCCATGCCCAGGGTCTTGGCCAGGTCGCCCTGGTCCCGGCTTTCCAGCACGATGCCCTTGCAGTCCTCGATCAGCTCCCGGGCGGCCTGGTGGTTGCCGCGGTCCAGGTAGAGGCGGATCAGCTCCCACTGGTTGGAGACGATCTTGCGCTTCAGGTCCAGCTTGCGGTGCAGGCGCAGGGCGGCCTTGAGGGCGGCCTCGCCCTCGTCGGTGCGGCCCATGGCCACGCAGCAGCGCCCCTGGCACATCAGGGCGGTGCCGGCGCCGTAGGGGTTGCCGATGCGCTCCATGATTCTGGAGGATTTGGTGAAATAATCCAGGGCGATCTCCGGCTCCCGTTTCTTGTTGTGCAGAAACCCCAGGGAAAGATAGAGATTGGCGGTCTGGCGCCGGTTGCCGACCTCGGAGAAGATCGCCAGACTCTTCTCGCTGAAGGCGGTGGCCTGGTCGAAATCCCCCCGGTGTTCGTGGATCACCCCCAGATTGTTGCAGGCCATGGCCACTTCCTCCCGGGCGCCGTGGGCCTCGAAGATGGCCAGGGCCCGTCCAGCCATGGCCGCGGCGTTGTCGTGCTGGCTCAGGCTGTTCATGATCCAGCTGCGGTTGAGCAGCAGCAGGCCCATCTCCAGGGAGTCCGGGGCGTTTTCCAGCAGGGTGGCGGCCTGGTCGTAGACGGCGATGGCCTGGTCCTGGTGGCCGAGTTTTTCGTGGATGCGCCCGATGCGCCGGATGATGTCGGCCTGGCGGGCCGGGGTAGTCATCAATCCGGCGGCCTGCCGGCGGGACTGGATGGCCGCTTCCATGTCACCCGCCAGCTCCTGGACATCGGCCAGGTACAGCAGCACGTCCGCCACGGGGACGACCGGCTGGGCCACGCCCTGGGCCAGGTCCAGGGCGCGCCGAAAATGTTTGGCGGCGTCGTCGTTGGCATAGGCCTTCATGGCGGCAATGCCGCTGCGGGTGAGAAAATCGTAGGCCTGGTCGCCGTTGCCGGCTTTTTCGTAGTGGCTGGCCAGGACCTCGAAATGATCCTCCAGGCGGGACTCGTAGAGGGCGATGATCTCCCCGGCCACCAGGGCATGCAGCTCCTTCTGTTTCTTGATGAGCAGGGTCGAATAGATCGCCTCCTGGATGAGAATGTTGCGGAAGCTGTATTCGATCTCCGGGAAGGATTTGGATTCGAAGACGATGCCCATGTCGGCGAACTGCTCCAGCCGTTCTTCCGTCTGGGCGAGTCCCTTGCGTTCGCAGACCCGTTGCAGCAGGGCCAGCTTGAACACCGGCCCGATCACCGCGGCGATGTGCAGGATGTCCTTCAATTCGTTCTGCAGCTTGTCGATGCGGGCGATGATCATGCCCTGGATGGAGCTGGGGATGGCGATGCCGGCCAGGTCCTTCAGCACCCGGATGGCGCCGGAGTCGTCGCGGCGCAGCACCTCTTCGTCCTGCAGGCTGCGGACGATCTCCTCGATGTACATCGGGTTGCCATCGGCCCGTTCCCGCACCAGCTGCAGCACCGGCGGGGGAATCTCGGTGGAATCGAGCAGGTGGCGCACCATCTGGTCGCACTCTTCTGGAGTGAGCAGTTCGAAGTTGAGGGTGATGGCCCGATCCCCCAGAACCTTGCGGCTGATCATGGGCAGTTTGTTGGCCGGGTTGTCCTTGCTGGGCCGCATCAGCATCAGCAGCATCACCGGGGCGGACTTGAGGGCGTCGAACAGATAGGCGATCAGCTCGATGGAGCTGCTGTCGGCGTGATGGAGATCCTCCATCACCAGCACCAGGGGCCGGCTCTTGGCCAGGCGGGTGAAGAACCAGGAGACGGCCCGGAAGGTGGCCATCTTGACCTCCTGGGCGTCCATCTGGGCCAGGGGGATGTCGTAGTGGTCCCCCAGGTTCACCCCCAGGATGGCCCCCAGGAAGACGATGGCCTCCCGGGTTTCCGCATCCAGGTTGGCCGGGTTCAGCCCCACCAGGGCCGGCAGGCTGGTGGTGAGCTTGCCGGCGATGGCCTCTTCCAGGTCCTCGGAGTCGATGTTGAACAGCGACTGGAGAATCTCGGAAAAGAGATGGTAACTGGTGGAACGGCTGAAGGAGCGGCACACGCCCTCGATCACCTGGGCTTCGCTGCCCTGGAAATGCTTTTTCGCTTCCAGCTGGATGCGGCTCTTGCCGATGCCGGGTTCAGAGATCAGGAACACCACCTGGCCCTGGCCGGCCATCAGCTTGTCGGCGCAGTCTCGCAGGGTCTGGATTTCCTGGCTGCGGCCCACCAGGGGGATGGCCGCCTGGACGGGTTTGCGGTCCTGGGCCTTGAGGCTCTTGGCCCGCACCACCTCGTAGACCGCCACCGGCTCCTTCTTGCCTTTCACCTTGATGGGTTCGTGGCGGATGAACTCGAAGAGGTTGCGGGTGAGGTTGTAGGTGTAGACGGAAACGAACACCTGGCCGGAACCGGCGATGGATTCCAGCCGCGAGGCCAGGTTCACCGTATCGCCCATGACGGTGTATTCCATCTTCTGGTCCGAACCCACCCCGCCGGCGATCACCATGCCCGAGTTGATGCCGGTATGCAGGGTCAGGGCCTTTTCCAGCTTGACCGGCAGGCGGCGGTTGTACTCCTCCATCTCCTTCTTCATGTCCAGGGCGGCCCGCAGGGCCAGTTCCGGATCGTTCTCATGGGTGATGGGCGCCCCGAAGATGGCCATGATGCAGTCGCCGATGAACTTGTCCACATGCCCCTCGTAGCGCAGGACGATGTCGGCCAGCATCTTCAGGCAGCCGTTCATCACCTCGGTCACCGCCTCGGGATCCATCTTTTCGCTCATGGCGGTGAAGCCGGAGATGTCGGCGAACAGCACCGTGACATTCTTGCGTTCCGATTCCATGCCGGCGGGAGGGGTCGCGGTGGGGCCGCGCAGCGGCAGGGCCGGCCGGCCGGTGCCG
>PEAP01000021.1 GCA_002753665.1 Magnetococcales bacterium DC0425bin3
GATCGCCCGGCAGACCAACCTGCTGGCCCTGAACGCCGCCATCGAGGCGGCCCGGGCCGGGGAGCATGGCAAGGGCTTCGCGGTGGTGGCGGCGGAGGTGCGCAAGCTGGCCGAACGCAGCCAGACGGCGGCCGGCGAAATCAGCCAACTGTCCGCCTCCAGCGTGGAGGTGGCCGAGCGGGCCGGCGGCATCATCGACACCCTGGTGCCCAACATCCAGAAGACCGCCGAACTGGTGAAGGAAATCACCGCCAGCAGTCAGGAACAGAACCAGGGCGCCAACCAGATCAACCAGGCCATCCAGCAGCTCGACCAGGTGATCCAGCAGAACGCCGGCGCCTCCGAGGAAATGGCCGCCACCGCCGAGGAACTCAAGTCCCAGGCCGGGCAGTTGAACGAGGCCATCTCCTTCTTCAAGACCGGCGACAACCGTGCTTTCGGGACGGCCAGCAAGCCCCGCCGCACCGAAAAGCCCAAGGCCATCGCCCATGCCAGCCATGGCGGCGGCAAGAAGACCGCCGCCCACCATCATGCCCCGGCGGCCCGCCCCAAGGCCCTGCCCCAGCCCACCGGCAAGGGCGTGGAGCTGAAGATGGGCGGCGGCGAGAAGGACGACGACGAGTTCGAAAGCTTTTGATCATTCCTTGAACCACGGGCCGGCTCCCTCGCGGGTGGGGGGAGCTGGCTCCTTCCAACAGTGGAGGGTGGAGGGAGGCTTCCCCCATCCATTCAGAGTTTGAAGATCGCGCCGCCATGTTCGAAAATCTGACCGACCGCTTCGAAGCGCTGTTCAAGAAACTTCGCGGCCAAAGCACCCTGACCGAGGACAACATCCAGGAGGCCATGCGCGAGGTGCGGGTGGCCCTGCTGGAGGCCGACGTCAACCTGGAGGTGGTGCGCGCCTTCATCGACCGGGTGCGGGCCAAGGCCGTGGGACTGCGCACGGTGGGCAGCGTCACCCCGGGGCAGCAGGTGATCAAGGTGGTCCATGACGAACTGGTCCACCTGATGGGGGAAAGCAATGCCGCCCTGAACCTGGCCACCCAACCGCCGGCGGTGGTGATGATGGTCGGGTTGCAGGGCTCCGGCAAGACCACCACCACCGGCAAGCTGGCCCGCTGGCTGCGGGAGAAGGACAACAAGAAAAGCCTGCTGGTCTCCCTGGACGTGTACCGCCCCGCCGCCATGGAGCAGTTGGCCACCGTGGCCGGCCAAGCGGGGGTGGACGTGGTGTCCCCCCGGCCCGACGGCGATCCGCTGGACATCGCCTCCCAGGCGGTCGATCAGGCGGTCAACGGTGGCTACGATGTGCTGCTGGTGGATACCGCCGGTCGGCTCCATGTGGACGAGGAGCTGATGATCGAGCTGGACGATATCCGCACCATCGTCGATCCGGTGGAGATCCTGCTGGTGGCCGACGCCATGACCGGCCAGGACGCGGTCACGGTGGCCGAGGCCTTCAACCGGCGCCTGGACCTGACCGGGGTGGTGCTGACCAAGACAGATGGCGACGCCCGGGGCGGGGCGGCCCTGTCCATCCGCCATGTGACGGGCAAGCCCATCAAGTTCCTCGGCACCGGGGAGAAGCTGGAGGGGCTGGAGCCGTTCCATCCGGACCGGCTGGCCTCCCGCATCCTGGGCATGGGGGACGTGGTCACCCTGGTGGAAACCGCCATGGCCAAGGTGGACCTGGAACAGGCGGCCAGGCTGCAGGACAAGATCACCAAGAGCGCCTTCACCCTGGAGGATTTTCTGGAGCAACTGGGGCAGATCAAGAAAATGGGCTCCATGGGCGACCTGATGGAGATGATCCCGGGGGTGAAGCAGGCCCTCAAGGGGCAGGATCTGTCGATGGCCGATGGGCAGATGAAGCGGGTGGAGGCGATCATCCTCTCCATGACCCGGGAGGAGCGCCGCAAGCACCAGGTGATCAACGCCTCCCGTAAACGCCGCATCGCCATGGGCTCGGGCACCTCGGTGCAGGAGGTCAACCGGGTCCTCAAGCAGTTCGTGCAGATGCAGACCATGATGAAACAGATCGGCAAGATGGGCAAGAAGGGGTTCCTGCGGGGGCGGGGAATGCCCAACATCGCTCCCAATCTGCTCCCCCGTCCCCCCGGCCGGCCGTTCTGAAGCCGGGCGGGCCGTCGTCCGCTCCGACCCTCGTCTCCTCCTCCCCGCCCTCTTGGATCCCCTTGGAAGGAGCCCTCTTGGACCCCTTGGAAGGAGAGAGAACAGCAGGGTCAAGATCCCATTGATTTCTTGTCGCGATAGGCCGCCAGCAACTCCCGGATGGTCACATCATCGCTTTCCAGGCCGAAGAAGCGCTGGAACCCGCGCAACTGCTCCAGGGTTTCCCGGGTCACGGTGATGCAGTCTCCGGCATCCGCGGCGGGTCCGGTCCCGGAGTCGAGGAGTTGACTGCGCTGGGGCTCGGGCAGGTAGGTGTTGAGCCATTTTTCCAGGCGCCGGACCGCATCCGGTCCGGGCTCCTGGGGAATCTGCTGAAACAGGTCCAGGACCCATTTTTCCGCGTTGATGCGGTAGGTGTCGATCAGGAACTGGATTTTGCCCCGCATTTCGAGGAAATCGATCTCCTCAAGCTGAAACTGAACCGGCCTTGGCATGACAGGCAACTCCCTGGATCGCAAGAGGCTGGTCGACGTTTTTCGGCCGCTGCTTGCCGGGAAAATCGCATTGCGACTGTCCCGGTGGTCAAAAGCAGGTCCCACCGGCCTCTTTCAATCGCAGTTCCACCTCCTCGTGGTTGTGTTCCACGGCCAGCAGACGGGCGGTTTCGCTGTTGTTGTTCATGTCGTTGACCCGGGCCTTGCGGGCCAGGAGCAGGTTGACCACGGCCAGGTGGCCATTCTTGGCGGCGAACATCAGGGCGGTCATGCCGTCCTCGTTCTTGCCGTTGATGTCGGCGCCATGGTCCAGCAGCAGGGCCACCACTGTGTCATGGCCGGCCTCGGCGGCCAGCAGCATGGCGCTGCAGCCGCAGACATGGTTCTTGTCCAGGCTGGCCCCGGCCTTGAGCAGGGCCTCGACCATCGCGATATTGCCCTTCTGGGCGGCCAGCATGAGGGCCGTGCTGCCTTCGTAATCCTGGGCATTGAGGTCGGCCTTGGCGGCCAGCAGCGGGGCCAGCAGGTGGGCGTGTCCGGCCTTGGCGGCCATCAACAGGGCGGTGCGCTTCTTCTTGTTGACCAGGTCCGGGTTGGCCTTGGCGGCCAGCAGGCGCTCGACGATGCGGGTTTGCAACGCCCGCCCGTCGTCGGTTTTGGTCTCGACCCGCACCGCCTTGAGCAGGGCGGTCCAGTCGTGGGGGGTCTGGAAGTTCACATCCGCACCGGCTTTCAGCAACCGGTCCACCATTTCCGGCCGCAGCGATTCGGCGGCCATGATCAGGGGCGAACAGCCGGCCCGCGGATGGAAGGTGTTGACGTTGACGCCCTTCTCCAGCAGCCAATCGACGATCTTCATGTGACCGCCCTGCACCGCCCACATCAACAGGGGCATGCCGGTGGGGCTGGGCTGGTTGAAATCCGCCCCCTGGGACAGGGCCTTCTCCACGCCGGCCACATCGTTGTCGGCGGCGAGGTCCCACAGGGTGGGGGTGCCATTCCCGGCCTTGGCGGCGGGGGCGGACCAGAGCGCCCCGGGGGCCAGCAGCAGGGACAGCGCCAGAACGGCCAACAGGTTCGTTTTCATGGATTCCTCCCAATGGAATGGCCGAACAGGCCGGTAAACATGCCCCGGCGGGACAGATGCCGCTGCAGAGGACAGCGGCCACCATGTTTCTGCCGCTGGACGTTGCGGTACTGCTCCACCCCGGACCAGGCGGCGAACACCGCGTCGGGGTTCGGGTAACGGCCCAGGCCGGTCACCAGGGGCCGCAGCAGAAAGATCCCGGCGGTCGCGGCCCGTTGCAGATGAAAGGCCGCCGGCGCCCCTTCCCGCAGCACCGTCACCCGGGGACCCAGGCGGCCGGGATGGGGGGACGGGGTCTGCCAGTCCAATGGTCCGCCGTCGGCGCCCGCGGGGGAGCTGACGGGGGCCCAGACCAGGCCCAGCACCCAGGAGACCAACAGCAGGCAGGAGCGGCCTGAGGCTTCGGTGGCGAATGAGCGGATTTCGGGGGCGAAATCCCCATGGAGCGCAAAGGTCAGGGGATCGGCGCTCCCCTCCGTTTCATCCAAGCTCCGGGCCGCGGCGAAATGGGCCAGGAGGGCGGCCTGCCAGTCGGCATCGGTCAGGCCGGGATCCGACCAGGGTTCGTTCATCATGATGCTCCATCTCCCAAGAGAATTGCCAGGCGCCGGGCCAGCACCCGGTAGAGCAGCAGCCCGCTGGCCTGTTCCAGAGCCTGGGCCCAGTCCGGCACCCAGGGGAGAATCTGTTCCTGCCACAGGCGTTCCAATAGTGCGCCGGAGGGCGCATCCCCACGGGAGGCCAGCAGGGCCGCGCCCTCCAGCAGGGTGCCCAGATAGTCCGGGGGCAGTTCCCCGCGCGGCTCCAGTCCCGCCTGGCGGAACAGCAGCCGCGCGGCCGTGGCGATGTCTCCGCCCATGGTGCCCTTGCGCCAGGCCGAGGCGAACGGGGGGCAGGGAGTGCGGGGCACGCCGTTCAGGAACAACCGGGTGTGTTCGCCCTGCCACTGTGCCAGGGGCAGGGCGGCCAGTTCCGCCACGGCGCCCTGCAGCCAGGGCGCCCGGGGCAGGAGGTCGTGCAGGGCTTCCAGGGAATCGGCTCCTGGCTGGGCCAGCAGCCCAGCCAGGAGGGCGATCTCGTCCAGAGCCCCGGGATGGTTACCAGGGATAGGCATAGACCCCGGCCTGCATGAAAAAGTGGCGCAGGAGAAAGCCGCCGCTGAGGACCAGCAGCGACGCGGTGACGATGGGCACCTTGCCGCTCCAGCGTCCGAACACGCACTTCACCTCCATGGCCAGGGGCACCATGAGCCCCATGACCACGAAGCCCAGCACCCAGCCCGGGTTGCCCCACAGCAGCTCGGCGGAGCGATAGCCCGATTCCGAGCCGGACAGGGTGAAGTTGAAGAAGGAGTAGATGATCACCAGTTCCGCCGTGATCAGGCACATGTCCACCCGCTCATAGAGGGCGCGGATGGTGTGATCCACCCGATGGTAGATGAAAAGGTACATGACGATCAGCAGCCAGGCCATGGCGGTGGAGAAGGCCGAGACCGTGAACAGGATCGGCACCGCCGGGTTGTGCCACAAGGTGACGGCGGGAAAGCTCTGCAGCAGCAGGCCGGTATAGACCGCGGTGCCCAGGCCGGTGATCACCGCCACCCAGGCCAGGAAGGGTTGGAAGCGGGTGGCGACCAGGGCCACGTCGCGGGTGAATTTCATCTTCAACAGCGCCCCCACCAGGGGCCAATGCAGCAGGCGGGGTTTTTCCACCATGTAGGGCAGGGCATAGAGGATGGCCGCCACCTGGAGCCAGAGGATGAACTGGGAGCCCCAGGCGATCCAGGAGTCCGGTTTGTGAAAAATACCCCAGGGGGTGAGGATGTAGATGGCGGCCCATTTGTTCAACAGGTGCAGGAACAGCATGCCCGATCCCACCACCATCATGATGGTGCCGGAGATGGCCCCCCACATCACCAGTTCCTTCTCTTCCCGCAGGTACATGTGGGACAAGAAGCTGACCACGATCACCGCGGCGCCCATGCCGCCCAGGAACAGATAGAGGGCGAACCACCAGGTCCACAGATTCTGCGTGGCAAAGGTCATCGTTTCCATGGGGATCTCCTCTTACCGTTCGGGGATGTAGTAGACGTTGGGACGGGTGCCCAGATGGGCCATGAGGGGTTTGGCCTTGTGGGTGCGCACCAGCTCGGTCACCGGATCGATGGGGTTGTCCAGATCGCCGAAAATGCGGGCATACCCCACGCAGGTCTGGACGCAGGCCGGGGGCTTGCCGGCCTCCAGGCGGTGGTTGCAGAAGGAGCATTTGTCCATGCTGGGGGACTTGCGGTGCAGGGTGCCGTAGAATTTCTTGCCCTCGGCGATGTCGTCGTGGGTGTAGGGGTAACGGGCGTCGTAGGGGCAGGCCAGGGCGCAGGCCTGGCAGCCCATGCAGAGTTCCTCGTCCACCAGCACCACGCCGTCCTTGGTCTGGTAGGTCGCCCCGGTGGGACAGACCGACATGCAGGCGGGATTTGCGCAATGATTGCAGAGGCGCGGGATGAAATGGCGATGCACGGCCCGTCCCGAGGCGGTTTCCCGGTCGTGGACGTAGGTGCGCCACTGGTCGGACCAGACCGGGGTCTGGTTCTCCAGGGAGCAGGCGGCCATGCAGGCGTTGCAGCCCACGCAGGTGTTCATGTCGATGACCATGGCATAGCGGGTCATATCGCAGCTCCTCTCCTGTTCAGACCTTGCGGATGCGCACCGTGAATTCCTGGGAGCGGAAACCCGCCACCACCGGTTCGACCATGTAGGGAATCAATTTGTTGGAGGCGGTGCCCAAACCGTAGCTGAGGTGCAGCGCCTTGTTCTCCACCCCGAAGGAGGAATGCAGGAAGATCGCATCCGGATGGAGCTGCCGGGTGACATAGGCCTTGCCGCTGGCTTCCTGGCCGGACAGCGTGTTGGTCACCAGGATGGCATCGCCGCTGGCGATGCCCAGCGGGCCGGCCCGGTCCGGGTGGATCCAGATGCCGGTGTAGATGTCCTTCTTGAAGCGGTTGATGGCCGCCAGCACCGGATTGTTGCTGTTGGTGGAGCCGTAGGAGATGGTCGGGGTCTTGCCGTAGGTGAAGTAGAACTCGTCCGGCTTCAGGGGGTCGGCCATGCTGGCCTCGGCGCGGCATTCGGCGGCGATGGGGGCGGCCAGCACGTTGAAGGACGACCCCTTGCCGCCCATCTGCTGCAGCCAGACGAACAGGGAACCGAAAAACTCCAGCCGGCCGCTGGTGGTGGGCAGGGCCATCTTGCGGGGCATGGCATGCTGCTTGAGCAGCTCGTCGGCCGGGATTTCGGGATAGATCCCCTGCCGGCTCAGGCCATCGTGCAATTTCTGCACGGAGACATGGATCCGCTTGGCGGTATCCTCCATTGCCACATCCCGGCAGGCCTTGGAGAAGGGGCTGTTGGCGCCCTCGGCCTGATATTTTTTGTAGGCCTCCCAGGTCCGCTGGTGGGGAATCCCGCTCAGGGCCTCCAGCATGTTCAGGAACGGCTCGTGGGTGCCGCTGATGATCTGGGACAGCCGCAACAGGATGTCCGGCGTCTCCAGGGTGTCGTAGAGGGGATCGATGGCCTTGAACCGGGTGGTCAGGGTCAGATCGTGGTTGACGCCGTTGCCGTAGATGGTCGGCTCGTTGCGTTCCAGGTAGGTGGGGTTGGGCAGCACCACGTCGGCGTAGGGGATGGTGTCCGAGGGCAGCACGTCGATGGCGATCACCAGCTCCACGTTCTTGTGGGTGAGGATCCCCTTCCAGTGGGTGTCCGGATAGTAATGGCGCACCGGATTGGCGGCGTTGATGACGATGGCCCGGGTCAGATAGGGTTGGCCGTCATACATCAGTTCGCCGTTGACCGACTCCTTCATGCCGGTATCGGCCAGGGCCGGCACCGCCACGCCGGGGCGGCCGGCGGCGCGCTCCTGGGCCGCGAAGGCGAAGGCCCAGGCCGGCTTGCCGTGGGGAAAGGTCTTGCCGTTGGACAGGGCCTTGATCAGCTCGCCGACGAACGGCACCCCGGCCATGCTGGTCATCAGGGGACCGGGGCTGTGGCCCTCCTGCTGGGATTTCAGCCAATGGGCCACCTTGTGGTGGTATTCGCCGCTCATGATCCAGCCGCCGCGGCGGTCGATGCCGCCCACCAGCGCCTGCACCATGGCCTGCACCCGGCGCAGCATGTTGATATTGGTATAGCGCGCCCCGTGCCAGCCCGGATCGACGATGGGCCGGCCGGCGGTGGCGAACTCCCGGGCGATGCGGCGGATGGTGTAGGAAGACACGCCGGTGGTGCGCTCCGCCCAGTCGGGGGAGTTGGCGGCGATCTCGTCCCATTGGGCCTGGAAGACCGTCTTGACCGGTTTGTTCTGCCACTCCAGGCCTTCCGGGGCATGGAGGGCCGGATGGACCGGGGCGCCGTCGGCGTCGGTGCCGTTGTCGTTGGTGAAGGCGGGCAGGGGGACGATCTTGTGATCATGCTCGGTGACCACCAGGGGATGGCCCTGGGCGTCCATCGCCAGTTGCCACTGACCGTCGTCACCGCGGCGCACCAGGAACGGCATGTTGGTGTGGCGCTTCAGGAACGGTTCGTCGTACAGCTTTTCCTCCAGGATGACGTGCATCATGGCGACCATGAAGTCCAGGTCGGTGCCCGGACGGATCATGATCCATTCGTCGGCCTTGGCGGCGGTTTCCGACAGACGGGTATCCAGGGCCACCACCCGGGCGCCCTTCTTGCGGCCCGCCGCGAAGCGCACCATGCGCGAGGTGGACACCGCGCCGATGGAGGCGTTGTTGGCGACGAACAGGATATAGTTGGCGTTGTCGTAGTCCGGCAGCACTTCGTCGTGGATGTTGAAGTTGCCGGTGACCGAATCGGTGCCCAGATGGCCCGAGGCCACGCAATGCTGCATGGGGGAGGCGACGATGTTGGGCACCCCGTTGGACAGGGCGAAGGGCACCGCCCAGTACATGTAGAACACGCAGGAGGTCCAGCCGCCCACCATGGTCCATTCCCAGGGCTGGATCTTGGTGTCCCGGGATTTCTGGGCGATGTACTCCCAGGCCTCCTCCCAGGTGGCGGCGCGGAAGCGGCCCTCGCCCCGTTGGCTGCCCTCCACCCGGATCAGCGGGGTCTTGATGCGGTCCGGATCGTACACCTGCCGCACCCCGGCCTGACCCCGGGCGCACATCTTGCCGCGGTTGAGGGTGGAGTGGGGATTTCCTTCCAGCTTGACGATGCGCTGTTCACCGTTTTCCGTGCGGGTGGTCACCTGGATGTTGCAGAGGGACGAGCAGAAGTTGCAGATGCTGTAGACCTGTTCCTCGGCGGCCCCCTCCCGGGCTTCGGCTCCCGGCATCCAGGAGCCGGCCTGGAGCAGCGTCGCCCCCAAGGCGGCCCCGCCGCCGGTCTTCATGAAACCGCGTCGGGTCAATTGCGGAAATCCCCAGGACATGCGCTTCCTCCTAGATTGATGGTGGAGAACCGATCTCCGGGACGGGGTGCGGGGGAGAAGACGGTTCGCACCCCAGGTCCAGTCTGAAAACTCCCAAGGGCAACAATCGCACCAATCCATGAAATCCGCTTGACATGTCCGGGGGATTGTTGTTCAACAACATGTTTTATAACAGAAAAAAAATCAAAAAATAATTTGATGGGAGCATGAATTTTGATGATGCACTGCAAAAACCCCGCCCCGGTTTTGCAATGTTGGCAGACAAATGGGCGATTTTTTGCCAATATTGACAAAACGTCCCGGCCCGCCGGCCGGTGGATCCCCAATCGCTCAGCCTCGCCGGAGAGACCGACCATGTCCGCTGCCGCCAGTCTCGCATCCCCCGCGCTGGAATTTTCCCATCTGCTGGACAGCTTTCATGTCCCCACCATTCTGGTGGATGCCGAGTTCCGCATCCAGGCCAGCAACCAGGCCTACCGGGACACCTTCGGCCAGGACATCACCCCGGGCCGGCATCATTGTTACGAGATTTCCCATTCCTACCGGAAGCCCTGCGACGAGGAGGGGGAGTCCTGTCCCCTGCGGCAGTGCCTGGGCAGCGGCCAACGGCAGCGGGTGATGCATGTGCATCAATCGCCGGAGGGTCCGGAGTTCGTGGACGTGGAGCTGCGTCCCATTCCCAATACCCTGGGCAGCCCGCGGTTCTTCCTCGAAATTCTCACCCCCATCCGGGTGGCCAGCGCGGTGCCGACCGCCTCGGGGATGGTGGGGGTGTCGCCGGCCTTTCGGGACATGCTGGATCAGGTGCGGCGGGTGGCCCCCAGTCGCACCGCGGTGTTGTTGACCGGGGAGTCGGGCACCGGCAAGGAGGTGGTGGCCCGGGCCATCCACGACTCCAGCCCGCGCAGCAATGGTCCCTTCGTGCCGGTGGAATGTTCGGGCCTGACGGAAAGCCTGTTCGAAACCGAGCTGTTCGGGCACGAACGCGGCGCCTTCACCGGCGCCCACGAAAAGAAGACCGGCCTGGTGGAGCTGGCCCACCACGGCACCCTGTTTCTTGACGAAATCGGCGATGTGCCCCTGACCTTGCAGGTCAAGCTGCTGCGGCTGCTGGAAACCAACACCTTCCGCAAGGTGGGGGGGGTATCGCCCCTGCATTCGGACTTTCGCCTGGTGTGCGCCACCAACCGCGACCTCCAGGAGATGTTGGAGCATGGCCTGTTCCGGCTGGATCTCTATTATCGCATCAGCGTTTTTCCCATCCGCCTGCCCCCCCTGCGCCAGCGCAAGGAGGACCTGCCCATGCTGGTGGATTCCCTGCTGCGCCGGATGGAGGAGGACCGCTCCATCGGGATTTCCGAAGAGGCCCTGACCTGCCTGTCCCGGTATGGGTTCCCGGGCAACATCCGGGAGCTGCACAACATCCTGGAACGGGCCTGCCTGCTGTTGGATGGCGATACCATTCAGCCGGACAACCTGCCCGACATCTGCGTCATCCCCCAGGAACAGTCCGCCGGCGAGCCCATCCTGTTCCCCCATGACAGGATTTTGCCCATGGAGGAGGTGGAGCGGCAATATTTGCGCCATGCCCTGGATATCGGCCCGGCGGACAAGGCCGAACTGGCCGGGCTTCTGGGCATGAGTCAGCGGACATTGTATCGCAAAATCAAAGAGTTGAACCTATGATTCGTTTCCGAACCCCGAATAATTTTCAAAGTTGGTCCTGATCTTGCTTACTATTCGGCATGGAAAATTTATATTTCAAAATGTCAACAATCGGCCGATGCTCCAAAATGGCTTCGGGACGCGCCGAATCCACCAGAAACGGCTGGTAAATCTGTAACGGATTGTCTCAAACGTCGGAACGGTTGGCGGATTTTTACAAAAAAGTGATTGAAAAGGCAGAATAATTGACTATATTAAGGACGTGCTGTTATTGATATCGGTAAATATAACTTTGCCAAATACGTCAGAATCGGGTTTGCCAAATATGCCAAAGGCAGCCTCCCGGGAGAACCTCTGGGGGTGGGAAATCCAAGGCAAAGAACGACCCGCCCTTGTGGTTCGAGGACGGTGGAGCGGGAAGCAGCGTTGACCGGCGACGGGCAACGATCACCATCGAAAAAGAGCAGTGCAACGCAGCGAGGAGAACGACCATGACCGCAACCCACAATGATGTCCATGTCAACATGCATGAACTGGCCGAGAGCGCCGCCTTCGTGGTGGTGCTGCTGTGCCTGTTGGCAGCCATCACTCCGGCCCTGCCCTGGGCGATTCAGAGCGTGATTTCCGTCCTGATGTAACTTTCATGGATGGGTGAAGCCTCCCTCCACCCTCCACCGATGGAAGTCGCTCCGCGACTTCCACGGTAATCTCGGGTGGTTGGCAGGAAAGCTGGGAACAGGGGGGCCTTCGAGGCCCCCCTGCTGTTTATGCGCCAGACCTGATCCCCTCTCCCCATGGGGAGAGGGGACGGCCCCCTGTCGATCCGTCTGGATCAAAACACCAGATTCAACATCACCATCATCACCACCAGAAAGAGCAGGGTCATGATGCCGCCGGCGCGCATGAAATCGGCCACCCGGTAGCCGGCGGGTCCCATGATCAGGGCGTTGACCTGGTGGGTGGGAATGAGGAAGGAGTTGGAGGTGGCGATGGCCACGGTGAGGGCGAAGAGCGCCGGGTCGCCCCCCGCCGCCACGGCGATGTTCACCGCCAGGGGCACCAACAGCACGGTGGCCCCGACGTTGGACATCACCAGGGTGAAGGCGGTGGCCAGCACCGCCACCGCCAATTGCAGAATCCAGGTGGGGGGAGTCCCCAGGGCGGCCAGAACCTGGTGGGCGATCCAGGCAGCGGTGCCGGTGCTTTCCACGGCCACACCCAGGGGAATCAGGCTGGCCAGCAGGAAGACGGACTTCCAGCTCACCACCTTGTAGGCCTCCTCGATGGTGAGAACGCCGGAGAGGATCATGCCCAGGGCGCCGAAGAACAGAGCGATGGCGAGGCGGATGTCGGTGAACAACACCATGAACAGGGCCAGGCCGAAGAACACCCCAGCCCAGCCCACCTTCTGGGGCCGCAGCTCCTCGTGGGGATATTCGGTGGTCACCACCACGAAGTTGCGGTCGGTTTCCAGACGGGCCAGGGCATCCCAGGTGGTATGCACCACCAGAGTGTCGCCGGCGGCCAGGGGCATGTCGCGCACCCCCTCGCCCTCCCGGAGGGTCTTGCCTCCCCGGTGCAGGGCCACCAGGGCGATGCCGTAGATCTTGCGCATCCAGACGTCCCTGGCGCTTTTGCCGATCAGCTTGGAACCAGGAGGAATGACCACCTCGGCGATTCCCGATTTGTTCGAGGCCAGCACTTCGTTCAGGGTCTCCAGTTCCCGGCGTTGCGCAAGCTGGTACTTCCGGACAAACTTCTGCAGATTCTCGGGAGAGCCCAGGACCCCCACCAGGGTTCCAGAATCGAAGGCGGTATCCCGGTCCAGGCTGCCTGGGCCGACCTTGATGGCGCCATGACCGTGAACCGAGACGATGATGCGGATTTTTTCCTGGGACTCCACATCATCCAGCCGTTTGCCCACCAGCGGGCTGCCGGCGGGGACTTCCATCTCCGCCAATTCGTAGTCCACGCCGTAGACATCCCGGAAATAGCCCATGGTGTCGGAGCCCGTGGCGGGATCGTCCTTGCGGGTGGAGCCGGGCAGAACCAGGCCGCCGGCCAGCACGAAATAGAGGATGCCGGTGGCCACCAGGGCCAGCCCCACGGGAGTGACCGAGAAGAGGCTCCAGGCTTCCATCTGATGTTGCGGGGGCAGGGCCTTGTTGGAGGTCAGGATGAGGTCATTGAGCAGGATCAACGGGCTGGAGCCCACCATGGTGCAAGTGCCGCCCAGGATGGCGCAGAATCCCATGGGCATCAGCAACCGAGACATGGGCAGTCCGGCCCGGGCGGAGATGCGGCTGACCACCGGCAGGAACAAGGCCGCCGCGCCGATGTTCTGCATGAAGCTGGAGATGAATCCCACGGTGCCCGAGATGATGGGAATGACCCGTTTTTCGCTGGTGCCGCCGATCTTGAGGATCACCCCGGCCACCTTGGACATGATGCCGGTCTTGTCCAGCCCGGCGCCGATGATCATCACCGCGATGATGGAGGTGACGGCGTTGCTGGAGAACCCTGAAAACAGCTGGGTGTCGGGCACCAGCCCTTTCTCCAGCCCCATGAGGGGAGCCAGCAGGCCGGTCATGCCCAGCAGGACCATGATGGTCACCGCGGCCACGTCCACCCCCACTACTTCGAAGGCGAACAGATACATGGTCAGCAGCAGGATGGCCATCACCCAGGCCACTTCCACGGAGGGGACCACCTGGGACAGCCAGGCGGCCGCCAGGCCGAACACCAGGGCGCCGACGATTTGTTTGACGTGCCGTTTCCGCTCCGAGTCATCGGGGCCGACGGCGGCTGCGACAGCTTTTTCTTTGGACATGGAAGATCCTCGATCCGGTGGCGGCCTTCCCAAAGCCTGGTTGACTTTGATGGCTGGGGGAGGCCTCCCTCCACCCTCCACCAAATGAAAGCCGCTTTTCGGCTTCCACGGTAAAGGAAGACCAAGAAAATTATTCCATTCAGGAATGTCTCCGGGATGCCACCCTGAATGAATGATTGGTGAAAAGCACTCCTCCACTCTTCACCGATGCAGGTCGCCCCGCGACTTTCATCGGAAAATTTCCTTATCATGGGCCGTTACCGTTTTTCAGACAAATGAAACAGAGGATCAATGTATTCCTCACTGGAATATTCAAAATTGCCGGAAATCGGCAGCCTGGCCGCGCTGCGGGCCGTGGTGGAACGCGGGGGGGTCAGCGAGGCGGCCAAGGTGCTGGGAATCGGTCAGCCCGGAGTGACCAAACGGTTGCGGGGATTGGAAAAGTGTTATGACCTGCCCCTGCTGCACCGGGTTCGGGGACGGCTGCAACTGACCCAGGCCGGTCAGCAGGTCTATCAACTGGCGGTGCAGATCATGGATCGCCATCAGGCCATTCGGGAGGAGTTGGGCAACCTCTCCCGTGGCCTGACCTCCATGCGTCTGGAGGCCACACTGGCCATCGGCGAACACCTGCTGCCGGATCTCCTGGTGCGTTTCCAGGAGCTTTATCCTGACTACAAGATCGACAGCCGTCTGGCCTATGGCCGGCAGATCCAGACCCACCTGGTCACCGGGCTGGCCAACCTGGCTCTGGTGGAAAACGCCCCTGACCATCCAGAGATCCTGGTGCAGAAATATCTGGACGATGAGCTGTGGCTGGTGGTGGGGGCCAACCATCCCCTGGCCCGGGGAGGGGCTTTGGAGATCGAACAGATTCCCCGCCTGAACTTCGTGCTGCGGGAGCCCCTCTCCGCCATCCGGGAGGACTTGACCAAGGCCCTGGCCCGCATCGAGGTTCACAAGTTGAACATCGCCATGGAGGTGGGTTCCACCGATGCCATCCTGGAGATTCTCAACCGGGGCCGTCTGGCCAGCTTTTTGCCCCGCTTCGCCGTGCGGGAACGGGTGGCGGCGGGGACCCTGATGCATCTTCAGGTCAAGGGATTCCACATTCTGCGCACCCTGTGGATCTCCCGCAACCGCCAAAACCTGGATCATCCGGTGGTGGAGGCCTTCATCCGCATGCTCCGCCAGGACCGGCAGTCCGGTTGAGCAGCCCCCTGGCCGGACCGGTCCATCGGCCAGGCTGCCCTGCCAAGCGTTCTGTGGCGATAATGCCCCTGGTCAGCCATCGCCTGGCAGGCGTCCATGCCGCCATCGTCTGGCCCTCCCGCACCCAGGACGTGCCTGACGAGAAACCGCGCTCTGCGGCTCACGCGCCAGCAGGTGTACAAGTCCTTCCATGCGATTGCCAATCTGGCGGACAGATCGGATGTGGGCGAGGTCACCATCATGGTCGAGGGATCGTGCCAGGAAACCCAGCCCTAGCCCAGGGTCAATGCCAGCACCGCGAACCCGTCGATCACCAGCAGGGTGGGAGGAATGTCCTGGTATTGCCGGGTGGCCAGTTTCAGGACCGTCCAGCTCAGCAGGCTCCAGACGATGCCCTCGGTGATGGAGTAGGTGGCGGGGATCAGGAACAGGGCCAGGAAGGCGGGCAGGGCGTCGTCGAAGCGGTTCCAGTTGATGGCGGTGACCGGGCAGGCCATGTAGACCCCCACCAGCACCAGGGCCGGGGCGGTGGCGATGGCCGGCACCGTGGCCAGCAGGGGGGAAAAGAACATGAACGGCAGGAACAACAGCCCCGCCACCACCGCGGTCAGACCGGTGCGGCCGCCCTCGCGGATGCCGGTGGCCGACTCGATGTAGCTGGTGGCCGAGCTGGTGCCGAACAGCCCCGACAGCATGGTGGCCAGGCTGTCCACGATCAGGGACTGGCGGATGTTGCGGGGGGTGCCGTCGGGTTCCTTGAGGTTGCCGGCCTCCGCCACTCCCATGAAGGTGGACAGGCTGTCGAACATGTCGGTGAAGAGCAGCGCGAATACCACCGGCCACAGGGCCAGGGCCAGGGAGCCGGAGAGGTCCATCTGCAGGAAGAGACTGAAGTCGGGAGGGGCCAGCACGCCTTGCCACTGCACCACGGGCTTGTCTCCCCACAACCGACCCAGGGGGATGGCGGCCAGGGTGGTCAGGGCGATGCCGATGATCAGGGCGCCCTTCATCCGCCGGGCCACCAGGATGGCGGTGACCGCCAGTCCGGCCAGAAAGGTGAGTACGGCCGGGGTCAGGGGTGCCCGATCCAGAATGGTGGCGTTGCCGCTGGTGATGAAACCGGCATTGGAGAAGCCGATCAGGGTGATGAACAGCCCGATGCCGGCGGCGATGCCGTAGCGCAACTGCACCGGAATGGCCGCCACGATCATGGTGCGAATGTTGAAGGCCGACAGCAGCAGAAAGATCACCCCGGCCCAGAACACCGCCCCCAGGGCGGTCTGCCATGGCACCTGCAGGCCGATCACCACGGCGAAGGTGAAGAAGGCGTTGATCCCCATGCCCGGGGCCAGCACAATGGGGTTGCGGGCGTAGAGTCCCATGGCCAGGCTGCTCAGGGCGCTGACCAGCACCGTGGCGGTCAGCACGCCCCCGAAGGGCAGACCGGCCTGGCTGAGGATGGCCGGGTTGACCACGATGATGTACATGGTGGCCAGGAAGGTCGTGATCCCGGCCAGGATTTCCGTCTTCGGGTCGGTGTTGTTGATCTTGAACTGAAAGAAGCGTTCCATGGTCCCGCCCCCCTTTCCCCGCTCTGGCGTCCGCTCCGCTCAACCCTCCACCGATGAAAGTCGTTCCGCGACTCTCACGGTAACAGCGCCGCGATCTTGTCCCGGTTGGGTTCCCGCACCACCCCCCGTTCGCAGGCGAACCAGGTGATCAGCTCGGCGGGGGTGACATCGAAGGCCGGATTGAGTACTGCCACCCCGTCGGCGGCCACCCGCTGGCCGCCCAGATGGGTCACCTCCATGGCAGGACGTTCCTCGATGGGGATGTGGGAGCCGTCCGGGGCCTGGAGGTCGATGGTGGACAGGGGCGCAGCGACCATGAAGGGGATGTTGTGCCGTCGGGCCAGCACCGCATGGGTGTAGGTGCCGATCTTGTTGGCGGCATCGCCATTGGCCGCCACCCGGTCCGCACCCACCACCACCACGTCGATGAGGCCCTTGCCCATGAGATGGCCGGCCATGTTGTCGGTGATCAGGGTGGTGTCGATGCCGTCCTGGAGCAGCTCCCAGGCGGTGAGGCGCGCGCCCTGGAGAAACGGCCGGGTTTCGCAGGAGATCACCCGGATCCGGCGTCCCGCCACCACCGCGCCGCGGATCACGCCCAGGGCGGTGCCGAACACCCCGCCGGTGGCCAGGGCCCCGGCGTTGCAATGGGTCATGATGGTCAGGGGGCGGCCGTCGACCTGGGGCAGTACGGCGGCGCCGTGGTGGCCCATGGCCTGGCAGGAGGCATGGTCTTCCCGCAGGATCGCCTGGGCCTCCTCCAGCAGGCGGTCGGGAACCCGCTCCGGCGCGGTGCTGGTGAGCAGGGGGGTCATGCGTTCCAGGGCCCAGCGCAGGTTGACCGCGGTGGGGCGGCTGTCGTGCAGGGCCTTCAGACCCGGTGCCATGGCCGCTGGCCAGGAGGCGGGAATGTCCTGGGCCGCGATGCGCCGGGCCTCCACCGCCACACCGAAGGCCGTGGCGCAGCCGATGGCCGGCGCGCCCCGTACCACCATGTCGCGAATGCCCCGGGCGGTGGCCGCGGCGCTGTCGTATTCCAGATAGACCTCCTCATGGGGCAGCTTGCGCTGGTCCAGCATGCGGAGTTTGCCATCCCGCCAAACGGCGACATCGAAGCTCTTCATGGATCCTCCTGACCGCTCTTTCGGAGCCTATCAGCCCGTTGATAAATGGGTTGATAGCGGGGCAGGGATGCCCCGCCGGAATCAACGGATTGGAAATCCGTTGATTCCGTGAGGGAACCGCAAGCTCTGCTTGCGGTTCCCGACGTTGAAAAAGCCATGGATGGCTTTTTCAACGCTCTGCTATGCGAATCACTCGCCCTCGAACTCCACCAGGGTGACGAAGGAATAGCCCTTGGCCTTGAGCCTGGCGCCGCCCTTCAGGTCCGGCAGATCGACGATGAAGGCGATTTCCGCCACCCGGCCGCCGACTTTTTCCACCAGGGTCGCGGCGGCCAGGGCGGTGCCGCCGGTGGCCAGCAGGTCATCGATCAGCAACACCCGCATGCCCGGGGCGATGGCGCCCTTGTGGACCTCGATGCGGTCGGTGCCATACTCCAGGGCGTATTCTTGCCGCTCCACCGCACCGGGCAGCTTGCCGGCCTTGCGGATGGGGATGAAGCCCTTGCCCAGGGTGTAAGCCAGCGGTCCGCCCAGAATGAACCCCCGGGCCTCGATACCCGCCACCACGTCGAAGGCGATCTCGCCGGACAGATAGCGCTGGGTGAGCTGGTCGATCACCATGCGGAACCCCACCGGATTCTTGATCAGGGTGGTGATGTCCCGGAACAGGATGCCGGGCTTGGGGTAGTCGGGGATGGTCCGGATCAGGTCCTTGATATTCATGGCAGAGTCATGCCTCCAACGTCAACCTTTGGATGGATACAGGGAAGCCACCCGTCACCGTGGCCATCGCTGGGGCCGGCCGGGTCAGCCGTTGCAGATGTCCTGGTCGGCACCGATGCGGGGGATGACCGCCAGGAACAGCTGGATGACATGCTGGGCGTTGTCCCTCATGATCCGGGAGATCATCTCCCAGGTGACGGGTTCTTCGTCGTCGTGCCAGCAGTCGTAGTCGGTGGACATGGCCGCGGTGGCGTAGTGGATTTTCCGTTCCCGGGCCAGGTTGACCTCGGGCACGGTGGACATGTTGATGATGTCGGCGTTCCAGCTGCGGAACATGTGGCTTTCGGCCTTGGTGGAAAAGCGCGGTCCCTCGATGGTGATCACCGTCTTGCCGGTGTGATGGGTCAGGCCCAGCTCCTTGGCGGACTCGGCCAGCAGCCGACGCAAATTGGGGCAGAACGGTTCGCCCATGGGGGTGTGGACCACCGGCCCCTCGTCGAAGAAGGTGGTTTTGCGCTGGCGGGTGAAATCGATGAACTGGTCGGGAAAGACCAGGTGCCCCGGGGCGATCTTCTTGCGCAGGCTGCCCACGGCGGTGGCGGCCAGGATGTGGGTGCAGCCATGCTGGGCCAGGGCGTCGATGTTGGCCCGGAAGTTGACGCCGCCGGGGTGGATGGAATGGTCGCGGCCGTGTCGGGCCAGGATGGCCACCTCCACGCCTTCGATGACCCCGCAGGTCAGCGCGGAACTGGGTTTGCCGTAACGGGTGTCCACGGCCAGTTCCTGGGGGTTGCGCAGGATGTCCGGATTGTTGAGACCGGAACCGCCGATGATGCCCACCTTGATCATGGGGATGCCTCTTGCCGAATGGTGTTCGAGGGGGACAGGCCGCACCGGGGTCCGGAAAGTCCCTTCCGCCGCTGCACCTTACCTGTCGGGATGGCCGGAAATCCAGCCTAAAAAGTGGTTTTGCCCCTCCCGGACCGGGGCTGGCCCCGGGGCAGGGGCGGGGATTATCATGCGTCCGGGACCGGGCCGTGGGGCCTGGGCATCGTTCCAGTCGGGAGATCATCATGAAAACCGCCATCACCAGCGTCGCCGTCTTTGCCGTTCTGGCCCTGGCCCTGCCGGCCCTGGCCGAGGAGGTGGACGCGCGTCAGGACCGTCAGCAACAGCGCATCCAGCAGGGGCTGGATTCCGGCGCCTTGACCGAGAAGGAGGCCGCCCGCTTGCAGAGGGGCCAGGAGCGCATCGAGCGCATCCAGAAGCGGGTCGCTGCCGACGGCGAGGTGACCGGCAAGGAAGTTGAACGTCTCAAACACGCCCAGGACGTGCAGAGCCGCAAGATTGCCCGCGAGAAGCATGATCGCCAGAAGGATGTCGATCACGACGGCCAGAAGGACCGCCCCGCCCAGCGGCGCAACAACAGGTAGCGCCATGCGTCGGCGCTGCCGGGGACCGTCGCGGATCGCTGACCATCCCCGTCAGCGCCGATTTTGATTGCAAAGGGGTCGGTTCGGTGCCAGGATGACAGTCACGTTCTTCCCAGTGGGGGTGAAACGGCTTCGACGGGGTATGGAAAGGCACACAAGGCGACCCGGTATCAGAACCACCGTAACGGACTGAATTCACAATTGCCAACGACGAGTTCTACGGCGAAGCTCTCGCTGCGGCCTGAAACCGCAGTTTGAGCGGGGCCTGGACCCGGGCCCGGCAACAGAGGTCTCCGGACAGGGTCAAGCCGGAATACGCGCACGCCGGTTGAAATCCAGAGGCGCCCAGTGCTCCGAGGCAACGGAGGTCCCTTGATCCGCGCCGGTTGCAAAGGCTGAGGGTCACCAAACCGGCAAAATGGTCGTAATTCCTTTGGGTTGAATACATATTTCGGACCCGGGTTCGACTCCCGGCACCTCCACCATTTTGATTTTGCTAGGTTTTCTCCACGTCGCGGCCACCTTCCAGGGTGGCCGTGGTCGTTTGGAAAACCCCAATGTTTCCAATGGTTACCACGGACGGTTCGAGAAAGAACTTGGTCCCCCGCCGGACCCGCCGGAGTCGGAACTTGCCTTTCTCTTCTCTCTCGGCCAGTATTCTCCAAAACCTGTTGACCCGCCCCCTGCGGGTCCAGTAGCTGTTGACCCGCTCTTTTCGTTGTATTATCAAAGAATATCATGGGTCGCTAATACTTGACCCGTTCGATAAACAACTTGGTGGCCTGTTCTCCGAAAAATCGTGCAAAAGCGGGTCTCTTTGCACAGTGTCATGCCTGCCTGGGGGGGATTCCCCACCGCTCCCGCTGTTTTTCCCACTCCATGGGAAACGGCTTCCTCAGTTCACGCCACGTCATGACATCAGGCTGGCGGTCGTCCAAAATGGCCTCAACGATGTCAGGCGCAAGCAGAGTCAGGTTCAAGACCCTGGACGCATAGGAGAGATCAAGCTTCTCCTGTTCCGCCAACGCACTGATGGAGGCCACTTTGCCGCTTTCCAGCAGGCGCAACCACTTGTGCGCCTTGGCCACCAGCCTGGCCAGGGTGTCGTCCCTGGGCGGCAGCTCGGTTCCCTCCGGGGCGATGATCAGCTTGCGCCCGCCGCGCCGCTTCAGGCAGACGGGGATGGTAACGATGATCTCCTTGCCGTCCTTGCTCAATTCCGCCTTCATGCCGCTTCCTCCTTCGCGTTCCAGAGATCATCCAGTTCACGGGCCAGGGTGTCGAGGCCCTCGGCGCGCAGATGGACCTTCACCCCGCCCTTCTCGACTTCAACCCGGGCGATGAGCAGTTGCACCAGCCGTTGCTGCTCCACCGGGAAAAGTTCCTCCCACACCGGGTCGAGCCGCCGCAGGGCCTCGGCCACGTCCCGTTCGGAGACGTCTTCGTTGGCCTGCCAAGTCTTGACCACCATTTCCGGCGACCGCAGCATGGTGCGAACCTGTTGGGTCACCACCGCCTCGATCTCCCCGGCGGCCACGGTGCGCATGGGGCAGGCGTCGTGACCGTTCTTGCAGGCGTTCTGGCAGGTGTAGTAGCGGTACATCCGACCCGCCTTGCGGGTGAAGGTGGGGCTCATGGCCCGGTCGCAGTGGCGGCAGCGGACGATCCCCTTGAGCAGGGCGGGACTTTGCACCCGGTTGTTGTTCCGGCGCGGGGTGTTGGATTCCAGAACCGTGCGCACCCCCTCCCAGGTCGTTCGGTCGATGATCGCCGCGTGCTCACCGGGAAAGACCTCCTCCCCCATGACGATCTCCCCCAGGTAGAGCCGGTTGGCCAGGATGCGGTAGAGGTAGCCCTTGTCCATGGGTTTGCCGTTCTTGCCCACTGCCCCGGCTTCGGCCAACTCCTTGACCAGCAGGGTGGCGGAACCGCCCTCCAGGAAGCGCCGGAAGATGAAGCGCACCGTTTCCGCTTCGCCGGGGAGGATCACCAGCTTGCGTTCCCGCACCTCGTAGCCCAGGGGGACGTGCCCGCCCATCCACATCCCTTTGCGTTTCGACGCCGCGAATTTGTCCCGGATCCGCTCTGCCGAAATTTCTCTTTCAAACTGCGCGAAGCTCAATAGCACATTCAGGGTCAGCCGCCCCATGGAGGTGGTGGTGTTGAAGGACTGGGTGACGCTGGCAAAAGTCACCTGCCGCCGATCGAAGGCCTCCACCAGTTTGGCGAAGTCCAGCAGGGAGCGGGTCAGGCGGTCGATCTTGTAGACCACCACCACGTTGACCCGCCCGGCGTCGATGTCCGCCAGCAGGCGCTTGAGGGCGGGCCGCTCCAGGTTGCCTCCGGAGAAGCCGCCATCATCGTAGCGGTCGGGCACCAGGAACCACCCCTCGGCCTTCTGGCTGGCGATGTAGGCTTCGCAAGCCTCCCGTTGGGCGTCAAGGGTGTTGAACTCCATGTCCAACCCTTCGTCGGTGGATTTCCGGGTGTATACCGCGCAGCGCACCTTGGGCGTCACGGATTGCTTGGTCCTGGTCATTGTTCATCTCCTTGTTTCTTCAAGCCAAAAAATACCAGCCCGTTCCACCGGGTACCGGTGATGAAGTTGGCCACCGCTGACAGGCTCCCGAACCGCCGCCCCTGGTATTCAAAGCCGTTGTCCAACACCGTGCAGCAGTGCTCCACCCCCTTCCAGTCCCGCACCAGCCGGGTGCCGGGCAGCAGCCGTTCGCCGGGCGGGCGTTTCCGCTCCGGCGGGGCCTCCTCACCGGCGGCCAGCCGTTCCAGTCGTTTTTCGGTCTTCTCCGTCAGGCCGCCAAGGGCCAGTTCCTGGATGCGGTAGGCCAGTCGCTTCACCAGGAACGCCCGGTTGTAGGGTGGCGGCTCTGAGTGACACAGTTCCTGCCACATTCCCTTCAATTCAGCGGTGGACATACCCGGCAGGGCTGCCACTCGTTTCAACACCTCGATGCTCATGTCCGTTCTCCGTTGCAGTGGGTTTTGCGGACATAAGGGCGGGTTCCTGGCGACTTATCCAGCGGAATTTTCTCTGTTTTTCGTTTTTGCAGGAGGCGGGTGACGCCGATGGAGAGGATGGCGGCAGCCTCCTCCATTCGCTGGTCGGTGGTCATTTTTGTGGGGTCGGTGAAATTCATGATTTGGTTATCCCGTCATCTCCATTCGTTATCCTGCCATCGGATGAGATGCAGTCTGATGCGAATCGAGACGGAACGGGATCGTCCGAAGGGTTCACCCCGGATGGGAGTCGGGAAGGAAAACGGGTTGACCCCATCTGGAACCGATTGTTATTGCTTCATCCAAGGGTTGAACCCTTTGGAGCGGGATGGCATGCTTTCTGAGGGATGGGTTCCAGGGATCAAGGGGAGACCGGAGGGGGGCGGGTTCAACCCTTCCGACCCCGTGGCATGGGCGGGGTGGAAGGGTTGAACCCTCCGAAAAATTGAGGGGTGTTGGGAGGGAGAGGTGCCGGAATGCCGAAACGATTGAAGTTTCCAAGAGACATGGTATCGCTGCCAGAGGCGGTCAACTGGATTGCCTACGACCGGTTGGAAGGGCCGACGGCGGCTCACCTGGAGGACTTCAACCGTCGCGCTGCGGAGTCGGATCGCCCGGAAGCACGCTGGATGAGGCGCACTCCCGAGCAATTGCGAGAAACGGCGGAAAGTCCTGCCCGCGATGATCTCCTGGTGGCCCTGCGTGATGGGGACTTGCGGGCTACGGGAAGGCTGTCGGAAACCCAGACACAACCATGGAACGCCAGGAATGGGCCCTGGGGGCTCCACTCCGGCAAGCATACCGAGATTCCCATGGAGTACTGGGTGGGCGGGCAGGCCAACATCGGCGCGGGCAGATTGACCTACGTGTCCGGTGAATACATCGATATCCGGGTTCCCCTCTTTTTCCTCCAAGCCCTCTGGCCCGTTCCCGCAAGGGAAACAGGTTCATCAGCCGTTCCCATGGCAGGCGTGGATAGGGGAAAGCCGTTGCCTTTCGCCCCGACCCCCTACCTTGAGTTGCTGAATCGAACGGTGGAGAAATTCTGGTGTTCCGGTTCGCCGCCCACGGACAAGAAGGAGACCATTGTCCAGTGGCTGGTGGAACAGGAGATCGGCGGAGACCCACTGTCCCGCAATCTGGCGGAAACCATGGCCACGATCATCCGCCCCCTGGAGGCCCGTGCCGGAGGCAACCGGAGATGGTGAAGGTGATTCGACCGGCAGCGTTGCGTCATCCCGGTCTTTTCAGCCTGCTGGCCACCCGGGCGGCGGACTCGGCGAAGTAGGCGTTCTGCGGCCAGCGTCGCGCCACCGACCGGATTTTGTCGCAGGTGTTCCGGTTCAATAGCTGTTCCGGGAAATGGCCGAGTCCTGGTCCCATGATGAACTTGACGATGTAGTAGGCATTGATCTGATCGTGTTCGTCCGACAGGGCATTGATGACCGTCTCCATGGCGCCACCATCCCGGGGACGCAGACGCAGCATCTGCCAGGTCAGACTGCGCCTGAAATCCACATCGTCGGTTCCATCCAGGAATTGCCGTTTGAGGGACTCCAATTCCGCCAGCGGCACCCCGGTGACGATGGGAACGTAGGGCACCACGTCGACGATGCATCGTTGCTGGAACGGTTCCTGCTCACGAAACGGCCTGACATCCGGAATGGCTCGGGAGGGCAGATCCCGCAGACCCGGCAGGAAGGCACGACGATAGAGTTCCGTGAAACCACCGGGATCCAGGGCGGTGAGGGTCTCGAAAATATAGCTGACGTTGCCCCGATAGAGATGTTGCCTGCGGATCTGCTCCTCGAAGAAGCCCACCACGGCGGGTTTCCTGTGCGCCAGGGCCCTGAGTGCCCAAGTGGCGTTCTGGATGGTCGGGCTCAACCGGGGATGATCGAATGCCTCCTGAAAACAAGAGATGTCCACCCCGCGACGCAAGGCCAGAACGGCCACCTCCTTCATCCAGGCGATGGGAAGCCTGAATTCGTTGACCTTGGTGTACTCCCTCTGCGCGAACCATTTCAGGAACACCCAGGAGGCGACCTTCATCCTGGCGCGTGAATAGCGTTTGCGCGCCACCTCGTCCCATTCCCCCCTGCTTTCCCGATGTTCCCCAAGCCGCTGTACGAGAATCCGACTGTCGGCTTCGCTGATCTCATGGCGTCCGCTCAGGTCGGCCAGACACTCCAGAAATTCGGGATGATCGGCAATGTCGGGATCCCGGATGACCGTTCTTGAGGTTGTCGGTCCTCTCCCCTCCCTCCGTATGGTGTCGACGATCTCCGATTTCAGGGCTTGCCAAAGATAGGCCGCCGATGGTGGGGCTCCCAGGGCACGCATGGAGCGGACGACGGCATTCTGAACGATGTCTTCTGGATCATGGCGCGACAAATGCGATCTGGCATATGCCAGCATGGCATTGCGCGTCCCGTCATCGTTCGTTGGCACCCCAGGCTTTTCCATCTCCGTACCGTTCGGCGTTCCGCCAATCCTCCCTCATCCAGTTTTCCCCGCTTCATCTCCATGCCCGGTCACACGCAACGTCATCTCCTGTGAGGGAACAGCCATTGGAGGGTTGACCCCTTCCACCGTTTCTTCAGGAAACGGTTCCAGGCTTCCCGAATTCCGACGGAACCGGGGGATTGCCTCCGGCCAAAGGGTTCAACCCATTTGCGCAAGCAATATCAATGAATTGCGCAAGCGGGAAGAAAGGGTTCAACCCAGCGGCAGAGCAGTCCGGAACGGTTCGAACGGGGTTCGTCATCTGGAAAACGGGCTATTCCTGTAAACACGTCAGGGCCAGCAATCCCTTGCCGCCCTCACATCATACACAGGCCATGGAGAACAAAACATGAACATCCCGATTCCTCTCGAAACTATGCCGGAGTGCCCTCCAGCACAGCTTGCGGCCCTGCCGGTGGAACAGTTGGCCACCCTGCTGGACGAAGCCGACGCCCAACTGCGCCGGGCCCGGGCGATCAAGGAGAGCCTGGACGAGGCCGTCGCCCACCGCTACGGCGACCGGGCCGCCCTGGTGCGCAACCAGAACCAGAAGCCCACCGGCATCATCCGCTTCGACGACGGCCCCTTTGTCGTCATCGCCGACCTGCCCAAGAAGCCGGAATGGGATCAGGAAAAGCTGACCACCATCATCGGGCAGATCCGGGAATCCGGCGAGAACCCGCTGGACTACGTCGAGGTTGCCTACCGGGTGCCGGAGAGCCGCTACAACGCCTGGCCCACCTCCATCCGGAAGTTCTTTGAACCGGCGAGAACGCTCAAGGTCGGCAAACCCACCTTCAAACTCGAACGGCCTGCGGGCCGGGGAGGATTGTGATGGCCATTTCCCTCGCTTCCCTCAATCGCCAACAGGCGGTCCTGCCGCCCCGCATCCTGGTCTACGGCGTGGCCGGGGTGGGCAAAAGCACCCTGGGCGCGTGCGCTCCCAATCCGGTCTTCGTCCTCACCGAGGACGGGCTGGGGCTGTTGCAGGTCACCAGCTTCCCCCTGGCCCGCACCTTCGGCGAGGTGCTGGAGGCTCTCGACAGCCTGTTCACGGAAAATCACGACTTCGAGACCGTGGTGTTGGATTCCCTGGACTGGCTGGAACCCCTGATCTGGGCCGAGGTGTGCCGCCTCAACCGGATCAACAGCATCGAAGACCTGGGCTATGGAAAAGGCTACGTCGCCGCCCTGGACCTCTGGCGGACCTACCTGGACCGCCTCAACCGGCTGCGCTCGGAGAAGCATATGGTGGTGGTTCAGATCGCCCACGCCACCATCCGCCGCTTCGATTCCCCGGAGCACGACCCCTTCGACCGCTATGACGTGAAGCTGCACCAGAAGGCCGCCGCCCTGGTCCAGGAGCACAGCGATTGTGTCCTGTTCGCCAATTACCGGGTGGCGGTGACCAAGGCGGAGGTCGGTTTCGGTCAGCGGGTCAACCGCGCCGTCGGCACCGGCGAACGCCTGCTCTTCACCCAGGAGCGGCCCGCCTTTCTGGCCAAGAACCGTTACAACCTGCCCGGCGAGCTGCCCATGGACTGGACCACCCTCCAGGCCCATCTCACCGGCGACCATCAGACCCAAGCCGCATAAAGGAGAGAAGATCATGGCACAACTCGGCGGAACCTTCGACGCCTCCCAGGTGGACCCTTCCCAGCCCCATGAGACCCTGCCTCCCGGCGACTACCGGGTGCAGATCGTCAACAGCGAGATGCGGGCCACCAAGACCGGCACCGGCCAGTACCTCTGGCTGGAGATGGACATCCTGGACGGACCCCTGGCCGGGCGGAAGCTCTTCGACCGGCTCAACCTGGTCAACCCCAACCGGCAGGCGGAAGAGATCGCGCAACGCACCCTTTCGGCCATTTGTCACGCCGTGGGGCGGATGCAGGTGGCCGACTCGGAGGAACTCCACTTCAAGCCGCTGCTGGTGAAGGTGACGGTGGGCAAGACCGGCTACAACGAAACCAAAGGTTACAAACCTGTCGCCAACGCGGCTCCCGCGCCACGCCCGGCTTTTCAGCCGCCGCAGGCCCAGCAGGCTCCTCAGCCGCAACCGGCGCAACAACCCGCTGCCCAGGCCCCCCGTCCCGCGCCTGCCGCCGGTGGGGTTGGTCCCTGGCGGCGCATGGGGTGAACAAGAACAACGGGCGGGAGCGTTCCTGCGCTGCCAGGCCCCGGTAACGGTCCCCCCACCAATCGGCAGGACTGCCAATTGGGACGGGCCGAAGGCCCGCCCGAAGGGTGTCGGCCAGGGATGGCCGACATCAACCACGACTTCAACCTTGGGAGAAGAACCCATGGACACTGCCATCCTGCACCATCAGGAGGGGCGTAACAATCCCCCCTTGCCCGCTACCCGGGAGGAGTGCCGCGCCCGGCTCATCCAGTTGCAATCCGACATCGCCGCCATCCGCGACCAGATCGCTGCCACAGACCTGGACCGGCAGGCCAGGGGCGGCCAGATGGACGCGGGCTGGTATCACCGCGCCCGCACCGCCCTGCGTTTCAAGCGAGAGGAGCTGGCCCGGCTCCAGGCCCATCAACGCACCCTGCCCGGCGGTCCCGCCGAGCGCAAGGAGCGGCTACAGGCCTGCATCATCGCCGCCGTCCGCCCCGACTACAACGACGACGAATGGCGCGAAGTGCTGGACGAGGCCCATCGCCTGCTGTTGGGCCAGGGGGGTGCGTGATGGCTCCTCTCCCCAAACCCAACGGCCCCACGGTGGAAGCGATTCTCGCCGCCTACGAGGCGGATGCCGGGAACGGTTTCCGTCCCCACCTGGGGGCCTCGATCATCGGCAGGGAGTGTGACCGCTCCCTGTGGCTGGATTTCCGCTGGGCCGCCCGCGCCAGTTTTGGCGGCCGCATGCTGCGGCTGTTCGAGACCGGGCAACTGGAGGAGGCCCGGCTCATCCGCAATCTGCGCCGCATCGGCGTCACCGTTCTGGAGGTGGATCCCCACACCGGTCGCCAGTGGCGGGTGGAGGCCTGCGACGGCCACTTCGGCGGCTCGCTGGACGCCGCTGCCCTGGGCGTGCCGGAGGCTCCCAAGACCTGGCACGTCTGCGAGTTCAAGACCCACAACGCCGCTTCCTTCGCCGAGCTGCGCAAGCAGGGGGTGCAGAAGGCCAAGCCGCAGCATTACGCCCAGATGCAGGTCTACCTGCACCTCACCGGCATGACCCGCGCCCTGTATCTGGCGGTCAACAAGGATACCGACGACCTGCACGCCGAGCGCATCGAGGTCGATGGCGCGGAAGGGCTGCGCCTTCTGGCCAAGGCCGAACGGATTATTCGCGCCGACCGACCGCCGGGGCGGATCAGCGCCGACCCTTCCTGGTACCAGTGCCGGATGTGCCATCACCACCCCCTCTGTCACGAGGGCGCACCGGCGGAACGCACCTGCCGCACCTGTCTCCATTCCACCCCGGCGGAAATCGGCCTGTGGCTCTGCACGCCCATTGAGCGGCTGATGATCGTCGAGAATCAGAAGGCGGGTTGCACCGGGCACCTCTTCATCCCCGACCTGGTGGCCGGAGAGCAGCTCGATGCCGACCCCGCCGGGGCCTGGGTGGAATACCGCCTGCCAGACGGGACGATCTGGCGGGATGGAGGTGCGCCATGTTGACGCTGCGACCCTATCAGCGCGAGGCCCTCGACGCCATTTACCGCTATTTCGAGACCAGCACCGGCAATCCCCTGGTGGTGATCCCGACTGCGGGCGGCAAATCGCTCGTGATGGCCACCTTCATCCAGGAGGCGCTCCAGTTCTATCCCGACACCCGCATCCTGGTGGTGACCCACGTCCGCGAGCTGATCAGCCAGAATTTTTCCGAACTGGTCAACCTCTGGCCGGAAGCCCCGGCGGGCCTCCACAGCGCCGGGCTGAACAGCCGGGACACCGAGGCGCAGGTGCTCTTCTGCGGCATCCAGTCGGTCCACAAGCGCGCCTACGACATTCAACGAGCCGACCTGGTACTGGTTGATGAGGCGCATTTAATTCCCCGCAACTCCGACACCATGTACCAGCGTTTCCTGGGGGATCTCAAGCGCATCAACCCGTACATGAAGATCATCGGCCTGACCGCCACCCCGTATCGCCTGGACAGCGGGCTGCTGCACCAGGGCGACGGGGCGCTCTTCGACGACCTCGCCTACGAGGTGCCGGTGCGCGACCTGGTGGACCAGGGCTTCCTCGCCCCCCTGGTCAGCAAGCGGACCGACACCCAGTTGGACGTCTCCGGCGTCGGCACCCGGGGCGGGGAGTTCATCCCCGGTCAACTGGAGGCGGCGGTGGACAAGGATCCCGTCACCCGGGCGGCGGTGGAGGAGATCATCGCTCACGGGCGGGAGCGGCGTTCCTGGCTGCTCTTCTGCTCCGGGGTTTCCCACGCCCGCCACGTCCAGGAGGCGGTGCAGGCCCACGGCATCTCCTGCGCCACCATCTTCGGCGACACCCCCAAGGCGGAACGGGACGAGATCGTCGCCGCCTTCAAACGGGGCGAGATCCGCGCCCTGGCCTCCATGGGGGTGCTGACCACCGGCTTCAACGCCCCGGCGGTGGATCTGATCGCCATGCTGCGACCCACCAAATCCACCGGCCTCTACGTCCAGATCGCCGGGCGCGGCATGCGGCTGGCTCCCGACAAAGCCGACTGTCTGGTCTTGGACTTCGCGGGCAACGTCCAGCGCCACGGCCCCATCGACAAGGTGAAACCCAAGAAGCCCGGCGAAGGGGACGGCGACGCCCCGGTCAAAACCTGCCCCGACTGCCAGACCATCAACCATGCGGCGGTGCGTCACTGCACCCAGTGCGGCCACGAGTTCCCGCCGCCGGAGAGCGACAAGCTGGAGGCCACCGCCACCACCAGGGAGATCCTCACCGGTGGCAAGGTGGAGTGGGTCAAGGTCTACGACATCGCCTACCGCCTGCACCAGAAGGAGGGCAAACCGCCGTCGATGCGGGTGGAATACTTGTGCGGCTTCAATTGGCATCGGGAGTGGGTCTGCTTCGAGCACACCGGTTTCCCGCGCCAGAAGGCCGCCAGTTGGTGGGCCAGACGCGCCCCCGCCGGACTGCGGGTACCGGACAGCGTGACAGAGGCCCTGGGCTTGGTAGACCACCTGCGCATCCCGGAAGAGATCGCCATCCGCCCGGCTGACCGCTTCGTGGAGGTGGTGGGCGCACGTTTCGGCGAGGAGAACGCCCATGGTTGACCCCACCGAACGCGAACAGGCGGCCCTGCGCGCCGCCGCTCCCCTGGCCGGGGAGTACATCGAAAGCCTGGGCAAGACCGACCTCACCCTCTTCACGGTGGAGGAGTTCCTCACCCTGATCCGGGTGATCGTTGGCGGTTACCTGGAAGCCAAGGCTGGATTCGATATCAACGATACCTGGGACGATGTCCCGTTTTGAGCGAAGGAGCAAGCAACCATGAACGCAAATCTCGTTGATGATGCTCATCTGTCCGAATTCCGGACGTTTGGTTTTCAAGATGTCGCAGGGAGGATGTGACCATGAGCGAAAACTTCATGACCCAGTACGGCGACCGGCTGATCGCCGGTGGTTTCCCCTTCCTCCCCATCGTCCCCGGCGAGAAATTCCCGGGCCGCTTCGAGCGGGGCGCGTGGCTCCCCTACAAGGGCTGGACCCGCCACGCCGCCCGCGCCACCACGACCCACGAGCTGGCCATCTGGAAGCAGTGGCCCGACGCCGGGATCGGCATCCCCTGCGGTCTGGTGGCCGGGGTGGACATCGATATCGCCGACGATACCGGTCTGGCGGAACGGCTCCAGGCCCTGGCCTTCGAGCTGCTGGGCGAGACCCCGGCGGTGCGCATCGGCAACGCCCCCAAGCGGATGCTGGTCTATCGGACAGATGCTCCCTTCAAGGGGATCAAGGCCCACCCCCTGGAGGTGCTCTGCCAAGGCCAGCAGTTCGTGGCCTATGCCATCCACCCCGGCACCGGCAGACCCTACGAATGGCCTGTGCGCTCCCTGGCCGACCTGACCCTGGCGGATCTTCCGGTCATCACCGAGGCGCAGTCCCGCGCCTTCATCGAGCAGGGCCTGGCGCTGCTGCCGGAGGGGATGCGCCCGGTGCGTCTGGAGCGCAACCATTCGGCGATTCCTAATGGTTCACCCGAAGTCCACCACTTTTCCAGCAATCAGGAGGGTACGCCCGAAGCGATCCAGGACGCCCTGCGCCACCTCGTTAATGCCGATCTGCCCTACGACGACTGGGTGCGCGTCGGCATGGCGATCAAAGGGGCGCTGGGCGAGGCGGGCGCGGGTCTGTTCGCTGATTGGTCGGCCTCGTCCTCCAAGAACGTCCCAGAAACCACGGCCCGCGCCTGGGCCAGCTTCCGCCCCACCGTCATTGGCGCGGGGACCATCTACCACCTGGCGCAGAAGCACGGCTGGAAGCCGGATGCCACACTCACCCTGAACCCGACCAATCAGCATTCCGGCCTCCACCCAGCGGCGCCACTGCTGCAAAAGATGCCCCGGTCGCCGGTGGCCGCGCCTGCGGAAGATTCCCCGCCGTTTCTGGACGGGCCGGAATGGAATCCCACCGACCTGGACGGAGTGCTGGGGCAACTGGTGGACTACATGGTGACCACCGCCACCCGTCCGCAGCCCATCCTTGCCGTGGGCAACGCCCTGTGCGCCCTGGGGGCGTTGATGGGGCGGCGCTACCGAACCGAAACCGATATCCGCAGCAACCTCTACGTGGTGGGCATCGCCGACAGCGGTTCCGGCAAGAACCACAGCCGGGAGGTGATCACCGACCTGCTGTTCCGCGCCGGGCTGAAGAAGTTCCTGGGCGGCAACCGCATCGCCTCCGGCGCGGGCCTGCTGCGGGCCATTCACGATCATCCGGCCATCCTCTTCCAGCAGGACGAGTTCGGCATGTTCCTCCAGGCCGCCGCCGACCGCAAGCGCAGCCCCAAGCACATCACCGACATCCTGGACCTGATGACGGAGCTGTACTCTTCGTCCGCCACCGTCTTCCTGGGGCCGGAATATGCCATGCCGGACAAGAAGGGCCGCCAGGACATCAACCAGCCCTGCCTGTGCCTCTACGGCACCACCACGCCCACTCTCTTCTGGTCGGCCCTGAAGAGCGCCAATGTCGCCGACGGCTCCCTGGCCCGCTTCCTCATCCTGAAGACCCAGGACGATTACCCGGAGGCCAGCGGAGCGGAGGCCCTGCACCAACCGCCGGAGGAGTTGGTGGCCGCGCTGGTCGCCATTGCCCAGAACGGCAGCGGAGGCGAGGGCAACTTGGCGAACCTGACCACCGGCCCGGAAACCGCCATCCAGCCGCAGGTGGTGCCCATGACGCCATCGGCGCGGGAACGGTTCTCGGCCCTGAACCGGCAGGTCACCGCCCTGTTGCGGCAGTCGCGGGGAAGCCAGTTCTCGCCCATCCTGGCGCGGGCCTGGGAGAACGCCGCCAAGGTGGCCCTGATCCGGGCGGTTTCCGCCGACCCCGTGCAACCGGTGATCCGGGACGAGGACGCCCTCTGGGCCATCGCCCTGGTGCGCTATGCCGTCAACACCTTTATCGAGGACGTGGAACGCTTCGTCGCCGACAACCAGACCGAGCAGAATCACAAGCGGGTTTTGGAGATTCTTCGCAAGGCAGGGCGCAAGGGAATCACCCAGGGAGACACGTCGTATAAGCTGCGCTTTCTGGAACGGCGACCGCGCATGGAGGTGCTTCAGACCTTGATCGAAAGCGGACAGGTCATCTCCGAGATCAGGCCGGGGCGAACCAAACCCACGACCATCTACCGGGCCGTATAAAAAATTGATGCGATACCGTGCAAGCAACCCTGCACGGTATCGCAATGGGTATCCTGTTGATGACAAAGCACGTTTCGAGAAACAGGGATAAATGCGCCCATAAAGGAAAAGATAAAGAGGTTAAGCTATATCAATATGTTATATAAACTAAAAAGCAATATACATGCCAACATTATCATGTTTCTATAAAATAGTTTTCTTCATATGATGTCATTTATTCATATTTCTGCATTTTCTTTTTTATTACAGCATGTTGAGCCTATAGAAACCATGCGCTAGCGTCTCGCACTGGTTCATGCAATCTCCACCCGCAGAGCGACGGATCAGGGACCGGCCTCCCGCTCCATCGCCCTCACCCAACATCACCACAAGGAGTGAGGACGATGACCGTTTCCCGAACCGCGCCCAGGGGCGCACCACGCCAACCCAGGCCGGAGACTTCCGGCGCAACCTCCATCCTCGCCCTGGACCTGGGCAGCAAGACCGGCTGGGCCCTGCATCAGGCCGACGGCACCATCACCAGCGGGATGATGGAGTTTCGCCCTGGTCGTTTCGAAGGCGGCGGCATGGCCTTCGTCCGCTTTAAGCACTGGCTGGATGAGGTCTGCCTCTTTGCGGAGCCTCTGGTGGCAGTCTTCTTCGAGGAGGTCCGGGCCCATGCCGGGGTGACCGCTGCCCACGTCTACGGCGGCTTTCTCGCCCACCTCACCGCCTGGGCCGAGCAGCACCAGATTCCATATCAGGGTGTGCCGGTCGGCACCATCAAACGCCATGCGACGGGAAAGGGCAACGCCAGCAAGGAGGAGATGCTGGAGGCCATGCGGCGCAAAGGGCATCAGCCGGTGGACGACAACGCCGCCGATGCCCTGGCCATCCTGCACTGGGCCCTGGACCAATCGGCAGGATTGCCGATTGGGACTGACCGAAGGTCAGCCCGAAGGGGCCAGGCCATGGATGGCCTGGATCACGAGGAGGTGGTCAAATGATCGGCGGACCACGTCCCCCTCGCTCCTGTCTCGCCCGCTTCATCCCGGAGCGGAGCGACAAGGAGGAGACCAAGCAATTCGGTTGGCGAGACCATGGCATTCTGGTCATCGACGCCAACGACCCCCGTCTGGCCTGGCCGGAACGGGAGTTGATCAAGCAACTGGGCGAGAAGCTGTACGGACGCCGCCAATGCAAGGAGGTGAAACATGGTCGCTGAATGGACCCCCAAGCTGGTGGCCGACCGTCTGGAGGAGGCCGCCAGCACCCTGCGCCGCCTGCCGGTGGCCGGACTGAAACCCAGGGAATACGGCAACTCCTGGCCCACCGTGATCCACGACGCCATGGAGGCTTACGGCTGGAACGAGGCGGTGGTGCGTCTCGGCCCGCCGCCCGCCGAGGCCATCACCCGCATGGACGAGGCGATGGAGTGGCTGCGCTGGCTGGACCAGGAGCAGGTCAAGCTGGTGTGGCTGCGGGCCACGAGAATCCCGTGGAAGCTGATCGAGGTCCGCTTCGCCTGCGACCGCTCCACGGCGTGGCGCAAATGGACCGTCGCCCTCAACCGCATCGCCTCCCGCCTGGAGGCCAAACGGGAAAAAGTGTTGCAACATCAAGAAGCGAGACAGCCACAACAGAATTTGCTATGATTCAGCCTACAATCACGGAATCGCACGCACGGCGACGCCGACGCAACCGATCACCACCAAAACCCGCCCGGGGAAACTCGCGGCGGGTTTTGCTTTTCTGGAGACCGCCAATGCCGGAAGCAACCCCCTGGCCCCACTTTTCCGCCGCCGAACTGACCTGCCATTGCGGCTGCGGTCGGATGGAAATGGCCCCCGAATTCATGGCCCTGCTGGAGCTGCTCCGGGTGGCCTATGGCAAGCCCATGACCGTCACCTCCGGCTTCCGCTGCCCGAT
>PEAP01000170.1 GCA_002753665.1 Magnetococcales bacterium DC0425bin3
CCCACCGAGGCCACCCCCCGGCCCCTCGGAACCGTCCATCCCGCCGCCGGGACCGCCCATCATCCCCTGGGGACCACCCATCCCAGGGCCACCCATCCCACCGGGACCACCCATCATCCCCTGGGGACCGCCCATCCCGCCGCCGGGACCGCCCATCATCCCCTGGGGACCGCCCATCCCGGGGCCACCCATCCCACCGGGACCGCCCATCCCAGGCCCCCCCATCATCTGGTGGGGGTTGCCCATCCGCTGGCCCTGGGGGCCGTTGTCGAAGGCGCAGGCTTCGCCGCCCCCGGCCAGGCTCAGGGTGACCAGGGCAGTGGCCAGCAATGGAATCTTGTATTGCAGAATTCTGGACATCGGTGTTCACCTCCTGTGGTTCGCAAACCGGTTGGGAGCCGGCGGGACGGGGTCGGGCCGATGCCGCGGAATCAGGGTGCGTTCATCGCTCGTGGAGGATCCCCGGGATCGGTCCCGTCCCCCCCCCGGTCGTCATGGGTCTTCAGATAGGTCCGCAGGCCGTTCAGAATCGGCTCGAAGGCCCGGTCCAGGTCCGCCAGGGCCTGTTGGGCCCCCTCCCAGGACTGGGTGCGGATCCGGCCATGCAGCCGCTGGGACGGCTCCTTGAGGGCCGGAAAGATGGCATTGGCCATGGAGCCTCGCAGCACATGGGCCCGGGCCCGGGCTTCTTCGGTGCGGCGGCTGTCCAGGTCCCGGGCCATGGCGGCGAGCAGTTCGGGGATCTGGGCCACGATCAGCTCCGCCACCTCCTGGAAGGTCTCCCGGGGCAGCCCGAAGGAACCCATGGCAGTGGACACGTCCACCGGCACCGTCTCCCCCGCCCCGGCGACCCGGGGCCGGTTGCCCGGCGGGCCGAACAGCCGTTCCAGGAGGGTTTCCATGTGGCGCAGGGTGAGGGGTTTGGTCATCACCCCGTCCATGCCCGCCGCCATGCAGGCCGCCCGGCCGGAATCGGTGACATCGGCGGTCAGGGCCACTACCAGGATGCGGTGGCCGCCGGCGCGGTCCTCGGCGGCGCGGATCGCCCGGGTCGCCTCCAATCCCCCCATGGCAGGCATGCGGCAGTCCATCAGCACCAGGTCGTAGGGGGTTCCGTCACAGGCCCGCACCGCCTGGTGGCCGTCATCCACCATGTCCACCCGGTCGGTCCGGCAGCCCAGGGTCAGCAGCATGCCCCGGGTCACCTTCAGGTTGGCTTCCTGATCGTCCACCAGCAGGATCCGCTGTTCGTAGCCGCCGGGGCCGGGCCGCCAGGTCGGGGCCGGCGGCGGGGCGGCTTCGCCAACCAGCAGCGGAATGGGCGTCAGCGCCTCCCCCTCCCCGTCCACCAGCCGGTCGATGGCCTGCTGCAACCGTCCGGCATTGAAAGGTTTTTGCAGACAGAGGACCCGACCCGGCAGGTGGGCCGCCTGATCCCAGCCATGGTCCAGCAGGTCGGTCAGCAGGATCACCCCCGGCGCTCCCCGGGCGGCATCGCTGCCATCGGCCCGAGACCATTGAAAGGTCTCGTGCTTGCCGGCCTTCTGGTTGACGATCATCAGGTTGTAGGGACGCTCCGAGTCCCGGGCGGCCCGGAACCGCTCCCGGGCGGCGGGCAGTTCCGCCTCGTAATCATGATCGAGTTGACGGTCCCGGAAAAAATCCTCCAACAGCACCCGTTGCAGCCCCCCGCTGCCCACCACCAGGGCGCGGACCCCGGGCCAGGAACGCAGGGCGGACGGTCCGGAGGCCTGCTCCCCTTCCTCCAGCAGGATGGAAAAATGGAACACGCTGCCGGTCTGCTCCCGGGGGTTGGCGTCCACCCCGATCTGCCCTCCCATCATCTCCACCAGACGTTTGCTGATGGTGAGGCCCAGACCGGTGCCCTCCCCGGTCCGATAGCCGGAGGTGCCCTGCTCGAACTTGGCGAAAATCCGTTCCCGCTGGTCTTCCGGCACCCCGACGCCGGTATCCCATACCTCGAAATGATATTCGACGCCGGTCTCTTCCCGACTGACGATGCCGCCATGCAGCTCCACCCACCCTCCCCGGGGGGTGAACTTGACCGCGTTGCCCAGCAGGTTGATGAAGATCTGCCGCAACCGATTGGGATCGCCGCGCACGGCGGTGTTCATGCCCCGGGGGACGAAGGCGGTCAGCTCCACCCCCTTGGCATGGGCCAGGGGGGCCATCATGAGGGCGGCCTCGTCCACCAGGGCGCGCAGGTCGAAATCCTGGCGGTCCAGGATCAGCTTGCCCGCCTCGATCTTCGAAAAATCCAGGGTATCGTTGAGCAGACTGAGGACAGCCCGGCCGGAACTGTGGCTCAACTGGAGATATTCACGGTACTGGGACGCCAGGGGCGCCCGGTTCAGCAGTTCCAGCAGCCCCAGCACCACGTTGAGGGGCCCCCGGATTTCGTGGCTCATCTCGGCCAGGAAGGCGCTCTTGGCCCGGTTGGCCGACACCGCCTGATCCCGGGCCTCCTGCAGTTCCCGGGTGCGCTGGCGCACCGTCTCTTCGAGTTTGGCCTGCAGGGCATGGGTATCGGCGGCGGTTGCGGCCCCGGGGGGAGGCATCTCCCGGGACGAGCGGGCGTGACTCCAGAAATCCCAGGCCAGCAGGCTCAACCCGGTCAGGTCGGGCAGGGGCAGCCACCAGAAATCCGGCACATGGCTGGACCATTTGAAACTGGCCCATACCTGAAAGATACGCCCAACGGCCAGCAACAGGAAGCCGAAGGCCGCCAGTGCCCGCCCCTGGAACAGGGCGCGCATGAACAGGATCCCGGCCAGGACCATGCCCAGGAAATGGAACAGATGAGGAATCAGGCTGCCCTTCATGTCTCCGGTCCGGACGGACGAAGACCGCCAGCGCCTGGCCGACGGCCCTCCCGCTGCTGGAAATGATGGGCTCCGCTCACGTCAATCACCTGACGGACAGAACCTTCAACAGCCTCTGAATTTCGCCCGCCGACAGGACGGTGTCCAGGGAGAGTTTTTTTACCGTGAAAGTCGCGGAGCGGCTTTCATCGGTGGAGGGTGGAGGGAAGCTTCCCCCATCCATCAAAGTCAGCCCTCCCGGTTTCAACGCCCCCGGGGGGGCTCCTCCCTGGCATCCCGGGGCACGGAGGGCGCCCTCTGGCCTGCCGTCCATGGGTTCCCTGGGGAATTCCGGCATTTCTTCCGCCAAGACCATTACCGCCTCCCTCTGCAACCATCGCGCTCCGGTCATCCCTGTTCCGACGACACAGGCGGTACGTCCCTGCACCGCAATCCCGATCCGACGCTGGATCGGACTCTCGCCCTGCAAGAAAGCAACTCCCAGGCCAAACGCCGGCCGCAGACAGGCCCGCCGGCGGGATCTATAATGATCCCCATGGATTCCACCCGACCCGCGTCTCCGGCCCGCCAACGCTGGAACCGCTTTCAGCGCCACCGGCGGGGCATGTTTTCCCTGTGGATCTTCGGCCTGCTGTTCGGGCTGTCCCTGGGGGCCGAGCTGCTGTCCAACGACAAACCCCTGATAGTCCACTACCAGGGCGTCAACTATTTTCCCCTGCTGCGCAGCCATCCGGAAACCACCTTCGGCGGGGATTTCGAAACCGAAACCGATTACCGCGATCCCTTCATCCTGGAGCGGCTGCGCGCCCCCGACAACTGGGTGCTGTTTCCACCCAACCCCCACAGTTTCGACACCATCGACAGCCAGCTGGACCGCCCTGCCCCCGCCGCCCCCGACCACCGCCACCTGCTGGGCACCGACGACCGCGGCCGGGACGTGCTGGCCCGCCTGATCTACGGCTTTCGTCTCTCGGTGCTGTTCGCCCTGGGGCTGACGGCCATCGGCGTGGTGCTGGGGATCATCGCGGGAGCGGTGCAGGGATATTTCGGCGGGCGGGTCGATCTGTTCTTCCAGCGCTTCATCGAAATCTGGGGCAGCATGCCGGAGCTGTATCTGCTGATCATCTTCGCCAGCCTCTTCAACCCCAGCCTGCTGCTGCTGATCATCCTGTTGTCCCTGTTCGGCTGGATGGGGCTGGCGGACTATGTGCGGGCCGAGTTCCTGCGCGGCCGCAACCAGGTCTACGTCAAGGCGGCCCGGGCCATGGGGGTGAGCGACCGGGCCATCATGTTCCGCCACCTGCTGCCCAACGCCATGACCCCGGTGATCACCTTCCTGCCGTTCCGGATTTCGGGGGCGATCCTGGCCTTGACCAGCCTGGATTTCCTCGGCCTGGGCGTCCCCCCCTCCACCCCCAGTCTGGGCGAGCTGCTGCGCCAGGGCAAGGCCAACATCGAAGCCTGGTGGCTGTCCCTGACCACCTTCATGGTGCTGGTGACCATGCTGATGCTGCTCAATTTCATCGGCGAGGCCCTGCGGGACGCCATGGACCCCCGCCGGGAGTGACCCCCCATGGCCACACCCCTCCTCGAAGTCCGGGACCTGCAGGTCACCTTTCACACCCCCGAAGCGCGGGTGGCGGCGGTGCGCGGCATTTCTTTCGACATCGCCGCCGGGGAAAACGCCGCCCTGGTGGGCGAATCCGGCAGCGGCAAGACCGTGGCGGCCCTGGCCATCCTGGGGCTGCTGCCGCCCTCGGCCCGGGTGACGGCCGGGGCGCTGCGCCTGGGCGGGGACGATCTGCTCGCCCTGGATCCCGCCACCCGCCGCCTGCTGCGGGGCAGCCGGGCCGCCATGGTGTTCCAGGAGCCCATGACCGCCCTCAACCCGGTGCAGACCATCGGCGCCCAACTGGTCGAACCCCTGATCCTCCACCGCCGCCTGACCCGCGCCCAGGCCCTGACCCGGGCCGGAGAGCTGCTGGAACGCACCGGCCTGCCCGATCCGGGCCAGAAACTGGCCGCCTATCCCCACCAGCTGTCCGGCGGCCAGCGCCAGCGGGTGATGATCGCCATGGCCCTGGCCTGCCGCCCGGACCTGCTGGTGGCCGACGAACCCACCACCGCCCTGGACGTGACCATCCAGGCCCAGATCCTGGCCCTGCTGGCCGAACTGCAGCGGGAGATGGGCATGGCCCTGCTGCTGATCACCCACGACCTGCCCATGGTGCGCCACCTGGCCGGCCGGGTCCATGTGATGCGGGCCGGCGCGATCGTCGAGGCCGGTCCCACCCCGGAAGTATTCACCAATCCCCGCCATCCCTATACCCGCACCCTGCTGGACAGCCTGCCCCCCGACCAGCCCCCGCCCCGGCCCCCGGCGGCGCCGGTCCTCCTGGAGATCCACGA
>PEAP01000022.1 GCA_002753665.1 Magnetococcales bacterium DC0425bin3
TCCGGCGGGCGCGCCTGGGCGCGCTCCAGGTGCAGTTCGGGCCGCTGTTGCAGGGCCCAGCGGAGCATTTCGGGGGCGCTCAGGGTCCAGAGGGGAGCCTGGGGCAGGCGCTGACGGCTGTCCAGCAGCCGAGGCAGAAGGCCGTCCTCCGCCCCGATGGCGCCGGCCAGGTCCCGGGTGGTCTGCACCAGGGTCCGGCGGGCCGCCTCCAGGTCCCGGCCCAGGGCCAGCAGACGCAACTGGCTTTGCAGGTCGCCGGCCGCCGGGTCGGCTTCCAGGATTTTCAGGGTTCGTTCCACATCCCCCTGCAACAGGGCGGATGCGCGGATCAGCCCGGGGGCGTCGGTGGCGGCCCAATACCCGGCCCGGGCCTCGCCCAACAGCAGGTGCAGGACCTTGCGCCGTTGTTCGAGATGCACCCGGGCGGGGTCCACCTCCCGGCGGGCATGAAAATAGGCCAGGGCGAAATCCAGGGCCACCCAGGCCTGGTGGAGGTCCTCCCCGGCCCGGTGGGCGGGATAGCCGGCCTCCTGGGCGGCGTGGGCCAGGACCTGGGCGCTGTCCAAGGACTCGGGACTCCGGGCCAGAACGGCCTGCAACCGGGCCAACCGGGTCGGCAGGCCATGGGCCACCACCCGGGCCATGACCTCGTGGTGGGCCAGGGGCAGGGTGAGATCCTTGGCCAGGGTCAGGGTGGGCAGGGGTTCGGGACGAGGCTCGGGCGGCGGCAGGGGCGGCAGCGTCGGTCTGGCGCAGGCGGTCAGGATCAGCAGCAGCCCCAGGGCCGCCAGCCGCCACTCCCCCACCCGGCAGCGCCACGCCGTTGCCCGCCAGCCTTGGCGTCGCTCATTCGTTCCGTTCCTTTTGTCCATTGGATCACTATGCAACCATCATGATTGCATGTCCAACCATGCAAGATCGCACCCCAAAGGCACAACCGTTCCAATCGACTATTTCCTTTCAGAATCAATGCCACCCTCTACCGGCAACTTCTTGACCCCGCGCCACAGCGGCACATTCCCGATGCCCTTCCAGTCTCTCATGAACCCGTCATCCCGGACCAGATCTGGTAGAGCTTGCGGTACGGCGCCCGCCACTCCCCGTTCACCGACGCCCGGATCAGCCAATAAAGGGCTTGAGTCCAGTCACGTGGATAACCTTCCGAGCCAAACAGGTAGTTGTCCGCCAACACCACACCCGCCCAACCATAGCCAGCATCCACGGCCTTGCGGTGCATGGCGAGAGAATCGATCCAGCTTTGTTCGAAGCAGACGCCAAACTGGTAAAGACTGGCAAGATAAGAATAAGCTTCAGGATATCCGTATTCGCCGGCCTTCAGAAACATCATTGTGTTCACAGCATCCCTGACATGGCGATTGTCCTTTCCAAACAGGCTTTTCAACTTATCCGGGAGCGTCGGCGACTTCGGTCCCAGCTTCTCTTCGAGTTCTCCTTTTCCCGCCAGGTCCAGCGCCATGTCAGACACATCGTGCCAATTCTTGGGTATCCCTGGCACGTCGTCAAACCAGGTTCCCTGCCGCCCCGAGGGACCATCCTGCGGCTCCCGGAGGTCACGCCGAGGAAAAGGATCAGCCTGGGCCGACCGCATGGGGTTCAGGGCATCCTTCATATCGTCGAACCAGCCTTTTTCATCTTCCACCAACAGCTTCTGACCAGTCCTCTCGGCCATGCCCCGAACCTGCTCCAGTTCCTCCCGGTCGATCAACCGCTGCCCCAGGGTATCCTTGCCCGGTCCCCGGCCCGCCCCCCACGGAACACCCTGGGCCATGCGCCGTTCACCCCTGTCCTCCCCAGAACGGCCCCTGTCATCCTCCCCTCACCGTGTTCTGGCCAGCAGCACCGTCCGCAATCCCCCGCTGCGACAGATGAAACCCACCCCGTCCTCCGGGTCGATATCCCGAAAGATCACCCGGGCATGGAAGTCGGTCAGAATCGGTTCTCCCCCCCGATACCCCCTGGCGGCCACCCGCTCGGTACCGGAGGCTTGGCTGGATGCGGCCAGGGGAATGGTGTAGCCCTGGGCGAACAGGCGGCGCAGGGGCGCCTCCAGGTCATGCTCCGGGGCGTAACGGCTCAGGTGGGTCTCGAACAGGATCATGGGGGCCATGGTCCCGGCTTCCACGGCCGGCAGCAGACCGTTGATCACCTCCACCTCATGGCCTTCCACATCCATGCGGATCAGATCGGGAATGCCATGCTCCCGGGCCAGATCCGGCACCGTCAGGGTGCGCATGGCCAGGGTCTCGCCGGTGAGATCGGTGGCGGCGCTGCCTTCCGGATGAAAGGTGTTGAGATTGGACTGGGCCGCCAGGTGGAAAGTCCGCGTGGCGTTGGTGTCGGAAACCGCGCCTTCCACCAGGGTGACGTTGGTGCAGCGGTTCAATTCCAGATTGCGGCGCAACATGGCGGCATTGGACGGACTGGGTTCCACGGCGACGATCCGTCCCCCGGGGCCGATCAACCCCCGTTCCATCAGGACGTAATACCCAAGATTGGCGCCGATATCCAACACCCGCATCCCCGGTTTCAGCACCTGCTCCAGCATCGCCTTGTGGTCCAGCTCCCGGTTGCCGAACAGCAGCAGGGTGCGGGAAATGCCCCGGTCCCGGGGATCGAGCCACATCTCGTAGTCGTAGATCCGCTTGCGGATCGGCGCCCCCCCCAGCAGACGGGCATGGACCAGACTCCTGGCCCCGTACCACAGGGCCTCGAACAGCCCGCCCGGACCCTTGTGACGCAAGATCATTCCCAAATGATTCGACATGACGACTCCTCATCCCGCTCCAAAATGCGCGCTGTCATATTCGGCCATCCCGCGCCGATACAGACCGACATACTCCTCCACCACCCGGTCCCAGGAAAAATCCGCCGCCCGGTGGCGGGAGCGGTCGGCCCAGTGAGCCCGCAGTCGCTCATCCCGGGCCAGATCGCCCATGGCCCGGGCCAACGCCTCGGGCCGACCCGGCGGCACCAGCACGCCGTCCCGCCCGCCGCGGACCACATCCCGGCAACCCGGCGCATCGGTGGTGATGACCGGCAGCCCGGCGGCCATCGCCTCCACCAGCACGATGCCGAAGGTCTCCACCAGGGAAGGAAAGACGAACAGGTCGGCGGCCCGGTACAGGTCCACCAGCTCCGCCGGCGGCAGTTCCAGGATTCCCTCTCCCCGGACCGCCGCCCCCAGGTCGGGCACCGTCAGCACCTCCTCCTCCAGCCCCAGGGAGCCGATCAGGGACGCGAGGGCCGTCATCCCCTGGCCCACCAGCACCACCCGGAACGCGATCCCGCCCGCGGCTTTCAGCAGACCCGCCGCCCGCACCAGGGTGGGAAAGTCCTTCTTGGGGTGGTTGCGCCCCACGGCGAGGAACAGCAAGGCCCCCGGGGGAATCCCCCAGCGCCGCCGCACCGCCGCCCGTTCCACCGGCCTGGCGAAACGCTCCAGGTCCACCCCGTTGGGCACCCGGGCGATGCGGGCTTCGGCAACGCCCAGCGCCCGATACTCCGCCGCCACGCTGTCCGTGATCGCCACCAGCCGCTGGGCCCGGGGCAGCCAACGGATCACCTGGGCGTCGATGGCCGGATCCAGCCGCAGCCCATAGCCGATCTCCGGCTGTTGCTGGATGTCCTCCCCGGCGCAGCGCACCAGGTGGGGGACGCCCGCGCCCCGGGCCGCCCAGCGGGCCAGGGCCACCCCCACCGGATAGCCCATGGTTCCGTGCCAGAAATCAAACCGGTGGCGGCGTTGGAGCCGATCGAAGAACCGCTCCAGCAGCCAATAGCCCCCGCCGGGCCAGCGGCGCAACACCCCCCATATGCGCGGCGGAAAGGCCAGCACCGGATAAGGCAGGCGCCAACCTTCCTGCTGCAAGGCCCGCACCTGAGGAGCGCTGGCGATCACCACCGGGGCATGGCCGGCCCCCAGCAGCCGCCGGGCGATGTTGTGCAGCCCCACTTCCACCCCGCCGGTGCTGGGCAGGAAGGTGGAGGTGGGCAGGGCCACCCGCAACGGCCGGGCCTCGTCCATGGCCGGCCGCCGTCAGTGGCCCAGCAGGGCCAAAAAGCGCTCCAGGGTGACCAGCACGCTGAGCAGGATCCCATAATCGGTCACACCGGACTGATGGGCATCCACCACCCGCCGCACCGCGTCCAGATCCAGAAATCCCAGTTCTTCCAACCGGGGCGTTTTCTTGAGACTCGCCACCGTGGCGGCCACTTCGGGATTGAAGCGGATGATCTCGGCATGACTGGGCCAACTGCGGTCCGCTCCGCCGGGCATGGTCCGGAAGGGACTGATCGGCAACCGGTTGGCGAGCCCCCGCAGCCAGCGGATGCCGGTGGCCTGGTAGAGCGGCAGGTCGGCCCGGATGTTGTGGTTGGCGTTGCGGATACGGGCCAGTTTGCGGTTGAGCCGACCCAGGGCCAGCTGGTAGGCGCGCCAGTCGTATTTGAACAGCACCGGAATGGCCAGGGCCTGGGCGTAGACCTCGTTGTCCAAGGCCGGCAGGCGGCAGGCCACGGTCCCCTCCAGGGTGCGCACCATCTGCAGGGAATAGTGGCGGGCGAAATTGCGCAGATGCATGTATTCCCACAGGTCGTGGGGTTCCCGGGCCAGTTCCCGGGCCGGAGCCATCTCCGCCGCCACCGCGGCCCGCAGGCCCTGGGTCAGTTCCTCCAGACGCTCGGGCCGCACCACCTGCCGATAATCCGGCCCCTTGGTGCGATAGCCCACATGGGCCATGAATTGACCCACCACATCCTCCTGGATGGGATCCAGCCAGAAATGACATCCTTCCCACCCCAGCAGCCGCACCGGCTCCTTGGGGAGGTACAGCCCGCCGAAAAAAACCTCCAGGGCCAATCCCATGAAGACCACCTCGGCCCGGTCGGCCAGATGCTCGGCACACCAGCCGAACTGGGCCTGACTGAACAGGGTCATGCCCCCGGAATGGAACACCGCGTCGTCCACCAACCCTTCCAGATGATCGGCCGGACGGGACAAGAACCGGTGGGGCGCTCCCCGGGCGGTCGCCAGCTCCGCCGCCACCCGAAACTCGTTGTTGGGGCTGGCGCAGGTGGTGAGGCACTCCAAAGGCTGGGGAGCGGCGGCCAACAGGGTTCTGGCGTTCAGCCCGCCGCTCAGCATCAGCGCGCCGTTGCGGCCATCGGAGGTATAACGGCGCATGGCCCGGCGCAAGGCGTCCGCCAGACCGCCGGCAAACTCCCCGGCCGTCAGGGAGGTCTTGGTGAAATCGATGGTCAGGTAGGAACCGATGGACAGATCGCAACGCCCGCCGGCCTCGGCGGGTCCCAGGCGCAGCAGGCGCGCCCCTTCCAGAAAACGGCAGCCGACCCCCAGGGTCTTCTCCCCGAACAGACGCCGGAAATGCAGGAATTCGAAACAGGCCTCCCGGTTCAGATCGGGCTGCTCCAGGGCCAGCATCACCCCGGTCAGGGAGGTGGAAGCCAGCAACAGCCCGCGGAAATCCCGGTGATAGAAAAACGGCTGGGAGCCGAAACGGTCGGAAATGACCGTCAGCGCAGGCGCATCCGAGCGGTAATGGAGAATGGTAAAGGTGCCGTTCAGGCGCCGGGCAAACTCCTCCACCGTGGTGCGGGAGCGCCACAGGGCCAGCACCGCGCCATCATCCAGCCGGTCGGCGGCGATGGGATGGCCCAGCAGCACCAGAATGCCATTGTCCACGGCCAGAATGCGGGGCGGCGGGTGCAGGTCGTGGCCGGCCAGGACCAGATGGGCATCGGCCCACAACGCCCCCTCCGGCGGGTGTGCCAGCGACTGGACGGGATCGAAACGAACCGTGAACTCGCAGCGCCTCATGGCGTGGTCGCGGCCAGGGCCCGCAGGCCCAAATGCAGCGCCCGGGCCATTTCCAGGTCGTCCGGGGTGTCGATGTCGATGGCGCGGATGGCCGGGATCTCGTACCCGACAAAATCGTCCTGCCGGCCGGGACCCCCATCGCCCAGAATGCGTTGGGCGGAGAAGATGGTGAAGGAGCCGGCCTCGTGGACGTAACCGGGCAGATCCTGGGAGCGGATCCGGAAGCTGTCCGGCTCCCGGGGTTGCAGGCGCCCCTGGGGGCCGGTCCTGGCGAAGGCCCACTGGATAGGCGTGGTGAAAGGGGTGACCCCCAGCACCGACAGCGGATCCACCCGGTCCTGCAGGGCCACCCCTCCGGCCAGATCGGTGGCGGTCATCAAAGGACAGGTGGCCATCAGCAGGGTCACCTGGTCGAAGGTCCGGCCCCGGCTGGCATAGCTGTCCAGCACGAACCGCAGCACGGCCATCAGCACGGCGTGATCGTCGGCCAGCCGGGCCGGCCGGGGAAAGTCCACCGGAAACCCCAGCTCCGCCACCACCTCCATGATTCGGGGGCTCTCGGTGGAGACATGGATGGTATCGAACAGACCACTGGCCCGGGCGGCCTCCAGGGGATAGGCGATCATCGGCCGGCCACAGAAATCGATGATGTTCTTCTCCGGAATGCGCTTGCTGCCCCCCCGGGCCGGAATGATGGCGATGCGGCGGCGGCTCATGGCAGGCACCCGGCGCGGATCTGTTGCAGACTCTCCCCGGGGCCGATGTTGAACAGCAGGTCCAGGATGCACATGTACGGCTCGAAGGAACCGAAGGGCTGGGGATATTCCGGATGCTGGAAGTGGAAATAGTCCACCGGAATGCCCTGCCGGTCGAAGGCATCGGAGTCGTCCAGGTAGTCCCGGGACCCGGGTGGCGAGAGATAACGATCCGCCCCCACTTCCAGACACAGGGCGGCCAACAGCTCCGCCTTGGCCCCGGTGGCGGCCAGGGTGCTGGAGCGGTCCAGGGGGGTGCGAATCCCCAGCAGATCCCGTGCCCAGGTGATGATCTCGATGGTCAGGTCGGCCAGATGCTCCCGCGGTCGGGTGAGGATTTCCTCTACCTGGGGGAACAGTTCACGGAAGAACGGCGTCTTGCCGTAGGCGGTGCGCAGCCCGACCAGATGGGCCTTGGGAAAATCCCGCCCGGTGTCGATGCGCACCGCGCCGATGGTCTGATCCCGAAGCCCCTTGCTGTGGACCGGCACCGTCAGCCACTGCGGGCCATGGGCGGTCTTGATGCGGTTGCGCTGCTGCCAGGAGCGGCGGTCGAACTGTACCGAATCCAGCAACACGAAGCGATCCACCCGGTCCATGAGGCCGAAATAGCCCGCCCACGGCAGGTAGGTGGGCTGCATGATGGCGACAACCGTCATGCTTCCACGGCCAGGCCGGCGCCCCAGGTGCCGTAGGCGTTGCCGTTGTAGATCATGAACCGACGGCCGTTGTAGCGGGCGATGACGGCGTATTCCATCATTTCGGAATCCCAGCCGCTGGGGGATACGTCGATGCCGACGAAGTCGTCCCGCCGGATCCAGTTGATGCCGTCCTCGGATTCGGCATACCCCAGTCGGTAATTGCCCCACTCGTCCCCGGCCCCCTTGTGGGCGAACCACATCTTGTAGACCCCATCCTCCTTGAGGACGAAGGGCCGGGCCAGGGCGTTCTCCCGGTCGTCGGCGAAGTCGATGCAGACCGTGCCGTCCCGCTGCCAATGGATGCCGTCCGGGCTGGTGGCATGTTGCAGGTTGTAGCGGGGGGTGTCCCGGTGGCGCCAGCCGGTGCCGGCCACATACCACATGCGCCACAGGCCGCCGTCCAGGATCACATAGGGAGCGGTGTTGATGTATGGATTGAGGTGGGTGCGGTCCAGAATGGGGGCTTCGGAATACCGCTCATAGGTCCGGCCGCCATCGCTGCTGATGGCCAGGCCGCCGTAGAGGTCCATGCGGGTGGTGCCGCCCGGTTTGAAGCCGACATAGTAGAGATATTTCTTCGCACCGGCATTGACCAGGCAGTTGGGCACCACGCCGTTGTCGTCGAAGGTGCCCAGGCGACCCGGATGCAGGACCGGTTCCTCGGCCCAGTCCACCACCCGGCCGTCGGCCCGCAGGTCGATGATCGCCCAGCCCACATGGGTCTGGTTGCGGTCGTTGCGACCGCCGAAATAAACCTTGAAGCAGCCCTCGCTCACCGGCTGGGGATCGATGGTGGGCGCCATGATGTGGGTGCGGTTCCACCACAGGCTGGTGCGGGGTTCGAGAATCAGGCCTTTTTTGATCCAGGCGATCTTCCGGTCGAACATCACGCCCCCTCCCCGTCCGCCGGCGCTTCTTCCAGACCGAAAAGCCGATAGCTGTCCATTTTTTCGGCCTGGCTGCGGGCCGGCGCGAACACCTGGCGGGGTTTGGTGTTGCGCATGATCAGTGCCCCGGCGCCGATCATGTTGTCCGCCGCCACCGCCACCCGGTCCCGCACCGTGGCGTTGACCCCCAGGTAGGTATAGTCGCCCAGGCTGGAATGCCCGGAGACCACCGCCTGCCCGGCCACGAAGCAGTGTTTGCCGATCACGGCGTTGTGGCCGATGTCGCAGCCGCACCAGAGGATGGCATCGTCGCCGATGGTGGAGAAGGGCTGCACGGTGCAATGATCGAACACGAAGACATTGTCGCCGATGGTGGTGTTGGACCAGATCTGCACCGACGGATGGACATAGCTCACCAGCCGGTAACCGGCGTCCTTGGCCAGGTGATAGACCCTGGCCCGGGTCTTGTTGAGCTTGGACTGACCCACGGCCACATACATGGCGTAACGATCCGGCGGATGGGTGGCGGTGAGGGTTTCGAAGTCCACCAGGGGCCGGCCCATGAATTCATCGGCCTGGCGGTGTTCCCGATGAACGGTGAAGGCCGCCACCTGGTAGGGGCTGGCTTCGGAAAAATAGGTGAAGGCGATGGCCGCGAAATCCGCCGCGCCGAACAGGACGATCTGGTCACTCATGGGACTCCGCCCCCCAGGGGTGGTGGTCAACCCGGGATTGCCGGGCTACAATTCTTCATTCCACTCCCCTTTATAGTCAAACCAGCGCCCTTTGGCCAGGATGCTCCCCATGTCCAATCATCCCGAACTGGTGGATCAGCTGCAACGGTGGTCCTGCGCCTTTGGTCTCGACCCGACCGAAACCGCCGCCGGGACCGGAACGACGATGCATGATCTGGCCCGGGAGCTGTGGCCCCTGCACCGCAGCCTCACCGGCCACGGGGTGCGTCAGACCCTGCGGATCCTGCAACGGGAACTGCCCCCCCTCACCCTCCACGAGGTGCCCAGCGGCACCCGCTGTTTCGACTGGACCGTGCCCCCGGAATGGACCGTGCGCGATGCCTGGCTGGAGGATCCCACCGGCCGCCGCCTGGCGCGGTTCCAGGACCACAACCTGCACCTGATGGGCTATTCCCGGCCCCTGGACCAGGTGATGGATCTGGAGGAGCTGCGTCCCCATCTGCACACCCGCCCGGACCTGCCGGACGCCATCCCCTTCACCACGTCCTATTACAAGGAAAACTGGGGCTTCTGCCTGAGCCACCGGGAGTACGAACAGCTCCGGCCCGGCCCCTATCGGGTGTTCATCGACGCCACCCTGGCCCCGGGGCATTTGACTTATGGGGAGGCGATCATTCCCGGTGACAGCCGGGAGGAGATTCTGCTGTCCACCTACGTCTGCCATCCTTCCATGGCCAACAACGAGCTGTCCGGCCCGGTGGTGACCACCTTTCTGGGCCGCTGGCTGCTCGGCCGGCCCCGGCGGCGTTTCACCTATCGCCTCGTGTATGCCCCCGAGACCCTGGGAGCCATTCTCTACCTCAGCCGCCATCTGGACCACCTGCGCCGGCGGGTGCGGGCCGCCTTCAACCTGACCTGCGTGGGGGACGATCGGGCCTACAGTTATCTGCCCTCGCGCCGGGGCGACACCCTGGCCGACCGCACGGCCCTGCACGTGCTGGGGCACCTGGCCCCGGGCTTCCAGCGCTACAGTTTTCTGCAGCGGGGCAGCGATGAGCGGCAGTATTGCAGCCCCGGGGTGGACCTGCCCATGGCCCTGATGATGCGCACCAAATACGGCCGCTATCCCGAATATCATACCAGCCTGGACGACCTGGAGCGGGTGGTCACCCCCGCCGGGCTGTTCGGCGCCTACCGGGTTCACCAGCATGCCCTGCTCTGCCTGGAACACAACCGCACCTGGCGGACCACCGTCACCTGCGAGCCCAACCTGGGCTCCCGGGGGTTGTGGCCCACCACCAGCCAGGGAGTGGTGGGGCCGGCGGTGATCGACATCACCAACCTCCTGGCCCACGCCGACGGCGCCACCGACCTGCTGGCCATCGCCGATCACCTGGGCCGCCCCCTGTGGGAGCTGGTGGGACTGGTTGGGCTGCTGGAAGACAAGGGTCTGCTGGCGGAGGTGCCCCGGCCGGAGGCGACGACGGATCTCAATCGGCAATACATGCCATGAGGTCGCCGCAGAAGCCCCGGCACGGCAACGCCGGTTCCTCGACGACGATACGATAACGGATCCTGTTCTGCCATGGGGCGCATGGGCGGCCTGCACCGGGTGGTCAGCCCGGCGATTCTTCTTGCAAGGCACCGGGGGGTTCTTTAGAGTTTTACCGTGGAAGCCGAAAAGCGGCTTCCATCGAAGGAGGGTGGAGGGATGCCTCCCCCCATCCATCCAAAGTTGGCGCCTTCCGGACACTGCCAGTGATCACCAGTCTCGACCTGACCGCCATCATCCGCCGGATCGCTCCGGCCGTCGCCGCCCTGGGGATGGTGATGCCGATGGGGTTCGCCGGCGCCGCGGGGGAAAAGAGCCTCCAAAAAGTCTTCCCCAGGATTCCGGCCATGGAAATCCGCGCCAACACCGGCCACATCGACCTGCGGGTGGGACCGCCGGACCAGCTGGTGGTGCGCCTGACCGCCCCGGACGCCGAAATCCTCGACCAGGCCCTGGAACTGAAGGATGGGGTGTTGAAACTCACCGAACCGCCGGTCCAGGGGCAGGTGATGTCACGTCAGGAGGGCCAGGTCTCCGACCCGACGCTGCTCGATGGACCGATCACCGGCCGCAGCGGCGTCATCCAGTTGGGGGGCATCGACATGGACAGCGGCGCCATGGTCGCGCCGCGCATCTGGCGCATCACCCACCCCCCCGGGCTGGCGCTGCGCCTGGTGCGCCTGTCCGGCAATCTGAGCGGCGAGCGTCTGGAAAAGGCCAATCTGGAAGCCGGGGATGGCCTGGTGGAACTTCAGGAATGTTTCAGTTGCGTGCTGCGGGTGGACGGTCCCGGGGAAATCCGACTGCGGCGGGCCACCGGCACCCTGACCACCGAGTGCCGGGGCAGTGGCGGGATTCAAGTGGCCGATGGCCTGGTGACCCACCTGATGGTCATCGGCGAGGGCAGTTGCGACGTGGAAGTCGGCGGCACCATCAACGCCGCCGAGCTGAAGCTGGATGGCACCGCCGATGCCCGTCTGGGTGTTGTGAAGACCGCGCCGCGCATCGTCAATCAGGGCATTGGCGAGGTGACGATCAATCAGGAAGTGCAACCCCGCACCGCCGCCGCTCCACCAGCCGAGTCCTCCGCCCAGGAGACCGGCGCCACCGCCCACGGCACCCCCACGTCCACGGACTCCCCCGCGGCAGCGGCCCCCTCTTCCCAACAGTCACCGGATTCCTCCCAGACCAAGCCCTGTCCTCCGACAGACCAGCCTTACCCGGAATTCGAGGACTGAGAACTCCGTCCGCTGACAGCGGCCCCGTCCCTGCTGCCCTGGAGCCGGTCGCGAAATGTCCATCCATGGCCAGTCCGCTCGTCGGACGGCGAAAACGCGTTGTCGCCGTGGAGTCAGGCGATCAATGCCACGGCCTTGATCTGGGCCCAAACCCTGCGTCCCATGGCCAGTTTCAATGCAGAGGCCGACCGGTGGGTAAGCCGCGCCAGGAGTGGTGTTCCTCCTGCGTCCAGGCGTACCAGGCAGAGCGCCGGGTGGGGTTCGTCGCCAATGGCAGTCACGGTGGCAGGCAGGGTGTTGACGATGCTGGTGTCGGAAAGCCGCTCCAGGGCGATGCTGACATCCCGCGCCAGGACGCGAACCCTCACCCGTTCGCCCACGGTCAGTCCCCGGTCCCGCACCCACAGACCGCCGCCGGGAAAGTCCACTCTGCTCAAATGCCACGCCCGGTCCAGTTCCGCCACCACCGCTTCCAGCACCACCCCGACATCCTCGCCCAGGCGGATCGGCAGATCGATGCGTGCCAAGGTCTCGGCCAGCGGGCCGCTGGCCAGCGCCCGGCCGCCTTCCATCACCACCAGATGGTCCGCCAACCGCGCCACCTCGTCCGGAGAGTGGCTGACGTAAAGCACCGGAATATCCAACTCGCCGTGCAGACGCTCCAGATAGGGCAGGATCTCCTGCCTGCGCTCGAGATCGAGCGCGGCCAGCGGCTCGTCCATCAGCAACAGACGCGGACTGACCGCCAGGGCGCGGGCGATGCCGACCCGCTGACGTTCGCCACCGGATAGCCGATCCGGTTTCCGGTCGAGCAGGTGGCCAATGCCCAGCAGTTCGATGGCATGCTCCAGGCTGATCCGTTGCGCCGCGCCGTTGCGCTTCATGCCGTAGCGCAGATTGCCCATCACCGTCAGGTGCGCGAAGAGACTGGCCTCCTGGAACACATAGCCGATGGGCCTCTTGTGGGTCGGCAGCCAGTGGCTCGTGTCCTGCCAGACCGTTCCGGCGACCACGAGCCGTCCTTGTCTGGCGCGCTCCAGCCCGGCGATGGCCCGCAGCAACGTGGTTTTGCCCGAACCGGAGTGCCCGAACAGGGCCGTAATCCCTCGTCCGGGCAATTGGAGGTCCACGTCGAGGCTAAAACCCGGCCAGTCGAGTCGAAATCGCGCCTCGATGGTCACGACCTGCTCCGGTCCGGATGAAACAGAGTGAGCAGCAGCAGGATGCCGAAGGAGAATAACACCATCCCCCCCGCGAGCCAGTGGGCCGAGGCGTACTCCATGGCCTCCACATGGTCGTAGATCTGGACCGACACCACCCGTGTGACCCCGGAGATGTTGCCGCCGATCATCAGCACCACGCCGAACTCCCCCACGGTATGCGCAAAGGTGAGGATCGATGCGGTCAGAAACCCCGGAGCAGCCAGCGGCACCGCCACGGTGAAGAAGGCATCGAGGGGCGCGGCGCGCAACGTGGCGGCCACCTCCAGCGGCCGGTCGCCCACGGACTCGAAGGCCGTTTGCAGCGGCTGCACCATGAACGGCAGCGAGTAGAACACCGAGGCCACCACCAATCCGGCAAAGGTGAACGGCAGATGCCCCAGTCCCAATTCTTCCGTCAACCGCCCTACCGGCCCATAAGGCCCCATCAGCAACAGGAGATAAAAACCGATCACCGTCGGTGGCAACACGATGGGCAGCGCCACAACCGCCGCCACCGGACGCTTCCACCTCGACCGGGTACGGGCCAGCCACCACGCGATGGGCGTGCCGAACACCAGCAGGAGCAGGGTGGTGACCGTGGCCAATTCCAGGGTCAGTCGGATGGCTGCCTGGTCTTCGGGAGTGATCACGGCCTGGTCTGTTCCAGCGCGTAACCGAAGGAAGTGATGACTTCCCTCGCCACCTGTCCCTTGAGGTACTCCATCCAGGCGCGGGCGGCGGGACGGTCCCCGCCCTTCACCAGGAGTACCGCCCCCTGCCGGATGGGTCGGTGGAGCGTCTCCGGCACGATCCAGCCCGACCCTTCGGTGATCCTGCCCCCCTGCATCACCTGGGACAGGGCGACGAACCCCAGTTCGGCGTTGCCAGTGGCGACGAACTGATGGGCCTGGGCGATGTTTTCCGCCTGGACGAATCTGGATTGCACCGATGCCAGCAGTCCCAGGGCGGTCAGGGTCTCCACCGCCGCCGCTCCGTAGGGGGCAAGTTTGGGGTTGGCCACGGAGAGATGCTTGAACGCATTTGACCTCAGGATTTCCCCCCCCTCGCCCACCATGCCCGCGCGACTGGACCAGAGTACCAGTCTGCCCACGGCATATGTGAAGCTGCTGCCGGAGACACCGTCGCCCTCGCTCTCCAGCCTGGCCGGGGTCTCCCCGTCGGCAGCCAGCAGCACCTCGAAAGGCGCTCCGTTCTTGATCTGGGCGTAGAACGTGCCCGTGGCCCCGAAGGCGAGTACCGCCTTGTGCCCTGTTGCCTGCCCGAATGCCTCGGCAATGCGCTTGGCCGGAGCGGTGAAATTGGCCGCCACGGCCACCTGCACCTCGTCCGCGCAAGCAGGAATGGCAAGGAGCAGGGCTGCGATCAGAAAGGCGCTCCTCATGGCGTGAACTCCTTTCGGGTATCGACGGCCAGGGTGATATGTGGCCGGCACCTCTTCCATGGTTGATGACGGTCGCGATGGTAATGCCCCGGACCGATTCAGGTCAAGAATTCAATGGAATTGTGGACTTGCACCCAAACGACATCGAAAACAGGAAACGGGGCTCGTCGGAAGCCTCACCCCCCGATGCGCTCCCGGATCTGGGTCCAGGCTCCCGCCAGGTAGTCGTAGCCGGACCACAGGGTGAGGATGGTGCAGATATAGAGGGAAATCAGGCCCGGCCAGTCCAGAGGCAGGCCCCAGAGGCCGTCCTGGACCAGCAGCATGAGGATGGCGGTCATCTGGAAACCGGTTTTCCATTTGCCCAGTCTGGAGACCGGCACCGTGCCCCCGACGCCGGCCATGAACTCCCGCAGGGCGGTGATGGTGATCTCCCGGGCGGTGATCAACAGCACCAGCACCACCGGCGCCCGCTGCTCGGCCACCAGCAGCATGAGGGCGGAAATGACCAGCAGCTTGTCCGCCACCGGATCGAAGAACCGGCCAAAGGCACTGGACATCTGCCAGTTGCGCGCCACATAACCGTCGGCCCAATCGGTGAGGGCGGCGATGCCGAAGATGGCCGTGGGGACGATCTTCCCCCATCCTCCGGGCAGGTAGATGCTGGCCACCATGAAGGGAATCAGGAGAATCCGGGTCGCGGTCAGGGTGTTGGGCAGGTTCAGGACCATGCCGTTCCTTCAAGTTTCGGTTTGCAGGGAGTCGATGATCCGCCGGGCCAGCTCCTCCGACACCCCGGGCACGCCGGCCAAGTCCGCCACGGCCGCGGCGCGCAGATTTTTCACGGAACCAAAGCGTCGCAACAGCGCCTTTTTGCGCTTCGGCCCCACCCCGGGGATCTGGTCCAGCGCGGAGCGGGTCTGAGCCTGGCCCCGCTTGAGCCGATGATAGCCGATGGCGAACCGGTGCGCCTCGTCGCGGATGTTCTGCAACAGGAACAGCACCGGGGAACGCGGGTCCAGTATAAGGGGGGACTCCGCCCCGGGCAAGAACAGCCGCTCCCGCCCGGCGTTGCGGTTCGGCCCCTTGGCCATGGCGCAGAAGGCGACGCCGTCCACCTGGAGGTCGTCCGCCACTTCGAGAACGGCATGCAACTGACCCAGACCGCCATCCAACAGCACCAGATCGGGCCACTGGCCGTCCTCTTCGCGTTTGAGTCGCTCGAAGCGGCGGCGCACCATCTCCGCCATGCGGGCGGTGTCGTCGGGGAATCCCTCCAGGCCATGGCGGCGGTAGGCGCTGCGAATCATGCCCTCGGGCCCCATGACCACCAGGGAGCCCACCGGATGGGCCGCCTGCACATGGGAGACATCGAAGGCCTCGATGCGTTCCGGGGGCCCCTCCAGACCGAGGATCTCCCCGAGCTTTTCCAGCCGGTCCAGGTGGGCGGCCTGGCCGGCCAGGCGCCGGGTCAGGGCCTGATCGGCATTGGCCAGGGCCATGTCCAGCAGGCGCCGCTTTTCCCCACGCTGGGGTTGATGGAGCAGCACGCTGCCGCCACGCCGCTCCCCCAGAACCCGGGACAGCCAGGGGGCCTCCTCCAGATCCAGATCGACCAGGATCTCCGGCGGTGGATCCCGCTGGAGATAGAACTGGGCCAGAAAGGCCTCCAGCACCTCTTCCAGGGTGGCGCCGGCGGCGTTGTCCGGAAAAAAATCCCGGTTGCCCAGGTTGCTGCCACCGCGGATGAAGAACACCTGCACATTGACCAACCCGCCCCGCTCCATCACCGCCACCACGTCCAGATCCCCGGCACCGCGGGACAGCCCCAGGCTGCGCTGCTCCTGGACATGATCCAGGGCCTTGAGACGATCCCGCAGTTCGGCGGCTGCCTCGAAATCCAGAACGGCCGAGGCGGCCCACATGGCCTGTTTCAGGTCATCGGCCAGTTGCCGGTCCCGGCCCTCCAGGAACAGGGTCACCTGGCGTACCCAATCCCCGTAGCGCTCTGGAGTCACCCGACCGCAGCAGGGGCCGGCGCAGCGTTTGATCTGATACTGCAGACAGGGCCGGATGCGCTGTTCGAACTGGCGATCGGGGCATTGGCGGATGGGAAAGAGGCGCTGGAGCAGCTTCAGGGTCTGGCGCAGGGACTGGACCGACGGATAGGGTCCGAAGAACCGCCCGGCCTCCTTGCGGGCGCCCCGGTAAATGGCGAGACGCGGAAACGGATGACGGGTGGAGAGGTGAAGGAATGGGTAGGACTTGTTGTCCTTGAGCAGAACGTTGTAGCGGGGTTGCCACTGCTTGATAAGGGTGGCTTCCAGAATCAGGGCGTCATTTTCGTTAGAGGTGACAGTTATCTCTAACGAAACCGCCTGCCCCAACATCACCTGGATGCGCGGAATGGGATGCTGCCGCACAAAGTAGGAGGTCACCCGCTTGCGCAGGGATTTGGCCTTGCCCACATAGAGGGGTTTGCCCTCCCCGTCCAGGAAACGGTACACCCCCGGGGATTCGGGCAGGCTGGCGGCCACTAGCTGCAGCGGATGCTGGGCATCGGCCATGACGGGTCATCAGGTCCGGTGGCGCAACACCAGCCAGGCACCGATGAGAAACATGGGCAGGGTCAGCCATTGGCCCATGGTCAGCCCCAGGGTGAGAAGGCCCAGATGGGCGTCGGGTTCGCGGACGAACTCCACCAGAAAGCGGCAGGCCCCATAGCCGATGAAGAACACCCCCAGCAGGAAACCGGGCGGTCGGCGGATCCGCCCCAGCCACCAGAGGACCCCCAGCAGGACCAATCCCTCCAGCAGGGACTCGTAGAGCTGGCTGGGGTGCCGCGGCAGGGGGCCGGCACCGGGAAAGACCATGGCCCAGGGCAGATCGGTGGCGCGGCCCCACAGTTCCCCGTTGATGAAATTGCCGATGCGGCCCAGAAACAGCCCCAGGGGCACGATGGGAATCACCAGATCGGCCATGGCCAACAGGCTCAACCCCTGGCGGCGGCAGTAGATGCCGCTGGCCAACAACACCCCGGCCAATCCGCCGTGGAACGACATCCCCCCCTCCCAGACCCGCAGCACCATCAGGGGATCGTGGAACACGAGACTGGTCTGGTAGAAGAACACATAGCCCAGCCGCCCGCCCAGCACCACCCCGGCCAGGATCCAGATCAGCAGATCCCCCAGGACCTCGACGCTGACCTCGGGCATGTGGCGTCGGCCCCGCAGCTTGAGCAGCGGCCAGCCCAGCAGGAAGGAGATGGTATACATCAGGCCATACCAGCGGATGGCCAGGGGACCCACCTGGACCAGCACCGGATCGAATTGGGGAAAAGTCAGCACGGACGCTCACTCCACCGGTTTGGCGGCTTCCGGGTAGCAACCCAGCATTTTCAGGTTGGTGGTGAAGAAATCCAGTTCCTCCAGGGCGTTCTGCACTGCCGGATCCCCGGGGCGCCCCTGGAAGTCCAGATAGAAATGGTAGGCCCAGTTCCGCCCCAGCACCGGCCGGGACTCCAGCCGGGTGAGGTTGACGCCGTTGGTGGCGAAACCGCCCAGGCATTTGTAGAGCGCCGCGGGGATGTTGCGCACCTCGAACAGCAGACTGGTCTTGCAGGCCTGGTCCGGCGGCGGCAGGCGCTCCTGCCGGGCGATGACCAGAAAGCGGGTGGTGTTCATGGCGCTGTCCTGGATGTCGCGTTGCAGCACCTTCAGGCCATACAGTTCGGCGCACAGCTCCGACGCCACCGCGGCGGCGGAGCGGGACCCCCGCTCCGCCAGGTCGGCGGCGGCCCCGGCGGTATCGTAGACCGAATAGCGCACCCACTGGTAGCGCCGCAGAAAGGACCGGCACTGGGCCAGGGCCTGGGGATGGGAATAGACCGCCCGGATCTCCTCCAGATGGGAGTCTTCGAGTCCCAGCAGGCAGTGGCGCACCCGCAGATAGTATTCGCCGATGATCTGCAACTTGTGGATGGCCAGCAGGTCATAGCAGTCGGTGACCACCCCGGCCATGCTGTTTTCCACCGGCACCATGCCCAGGGCTGCCCGGCCGTCGTCCACGGAGTCGAACACATCCTCGAAGGATTTCATGGGCAGCAGTTCGAGTCCGGGCAGGCGTTCCCGGCAGGCCTGTTCGCTGTAGGCGCCACGCATGCCCTGGAAGGCGACGGTCTTGGCAGATTCCACGGTGAGTCTCGTTCGGTTGCTTTCGCACAGCGGGGTTTATCAGGTTATCAGGTTGCTGAAGCAACATCCAGGCCCATCCTGCCTCGCTGCCGGAAGAGGGATGGCCGGTGTCTCGGACCCAATTTCGGGCTATGCTCGATACCATGGTCGATCCTGACGCCGTGATCCTCACCACCGAGGCCGCCGGGTTGGTTGCCGAGGCCCGACAGGTGGCGCTGCGCTGGGGCCTGGCCTGGCTGGAACCCGGCTCCGCCCCGCCCCCGCCGCTGCACCTGCGCCTGGCCGACGACGGCCTGAGCCTGTGGGACACCCATCCCCGGGCGCCTGGACCGCTGCGGGTGGAGTTCGTGGTCGGGGCCATGGGGCATCGTCGCCGCATGGGCATGGGTCGGCGTCAGCCCCTGGCCCGGGCCCTGGGCTTCAAGAGCGGTTTCCAACCCAAGGTAGTGGACGCCACCGCCGGCCTGGGGCGGGATGCCTTCTTCCTGGCCAGCATCGGCGCCCGGGTGACCCTGCTGGAACGCCATCCCGTGGTGGCGGCCCTGCTGGAGGACGGCCTGCGCCGGGCGCTGCTGCACCCGGACACCCATCCGGCGGCCCAGCGCCTGACCCTGCGCCCCGGCGATGCCAAGACCCTGCTGGGCCAATGGCCCCCCGCCGAGCGTCCCCACGCCGTCTACCTGGACCCCATGCATCCGCCCCGGACCAAGTCGGCCCTGGTCAAGAAGGAGATGCGCCTGTTGCGGACGCTGGTGGGGGACGATGGCGACAGCGCCGACCTGCTGGCCCCGGCCCTGGAGCTGGCGACGGACCGGGTGGTGGTGAAGCGCCCCGCCGGCGCCGCCCCCTTCGCCGACCGCCCGCCGTCCTTCGCCATTGTGGAACAAACCGTCCGCTTCGATGTCTATCGGCCCTGAATTGCCTCACCCAGCCGAGGGTCAGCCGGAAGCCTTGCCCGGGGAGATCGGGCATGGTAGTCATCGGGAGCCTACCCTCGTAAAAGGCTGACTTGACCCCATGCGTCTCCCCACCGGCCCGTCCCCCGCCGACCCCATCACCGCCCTGTGGGATCAACTGCCCCGGATGCCTCCAGAACAGCAGCCGCGCCTGAAGGCCCGGCTGCGGCGGCTGCGCCAGCGGGTGCGGGACGGTCAGCCCGCCGACCGGATGCTGGCCGAACTGAGCGCCGAATTCCACATTGTCCGATCCCGGTGGGAATCCCGTTTGGCCCAACGGCCCCGGCCGCGGTTTCCCGAGCAGTTGCCGGTGGCGGCCCGGCGGGAAGAGATCGCCGCCGCCATCCGCGCACATCCGGTGGTCATTCTGTCCGGCGAGACCGGTTCGGGCAAGACCACCCAACTGCCCAAGATCTGCCTGGAGGCAGGTCGCGGTCTGGAGGGACTCATCGGTCTCACCCAACCCCGGCGGCTGGCGGCCCGCAGCATCGCCGCCTACCTGGCCCGGGACCTGGGCGGCGCGGTGGGGGAAGCGGTGGGCTGCAAGGTGCGGTTCAACGACCGGGTGGGGCCGGATTGCTGGATCAAGGTGATGACCGACGGCATCCTGCTGGCCGAAACCGGATCGGATCCCCTGCTGCGCGCCTATGACACCCTGATCATCGACGAGGCCCATGAGCGCAGTCTCAACATCGACTTCCTGTTGGGTTTTCTCAAAAAACTCCAAGCCAGGCGCCAGGGCCTGAAAATCATCGTCAGTTCCGCCACTCTGGATACGAAAAAATTCGCATCCCATTTCGACGGAGCGCCCATCATCGACGTGGCCGGACGCACCTGGCCAGTGGAGGTGTTGTACCGGCCGCCGGCCGCCGAGTCGGACGAAGCGGAACCGGACCTGGAGCGGGCGGTCCTGGCGGCGGTGGACGAACTGACCGCCCAGGAAGCGGGGGGCGACATCCTGGTATTCCTGCCCGGGGAACGGGACATCCGGGAGCTGGCCAAGAGCCTGGCCGGCCATCATCCGCCCCAGACCCGCATCCTGCCCCTGTATGCCCGCCTGAGCGCCGCCGAACAGCAGCGCATCTTCGAACCCACCAACCGCCGCACCATCGTGCTGGCCACCAATGTGGCGGAAACCTCCCTCACCGTGCCCGGCATCCGCTCGGTGGTGGACAGCGGCCTGGCGCGGATCAGCCGTTATTCGGGCCGCGGCGGCATCCAGCGGCTGCCGGTGGAACGGATCAGCCGGGCTTCGGCGGACCAGCGCATGGGACGCTGCGGACGGCTGTCCGCCGGCCTCTGCATTCGGCTCTACAGCGAAGAAGATTATGCCGCCCGCCCCCTGTTTGCCGAGCCCGAGATCCTGCGCAGCTCCCTGGCGGCGGTGATCCTGCGCATGAAGGACCTGAAGCTGGACGCGGTGGAGGACTTCCCCTTCGTGGATCCGCCCCGTCCGGCGGCGGTGCGGGACGGCCTGCGGCTGTTGGAGGAACTGGGCGCCCTGGACGACCGGGGCGCGCTGACCCCCCGGGGCCGGGAGATGGCCCGCCTGCCCATCGATCCCCGCCTGGGGCGGATGATCCTGGCGGCCCGGGACCACGATGCCCTGGCGGAGATCCTGGTCATCGCCGCCGCGCTCCAGGTGCGGGATCCCCGGGACGACCCACCCGATCGCCAACAGCTCGCCCGCAGCGTCCATGCCCGCCATCGCCATCCGGAATCCGACTTCCTGACCCTGCTGAACCTGTGGCGCTTCATCCAGGAAGGCCACCGGGAAGCCCAATCGAAACGCCAATTCAGCCGCTTTCTGAAGGAGCATTTTCTCGCACCGGTGCGGGTGCGGGAGTGGGAAGAGGTCCATGGTCAGTTGACCCGACAGATCAAGGAATCCGGTCAACGCATCAACGAGGTCGCCGCCGACTACGAGGCGATCCACAAGAGCCTGCTGGCGGGCCTGCTGGGCCATGCGGGGCTGAAGACCGAGGCCCGGGAGTTCACCGGGGTGCGGGACCTGAAATTCCGGCTGTTTCCCGGCTCGGCGCTGTTTCGCAAGCCGCCCCGCTGGGTGGTGGCGGCGGAACTGGTGGAAACCGGTCGCCTCCATGCCCGCACCTGCGCCCGGGTGGAGCCGGCCTGGATCGAGGATGTGGCCGGCGACCTGTGCCGACGCAGCCATTTCGAACCACGCTGGGACCGGAAGAAGGGCCGGGTGGTGGCCTGGGAGCGGGTCACGTTTCTGGGGCTGCCCCTGGTGACCAGACGGGAAGTGGATTACGGTCCGCTGGACCCCTTGGAGAGCCGACGCATTTTCATCCAGTCCGCCCTGGTGGAGGGGCGGCTGCAGACCAGCGCGCCTTTTTTTCATCACAATCAGCAGTTGCTCCAGGAACTCCGGGACCTGGAACAACGCACCCGGCGCCGCAATCTGTTGGTGGATGATGCGGTTTTGCAGGAATTCTTCGAAGAACGCATTCCAACATCCATTCATACGGCCCGGGCTTTCGATCATTGGCGCCGCATGATCGAAAAGCAGGACCCCCATCATCTGTTCCTGACCCGGGAACAGGTGCTGCAGGAGGCCAGCTCCTGCCCCAATGGCGATGATTTCCCCGGCCATCTGACGGTTCTCGGCGAAGAACTGCCCCTGGAATATCATTTCAACCCGGGCGATCAGGGGGACGGCGTCAGCGTCCTCGTGCCCCTGCCGCTGTTGCCCCGCTTGCCGCCGGAGCCCTTCCAGTGGCTGGTGCCGGGGCTGTTGCGGGCGAAGGTGCTGGCTCTGCTGAAGTCGCTGCCAAAAAGCCTGCGCAAACACCTTGTTCCCATACCCCGGACCGTGGAGCGCTGCCTGGCGACCCCCCTGGAGGGCCATGCGGTCCTGACCACCGCCCTGGCCGACCGCCTGCAGCGCCTGCTGGGGGTCGTCATCCCCGGAGAGGCCTGGCGCTCGACGCCGCTTCCGGCCCATCTGGAGATGAACTTCAAGGTGGTGGAACCCGGCCGGGAGCGTGTCCTGGCCCAGGGGCGGGATCTGACGCTCCTGCAACAGGGGCTGGACCAGCAGGCCCGCCAGACCCTTCGGGAACGACCGCCCAGCGCCTGGGAACGGGAGGGGCTGACCCGCTGGGATTTCGGCCCCATTCCGGAGCGGCTGGCCCTGACCGGCGGGACGGTTCCCGTCCATGGCTATCCGGCGCTCCGGGACGACGGCGCCACGGTGGCGACGGTGCTGGCGGACTCACCCGAAACCGCCCGCCGCCTCACCCGGGCGGGTCTGCGGCGCCTGTTTCTGCTCCACATGCCCGAAGAGGTGCGCCAGGCCCGCAAGTCCCTGCCCCTGAGCCGGCAGACCTGCCTGGCCAACGCTGCCCTGGGTCCCTGCGCCGCCCTGTACAATGATCTGCTGCTGGCCACCGCCGACCGCCTGTTCCTGGGCCGCACCGGCGATGAGGACCAAGATATTCGGAATCCGGACCAATTTCTGGACCGTCTGTCGTCCCGGCGGGATGAATTCCTGGCCGGGGTGGCGCAACAACGGGAGCTGGTGGCGGCGGTATTCTCCGAACATCACGCCATCAACCAGCTCCTGGAGCCCGCGGTCAAAGGGATCTGGCTGGACATCCATCGTGACATCCGGGAGCAGTTGGATCATCTGGTGTATCCGGGATTTCTGCTGGCGACCGGTGGCGGTCAGCCATGGCATTATCCCCGCTATTTTCGCGCCATCCGCATCCGTCTGGAGCGCAGCCGCCTGCAACCGGGCAAGGACCGGGAACGGGCCGCCCAGTTGGCGCCCTTCTGGCTGGCCTGGCGGGAAAAACAGGCCGGCAACGCCCGAAAAGGACGGCACGATCCCGCCCTGGACCGGTTTCGCTGGCTGTTGGAGGAATTTCGGGTCTCCCTGTTCGCCCAGGAGCTGGGCACCAATACGCCGATCTCCATCCAGCGGCTGCGCAAGGCCTGGACGGAGATTGATTGACTTTCGCCCTGTCCAGGAACGGCAAACCGCAACAAACGACGATTTTTCTCAACTCATCATCAACAATCAACTTTACCATTTTCGATATCTTGAAACTTGTCTTCGCCCTGCTATTCCATATTTACAAAATGAACCAATTTTCAATGATTGACAACCTGGACAGGATTTCATAGCCTCGTTCAAACAAAATATCGACAATATCCTTTGCCAGAGACAATTCGTCGGATCTGGATCGGACAATGGATCGATTCTGGAAAAGTCAGCCGTGGACTTCCGCAACGGTCTGGTCAGTGATCGATGGCAACAGCAGTGATGGAACCATTCGCTTTTTCCATGATCCAAGTCTCAAGACGACATTCGAACCCGGCGCCCTCCATGTCAGGAGGAACGACGGTCCGTGAAAATCTGTTGGGTAACGTGGGAGGCTGGAAACCGATTTTTTCCGCTTCTGCAAAAAAAACACTCCAAGGCAAAAATTTCCGGAGCCATTCGGGCAATGCATGATATACTGCACTCATTTTCAGCGACCGTCCCCGGACCTGCCGCACCCCGGGAATCATCGATCTGGAAGTCGCCGATCCGGAAATCATCATCATTGACCGCTGCTTCTCGTGCAATCGATTCGGGGGCTCTTCCCCAAGGGACAGCCCGCATCTCTGACATCAACTTGGATGGACGGGGGAAGCACCCCTCCACCCTCCACCGATGCAAGCCGCACAGCGACCTTCATCGGTAACGACGACAGAACTTGGACCTCTGGAACCGCTTCTTCTCCAACGGGAGACAATACGCCATGTTTGACAACGAACCGCGCCCTCCGGAACAGGACAACCCGGAAGCCACCCCCACCACCCCCCAAACCAACTTTCCGTGGCGCATCCGCCATTCCCGGGAACAGGCGGGGCTGACCCAGAAAGAACTGGCCGACCGGATCGGCGTCAGCCAGACGGCCATTCACAAACTGGAGAACGGCCGCTCCAAGACTTCCCGCAAGACGGTTCCCATCGCCCTGGCCTGTGGCGTGGATCCCGTCTGGCTGGAAACCGGCATGGGCGACCCCGAACCCACCCCGCGGACGCCGCGTCACCAGAATCATTCCGGACCCCAGTACAGCGTGCGGGAGGAAAGCAATCATCCCAACACCCACCCCGGCATGGGCATGTTCGGCGGGCCGAAACCCCATCAGCCGACCTATGTCCAGCAGCCGGTCCATCAACCCCAACCGCAACTCTCCAGCCCGCACATCCCCAGCCCCATCCTGGAAGCCTTCTTTCAATGCCCCACGCCCCAGAACCTGGAAACCGTGACTTCCATGTTGAAGGACTATCAGCGGGCCTGGATCGAGGGCCGTTCGCCCCGCAAGAATGACCTGGGCATGTTCCAGGGACAACCCAATCCCCGGGGCGGCAGCTGGTTCGACTGATCCGGTCCCCAAATCCGGATTATCGTGAAAGTCGCGTCAGCGGCTTTCATCGGTGGAGGGTGGAGGGAGACCTCCCCCATCCATCAAGGCCACCGCTGGAAGTCGCTCCGCGATTTCCAGCGGTGGTTCTCTCTCCCCTCCCCTTCTTCCTTGTCACGGTTTTTCCCGTCCGGTCATCGAGTTCCCCTCCCCCCGATGGAAAGTCGCGTCGCGACTGGTACGGTAAAAGATCACTTCCGGTTCATTTGAGACTTGGCATCCATGAGACCTGTTGTTACACTACCCATTCGATCGGAGAGGACGCCACATCGGCTGGACAAATCCGGTCAATGACAGAGAAATCAAGCACCCGCATTAATTTCTGCAATGCCGGAGGAGGACCGTCATCATGTCCGAGTCGAACGCCGGGGAGGGATCCACTCCCCCCACCATGACCAACAGCCTGGGCTGGCGCATCCGTCACGCCCGGCACCGGGGCGGGTTTTCCCAGAAGGAGCTGGCCGAAAAGGTGGGGATCAGCCAGACGGCCATCTATAAACTGGAGATGGGCCAGACGGCCCATTCCCAAATAAAACTGGCCATTGCCCAGGCCTGCGGAGTCAATCCGGACTGGCTGGACAGCGGAGCAGGCCGCCCGGAACCGGCTGCTGTCGCCAACCCGGTCGCCGCCGAGCCGGCCGCTGCGGAGGCGGGTCTTCCCGCCCCGATCGCGGTGGCGACTCCCAATCCGTTACCCCAGGGTCCCAGGGATACCCTGGGCCAGCGGGTCTATCTGGCCCGCAAACGGGTCCGATTGACCCAGCAGCAGTTGGCGGAGCGCATCGGCACCCGCCAGAGCGCCATCCAAAAGCTGGAAAACGGCGTCATTCGGCGCAGCCGGATGCTCATTCCCCTGGCCCAGGTCTGCGGGGTGGATCCCATCTGGCTGGAAACCGGCCAGGGTCATCCCTTCCCGACCGGTGGCGAGGCTGCCGCCGGGGCCGAACAGTCCCAGGCGCTTCCCGCCAACGGCAGCCCCGCCGCTCCCCCTGAAAACAGCGGCGGGACCGGTCAGGTCGAACCCGGGAGCTGGAAACCCTTCATCCTGCCCCTGGTGGCCCGCTTCCACGACTGCCCCAGCCAGACCAACCTGGCGCGGGTGGAAGAAATCCTGAGGGACTACCAACGATTGTGGATCGAAAGCCGCAGCGGCCATCCCTCCCGGCCGGAGGGACCCCTGGGGCAGCGCATCGCCTGGTTGGGGGATTGAATCGGGTCCTGGCCCCCCATCATCCCTCGGCCGTCAGCTCCCGCCAGTGCCCCCGGGGCCGGTCCAGACGGCTCGCCACCACCCCGACGATGGTCACCACCCCCCACACCCCCGCCCAGGCAGCCAGGGCGGGACCGGGGGACCAGGAGCCTTCCTCCTTCAACAGACCCACCGTCACCCCCGCCACCCCGGCCTGGGCCAACAGCACCGCCGGGGTGGCCACCAACCCTCCCAGCAGCAGCCATTCCGCCGCTGCCCGGACCAGCAATTCGCGCCGGGTGGCACCCAGCAGATGCATCACCGTCTCCTCCAGCCAACGCCGGCGGCGCCCAGCGGCGACGGTCACCGCCACCACCAGCAGCCCGCCGATACCCACCCCCGCCCCCACCAGACCGGTCACCCCCTCCAGCCCGCGCAGCAGATGGCCCACCGCCGCCATCACCTCCCGGGAGCGAATGGCGGACACATTGGGAAATTCCCGCGCCACCGCCTGCCGCAGCGCCTCCTCCCCATCCAGAGGCAGGGTCACGGTGGCCAAATGGCTCACCGGCACCCCCGCCAGGGCGGCGGGGGAGAAGATGACGAAGAAATTGAGGTCCATGTCCGACCAGGTGACCCGGCGCAGATTGGCGATGGGCGCGGTGACCGGGATGCCCTGGATCTCGAAGGTCAGGCGCTGGCCCGGTTGCAGGGTCAGGGCCCGGGCCATGCCGTCCTCCACGCTGAGGGCGGAGGCAGGGTCGGCGGGATCCCACCAGCGGCCGGCGGTCAGGGGATTGTTGGGGGGCGGGGTGGCGGCCAGGGTCAGCACATACTCGCGCTGGAAGCGCCAGGCCTCGCCGGGGGGCGCCTCCCGGGCGGGGCGGTCGTCGATGGCGCTCAGGCGGCCCCGCACCACCGGGGTGATGCGCAGCGTGGCCTGGTCCCCGGCGATTCGGGCCACGGTGCGGCGGAAGGCCTCCACCTGGCTGTCCTGGAGATCGATGAAGAAAAACCCCGGCGCCTTGCGGGGCAGGCTGTCGGCGATCAGGGCCTGGAGCCGCTGCTGCAACAGGGCCACGGTGAGCATCAGGGTGAACGCCAACCCCAAGGCCATCACCTGGTGGAGGGTGTCGTTTTCCGTCCGGGTCAGGACCCGCAGCCCGTGCCGCCAAAGGGGATGGGCGACCCGCAGGCGGCCCAGGAGGGCCAGCAGCCCCCGGCCCCAGACCCAGAGCAGCAGCAACGCGGCGCCGCAGGCGGCCACGAAGCCCAGCCCCAGAGGCGTTTCCCCGGCCCGGGCCACCGCCAGGCCGGCCAGGGCCAACAATCCGCCCACCAGCAGCCAGATCCGCTCCGAACGCGGCGGTTCGGTCTGGTCGGGTCGGTCCGGATTGCGAACTTTGACGGATGGGGGAGGCCTCCCTCCACCCTCCACCGATGAAAGTCGCTCCGCGACTTTCATGGTAAACAGCAGCCCGGGGGACAGCCGCCGCAAGCGCAGCAGGGGGGCCAGGGCGAACGGCACCACAAACCCCAACGTTCCCACCAGTCCCAGGCCCACCAGCAGGGGATCGGGACGGTACTCCAATCCGCCGCCGGGCAGAATGCCGGCGGTCAACCGCAGCAGCAGCCAGGGCAACGCCGCCCCCAGGGCCGCTCCGCCCAGGGCCGGCGGCAGTGCCACCAGCAGCAGCAACAGGGCCATGGCGCCGGTCACCGTGGCGTTGCTCGCCCCCAGGCTCTTGAGAATCGCCACCGTGCGCCGCTGCTCGGCCAGGAAGGTGGTCACCGCACCGGCGATGGCCACCCCGCCCAGCAGCAGGGTGACCAGGGCGGTCAGGCCCAGAAAGACCGTGAAGCGGCGCACGAAGCGCTGGACGAACGGCTGGTTCTCGCCCGGCGTCACCACCCGCAGGCCGGTCTCCCGGGCGACGGCGGTGAGCCGGGCGGCTTCCGCCGCCGGATCGCTGTCCGCGGGCAGGCGCACCGCCACCCCATGCTGCACCCGGCTGCCGAAGCGCACCAGACCGGTCTGCTCCAGTTGCTCCAGCGACAGCAGCACCCGGGGACCCAGGGCAAACAGCGCGGTGGCGCGGTCCGGTTCACCCTCCAACACCCCGGCGATGGGCAGGCTGGCCGCGCCCAGGATCAGGGAGTCCCCCACCGCCGCCCCCAGGCGCTCCAGCAGGACCTGTTCGACCACCACCCCGCTGGGCAGCAGGCGGTCCAGGGTCGCCCCGCCGGCCAGGGTCACCCGGCCCCGCAGGGGGTAGGCGGACGTGACCGCCTTCAGCTCCACCAGTACCGTGCGTCCGTCCCCGGCGCGGGCCATGGCGGTCAGCTCCCGGGTGGGGGCCAGGATCCAGCCGGGCCGGCGCAGGTGCCGGGCAATCCAGTCGTCGAAGGGGGCGGAGCCGCTGACCCGCAGGTCCGCCGCCAACAGGGCCCGGGCCTCGGCGGTCATGACCCGCTGCCAATGGCGGCCGGCGGCGGACATCCCCACCACCAGGATGGCGCCCAACAGAATGGCGCTGGCGAAGAACAGCAGATCGCGCCAGCGATCCCGGGCCTGGCGCCAGGCGATGGTCAGGGCCGGCGGCGGCCTCACGACAGCTCCCGCAGACGTCCCTCCTCCAGCACCAGACGGCGATGGGTGCGGCGGGCCAGGGCGGGATCGTGGGTCACCAGCAACAGGGTGGTTCGGTGGCGGGTCACCAGGTCGAAGAGCTGGTCCACCACGTGGGCGCTGGTCCGGGGGTCCAGGTTTCCGGTAAGCTCATCGGCCAACAGCAGGGGAGGACGGGCGACAAAGGCCCGGGCGATGGCCACCCGCTGCTGCTCGCCGCCGGACAGCTCCCGGGGCCGGTGGTGCAGCCGGTGGCCCAACCCCACATCCGTCAGTTGGGCGGCGGCTTGGCTGTGGGCGTCGCGCTGGCCGGCCAGCTCCAGAGGCAGGGCGACGTTCTCCAGGGCGGTCATGGCCGGCACCAGGTGAAAGGCCTGGAACACGCACCCCAGGGTCGCCCGGCGAAAGCGGGCCAGGGCGTCGGGATCCAGAGTCTCCAGAGCGTGACCGTTGACCTGGACCCTGCCGGCCCCGGGACGTTCCATGCCGGCCACCAGGGCCAGCAGGGTGGACTTGCCGCTGCCCGACGGTCCGGTCAATCCGACGGTTTCTCCCGGGGATACGGTGAGATCCACATCCCGCAGGATGTCGATGCGGCTGCCGTCATGGGTCAACCAGTACGAGAGCGAGGTCAAGTGAATCATGGTGTCATTGTCTCCTGCCAATCGAATCCTGGCAACCGCCATTGCCCTGCTGTTGCTGCTCTCCTCCCGGGTCTGGGCGGCCGAAGAACCGGTGATCCTCTGCCTGGGCGACAGTCTCACCGCCGGGCTGGGCGTCGGGCCGGACGAGGCCTGGCCGGGACGGTTGCAGGCGCATCTGCGGGCGGGGGGGTATCCCCACAAAGTCGTCAATGCTGGCGTTAGCGGTGACACGACCGCCGGCGGTTTGCACCGGCTGGACTGGGTTCTCCAGACCAAACCCACCCTCGCCATCCTGGCCCTGGGCGCCAACGACGGCCTGCGGGGCCTCGACCCGACCCTCATGGAGCAGAACCTGGAGACCATCCTGCAACGGCTGCAACGCTCCGGGGTCCGCACCCTCCTGGCCGGCATGCGGCTGCCGCCCAACTACGGGGAGGCTTACAGCCAAACCTTTGCGGAAGTCTTTCCGCGCCTGGCCGAGCGCCATCGGATCCCGCTGATCCCCTTTCTGCTGGACCAGGTGGCCGGCCACAAGGAGTTGAACCTGCCCGATGGCATCCACCCCAACGCCCAGGGCCATGGGATCATCCTGGAACACAGCGTCTGGCCGGTGTTACAACCGTTGCTCTGATACGGCAATAACGTTCCATCCTTGTACCGGAGCCCCAGTCCATGTCCCTGCGTCAGCGGTTGAGCGATCCCCGACTGTGGTCCCTGCTGCTGTTGACCGCGGGGGCGGTGCTGATGCACCACCTGATCTTCGGCGAGCTGTTTCCCAACGATCAGGGCAAGCTGGGCCATGACTACAGCCTGTTCCTGCCCCACCTGCTGGACGGCTGGCTCTGGAGTCAGCACAATTCCCTGCTGGGCATCCGCTGGTTCTCACCCAGCTTTTGCGGTGGCGTGCCGGTGTTCGCCAACCCGCAGAACGTGTTCCACACCCTCACCCAGTGGCTCACCCTGTGGATGGACCCCCTGGCGGCGGTGTATGCCACCCTGTTGATCTTCGGCGGGCTGGGTTTCGCCGGCACCCTGTTGTTGCTGCGCGGTCCCTTTGGTCTGGCCACGCCCTGGGCTTTGATCGGAGCGGTGCTGTTTCAGTTCAACGGCTTCTTCAGCTACCGGCTGGCCATCGGCGGTCTGCCCAGCCATTCGGTGATGCTGCTGCCCCTGGTGGCCTTCTTCCTGCTGCGGCGGGAGGACTCTTTCCCAGGTTGGCGCGGACAGCTGCTCAACTCCATTCCCGCCGGCCTGCTGTTGACCTACATGTTCTGGGCTGCCTCCAATACCCAGATGCTGCCCTACGGCCTGGGCCTGATGATGGTGATGGTCCTCCAACGCCTGGCCCGGGGGCCGGACCGCGGCTGGGGACCCTGGCTGCGCCTGGGGGTGGCGGTGGCGCTGACCGGGCTGCTGTCGGCCCCCAAGATGCACGCCTCCATGGCCCTGTTGCAGCAGTTCCCCCGGGATCACTATTCCCTGCCCGGGGCCAAGGGCGTGGCGGAGCTGCTGTGGCTGGCCTTCCAGTCGCTGTTCCTCAAGGCGCCGTCCTGGGCGGATACCCAGCCCCTGCTGGCCAATTATTTCACGGTGCTGGAGCGTCACGAGTGGGAATACGGCCTCACCTGGATCGCCCTGCTGCTGCTGTTGGGCGGTGGGACCGGGGCGTTGCTGGACTGGAAGGCACGCCCCGCTCCGGCGCCCCGATCCTGGGCCTGGGCCGGCCTGTTGCTGCTGCTGATGGCCATCCCCTTGGCGGTCAATCTCTATACCCCGGACTGGAATGCCCTGTTGAAGCGCATGCCCGTCATCGCCAACTCCACCACCCTGTTCCGCTGGTTCGCGGGGCTCATGCTGCCCCTGGCGGTGCTGGCGGCCTTGGCCGCCACCCGGCTGCCGGTGCTGGCCCGGTGGCCCTGGCCCCTGGCCCTGGCGGTGGCCGGTGGCGTGTGGGGCATCCACGCCACCACCGAGCGCAATTTCTATCACCAGCAACCCTACGATCCCAACCCGGTGGTGACCTACTATCGGGCTGCCAAACCGGTCCCCTGGACCCCCATGATCCAGAGCATCGGCATGACCGTGAACGCCGAGAACAAGCCCGCCACCGGCGTGGGCAGCAACGACGGCCTGATTCGCGGCATGTCCATCATCACCTGTTATGAACCGATGTTCGGATATGGTCTGGAGCGGTTTCCCTGGCAGCCCCTGGCCCCGGGGCCGGTGAACCGGGTGACCGATGGCAAACTCAACATCAAGAATCCGGCCTGCTACATGGCCCCCCGGGAAAACCAGTGCCATCCCGGCGCCCATTTCAGCAGCGAGCAATGGCACGAGGCCCTGAACTTCATGAGCTACAAGCCGTTCGCCTTCGAGCCCCCCAAGGGGCATCAGGCGGTGGTGGCCGTGGCCCTGACCACTTTGGCGGTCCTGGCGGCGTTTCTGCTCTGGGTTCTTGCCAGCCGCCGCCAGACGGATACCGGCGGTGCGGCCTGACCCGCTGGCACTGCTGGCGGAAGCGGTCCGCCGCCATCAACAGGGCCGGTTGACCGAGGCGGTGGGGCTGTATCGCCGGATACTGGCCCAGGATGCGCGTCAGGCCCATGCCCGGCATCTGCTGGGGGTGGCCCTGCACCAGACGGGGCGTGCGGCGGAAGGATTGCAGGAAATCGATGCCGCCATCGCCCTGGACGGACGCCAGGCGGATTTCTTCAGCAACCGGGGGACGGTGCTGCGCGCCCTGGGCCGGGACGCGGAGGCCCTGGCGGCCTTCGACGCCGCCCTGGAACGGCACCCCGCCCACGGCGATGCCCTGTTCAACCGGATGGCCCTGCTGCGGGCGTTGCAGCGCCACGCCGAGGCCCGGGCCACGGGCCTGGCCCTGCTGCATCATCCTCATCCGGTCCCCGCCGCCCTCAACGAGCTGGGGCTGGCCTGCAAGGCCCTGGGCCGCCATGCCGAGGCGCTGGAGGCCTTTGCCCGCAGCATTCAGGCCGACCCCAACGCCTTCCAGCCCTTCAGCAACATGGCCAGTTCCCTGCGGGAGCTGGGCCGCCATGCCGAGGCGGTGGACTGCTGCCGCCAGGCCCTGGCCCGTCAGCCGGAGCTGGCCGGCCTGTGGTGCAACCTGGCCGTGCCCCTCACCAGTCTGGGCCGCATCGACCAGGCCCTGGCGGCCCTGGACCGGGCCGCGGCCCTGGGGGGGCGCTCCGGCGGCGGCGTCCCGGAGCCCAGCGCGGCCGATCTGCTCAACAACCGCGCCCATGCCCTGGTGATCGTGGGCCGCTATCCGGAAGCCCGGGCCGCCCGGGAGCAGGCCCTGGTCCTGGAGCCGGACTTCGAGCAGACCCGGGGCCTGCTCCACCTGCTGCTCTACCTGCCCGATCTGGATCCGGAGGAACTGTTCACCCTCAACCGGGAGCGGATGGCCGCCTGCCGGACCGCCATCCCGGTCCGCCCCGCCCCGCCCCGCCGGCGGCTGGCGGCTGGCCAGCGGCTGCGGGTCGGCTATGTCAGTTCGGATTTCTTCGACCATCCCGTGGGGGGCAACCTGATCGGGCTGTTGGAGCATCACGATCACAGCCGTTGCGAGATCTTCTGCTACGCCGAAGAACGGCGGGTGGATGCCTTCACCGAACGTTTTCGCGCCGCGGCGGATCATTGGATCCCCACCAACGGCCTGACCGATGCCCAGGCCGCCGCACGCATCCGGGCCGATGGCATCGATATCCTGGTGTTTCTGGCCGGGCACCACGACCGCAACCGCCTGCTGCTGGCCGCCCACCGGCCGGCGCCCATCCAGATCAGCTTCCACGATGCCACCACCAGTGGACTGGAGGAGATGGACTACTGGTTGACCGATCGCACCATCCGGCCACCCGGGTCCCGGGAGCGGTTGACCGAGACGCCGGTGTATCTGCCGGTGTTCTACAACTACCCGGTCCTCGGCGAGGCGCCGGCGGTGGGAGAATCACCCGTTAAAGCTAACGGTTTCGTCACCTTCGGCTCCTTCAACCATCCGGCCAAGATCAATCACCGGGTCATCGAACTCTGGGCCCGCATCCTCACCGCCCTGCCCGACGCCCGCCTGCTGCTGAAGTACCAAACCCTCCTGGAACCCGGCAACAGCGCCAGCGAACGCCTGCTCGCCGCCTTCGAACACCAGGGCGTGGCCCGAGAGCGGATCAAACTGCTCCACGGCTTCGCGACCCTGCCCGAGCATCTGGACCAGTACCGCCGCATGGACCTGGCCCTGGATCCCTTTCCCTATACCGGCGCCACCACCACCTTCCAGGCCCTGTGGATGGGCGTGCCCACCGTGACCCTGGCCGGGCCGGGCTTCATCGGCCGCATGGCCGCCGCCATCCTGGTGCCCGCCGGCCTGGAGGAACTGGTGGCGCCCGACCTCGACGCCTATGTGGCCAAGGCCGTGGCCCTGGCCCGGGATCACGCCACCCTGGCCCGGCTGCGGCGGGAGCTGCGCCCCCGGGTGGCCGCCTCGCCCCTGTGCGACGCCCCCGGCTACGCCCGCAGCGTTGAACAGGCTTTCCTGAATTTGCTGGATGGGGGAGACCTCCCTCCACCCTCTGCCGATGACAGCCGCCGTGGGACTGCCGCGCTCCCCCTGGCCACCCCATGATCGCCACCCCGGACGACCCGGACCAGGCCCTGGATGCCGCCCTGGACCACCACCGGCACGGACGGTTCACCGCCGCCATCGCCGGCTATCGGGCCCTCCTGGAAGGCTGGCCCGACCACCCCCATGCCCACCATTTGCTGGGGGTGGCCCTCAACCAGACCGGCGACCCCGTGGCCGCCCTGGCGTCCATCGACCGGGCCCTGGCGCTGGCCCCGGGTCAGGCTCCGTTCCGCAACAATCGCGGCGTGGTCCTCCTGGCCCTGGGCCGCAGCGCCGAGGCCCTGGCGGAGTTCCGTGCCGCCCTGGCCCGGCAACCGACCTATGGCGACGCCGCCTTCAACCTGGCCAGCGCCCTGCTGGCCGAGGACCGCCCCGAGGAAGCCGCCGCGGTGTTCCGTCAGGCCCGGCGCCACCATCCCCGGCTGCCGGAGTTCCTCAACCGGCTCGGCATCACCTTGCGGCACCAGGGCCGGTTGGAGGATGCCCTGGACGCCTTCCAACGCGCCGTGGTCGCCGACCCCGACTCCTGGGAATTCCACAACAACCTGGCCAACTGCCTGCGGGATCTGGGCCGCCGGCCGGAGGCGCTGCAGGCCTACCACCTGGCCCTGGACCGCCAGCCGCGGCGGGCCGAGCTTTGGGTCAACCTGGCCGCTACCCTGATCGGTCTGGGCCAGGCCCACCAGGCCCTGGCGGCCCTGGACCGGGCCGCCGCCCTGACGCCGGACGCCGCCGAGATTTTCCAGACCAGGGCCCGGGCCTTGACCCAATTGGCCCGCTACCGGGAGGCCGGCCGCATGCGCCTGCGGGCCGTGGCCCTGGACCCGGGCTACGATCAGGTCCGGGGCCTGCTCAACCTGCTGCTGCATCGCCCGGACCCGACCCCGACCCT
>PEAP01000171.1 GCA_002753665.1 Magnetococcales bacterium DC0425bin3
TCCACAGGACAACCACAGTTACCGGCAACGCACGCAGGTATTCCAGGATCGTGTTGCTGATTGTCAAATCTCGGTTCGGGCAGTAACGAGGTTTTTTCATTTTTTCGGATCGGGGTTACCGTGAAAGTCGCGGAGCGGCTTTCATCGGTGGAGGGTGGAGGGGAGAGGCCTCCCCCATCCATCAAGTCACGACAGAGCCGTCGTCAATGCCTCCAGCAATACCTGCTCGGTCTGTTGGCCCTGACTGGGGAGGATGCCCACCGACTGGTCGGTGACCAGCAACGGCAACCTGGGCGCGTGAATGGTCACCCCCAAACCGCGCAGCAGGACACAGGCCTGCTCTCCGGCAGCTTTGGCGATACTGTACTCCCATAGATCCGGAGGAGGCTCGGCCACATACACCGATGAAGGATAGAGGATGCTGAGGGGACCGCTAGCCGCTTCCCGCAAGAGGGTGACCAGGTTGATGAACGCCTCCACATAACAGGCGTTCAATCGGGCCAGTTCGTCCCCATCCATGGGACGCCTCTTGTCCGCCCGGGCAATGACCGGGGTGGCAAAGTAGGCCAGCGCGTCGGGTCGCCATGGCACCCTGACGGGCAGGGATGACAGGGAGTGCGGGTCGGTCACATCCAACTGCATGGTTACGGCATCCCCTCCCCCTCGACGGATATCCTCCGCGACGCGCGCGGCATCCTCCTGCCCGAGGCGCCAAGTGAGACACACTTGGGCCCCGCCGGCCGCCAGCAGTTTGGCCGCCACCTCGCCCAATCCGCGACTGCCCCCCACCAGCAGCACCCGCCGACCAGAGAAACGATGCCAGGATTGGGTCGCCACCAGGGCAGCATAATCCGCCTGGGCCACCGGTGGCTTGCGGCGGAATGCCCGGATGCGCCCGTTCAGCCCGCCACCCTCCAAGACCAAGGTCACGAGGGAGATTGCCTCCCGCACCGATTGGCAATGAATCCGGAAACCGTCGGGGGGGGGAAACGCAGGCAGGTTCTCCAGCTGCAATTCGGCGTATAGGGAGTACAGGCCTGGACACTCCATTCCAACCACTCTGGTTGTTGACAACAATAGGGCAAATTGCCAAGCAGGAAGCCAAGACATCAGGCCGGGGAACAATGATCGGGCCGCTTCGACATCCAGCGACAGGGGGAGTTGCGCGCCCCAGCCAACACACGCCTCCAGGTCGCGATCGATAGAAATACCCGGCGCGGTTACCGGGGACAGATCGGGCAGAGAGGACACTCCGTCCCCTGCCACCGGGTGCCACCCAATCTCGGCGAGCAGCACCGGCAGGTCGCCGGCCCCAAGAAGCTGCCAGCGGATCCTGGTGCCGGTTAGTTCCGGCCCATCGAATCGGACGGTCCGTCCCAATTCCACCGGCTTGACAAAGCGGACCCTCATGGCGTCCAGGGCCATGCGTTCACCGTCCCCGATCGGGAGCTGCTCCAGCCCCCACAGTAACAGATGAACCCCATGCACCACTTGACTGCCCACATGGGAACGCCGAGCCACGACAGGATCCATATGCAACGGGTTGGCATCCCCGGACAGGGCGGCAAAGGCCAGCTGGTCCTCGTGGGTAAACCACCGCGCGGCGGTCATGGGGTGCCGGCCCACTGCAGGGTGATATGGGATGGAAGAGGATAGGGACGCTCCAGCTGCCAGACGAACACCGCCTGGGCGCCGTTCCCGTTCCCAGGCCCCTGCTCCTCGAACCCCGACCGCTCCCGGAAAAAGCGCAGGCAGGGCAGATTCTTGGCAGTGGGGAGAAACCGGGCCTCCAGCCGCACCACATGGCCGTAGCGTTCACGGATCCACGCCACGGAGAAGGCAAGCAGGCTTTCTTCCACTCCCCGTTCGAACACCCGGCAACTGACCACAAAATCTACCAGATGGGCAACGGATTCGCCTTTGCCGGGGATTTCCACGCTGACCAGGGCTGACAAGCCGGCGTCGCCAAAGCGATCGCCGATTCGGAACGTCCAGAAATGGCGTTGATCTTCCCGACACCAAGCCAGCAATTCAGCCTCGGCCAAGCGGCGGGTGATCAGATTCATCTGATTGGTCTTGTTGAGCAGTTGCGCGGCCCGGGCCAGATCCACGGCGTTCAGATCCAAGGCAGTGACAGTCATGCCCAACCCGTGCAACCAGGCGTGCAAATCACCGCTTTGGCCCTGGGCCACGCGGCGGTGACGCTCTGCCTGGTACATCTGCTGGCGTTGGCGGTCCTCCGGGGTAAGAGAGCGCGGGTCGAAGCAGGTCAAAGCCTCCAACATCGGCACCAGGAGCAGGGGAGATTCGGGCAGTTCCGGCACCAACACTTCCGGTAGCGTTTCTCGTACCCGTGCGCGTTCGAAAGGGCTGTCGTCAAGGAACACGCAGGATTGCAGGCCAAGATTCAACTCCGCCACCAAGTCTCGGATGTTGGCCGCCTTGTCCTGCCAGTTGATACGCCAGGCGGCGAGATCCTCACGGCGCAACACCATTTCTGGATGGTTGTCCATGGCATGCAGGGCCACGGTTTCCTCGTTCTTGCTCACCACCGCCAGGAGTATGCCACGACGGGACAGTGCCTTGATGGTGCGCTGGAAATCCACGAAGGCCTCCCCCATGGGATCATGGCCGCCCAGGACCAGCCCTTCCATGCCGTCGTCTCCCACCACGCCGCCCCACAGGGTGTTATCAAGGTCCAGGATCAGGAGCTTGCGCCCGCAGCCCTGGAGTGTGGCCAGGGCGGCCTTGATCTCGGCTGTGGCAATCTGGAACACCTCCCCGGCGTACCAGACTTTGCTCAGGTACCAGCGTTTGATATTCAAACTTCGCGGACCGGCAGTACTCACCCACCGTTCGGTGTCCAGAAGATGGCAACCAGGATGCTCGGCCAAGCGCTGGGCCAAGCGCAGGTTCATGGCGGTCAGAGCGTAACGCAGTCCCATTCCCGGCTGCCAGTCCAACAGGCCGAGCCCGCGATGATGGGCCGGCCGGGTCCAGGCGGCCATCAGCACCGTGCTTCCGCGGGCGGCCACTGCCAATAGCTGGTCGGCAAAACGATCCACCTCCTCCAGCAGGGCCGGAATTTCAAAGGGCTGACCTTCCAGTGCCTGGTGGTAGATCCCGATGATCCCTTCGGGCCGGGTCCACACCAACACGGGGTCCGTGGCAGGCGCATCCGCAGCGTCCCGGGAAGCCAAGGCCATCAATTCCGGCACCACGCGTCCGAACGGGGCAATGGTGACCTCCAGTGTCGGTTCCGCCCCGTCATTGCGCAGCATGGCAGCCAGGGTATCCACGGTGAAATCCGCAACCAGCCGCAAACGCAACACCATATCAACTCTCCGACTTCCGGACCATGTCGGCGACAAAATCGATGAACACGCCCAGACTGCGGAGCGGTCCCTCGCTGTTGAACAGGGTGGGGTTGTCGGTGATCAGGATCGGCTGACCGAAACCGGCTTCCACCCGTTCCTCCACGGCAAGCAGGAGGTTAACCAGTCCCAGGGAACCCAGGCGGCTGTTGGGTCCGAACAACGGCTCGCTGTCATCCTTGGTGAGCCGGTTGTCTGGATCCAGTCCCAGGTTGACATCGTCGATACTTTCAAACACCAATTCGCGCACTCGGCCAGCAATGTCGTTCATGGTCGTCCGCCTGGAATCGTCTTCAGGACCCATCAAGGTTGGCTCGGACGCACGCCCACGCTGCGCCACAGTCGATTTCGGTGCCACACGCCGCCGCCGGGCCTGCGGATCCACAGCGGTCGGTGCGATCCCATGGCACGTCAGCCGTTCAAGAGTACATCGCCGATGCCGTGGGTCAGATGCCAGGGCCGTTCCAGATCGGGTCTGGCACCCCGGCCCGGGTGGAAAAAGACGCGGTTACCACCCAGCGCGGGCATACCCAACCGCCGACAGACCGCATCCAGGTCGCCATGGGCCTGGCATTCCATCACGTCGACAGCATGGTCACGGAAAACATCGCAGGCGAAGCGCAGCAGATCGGCCAACTCCCCCGCAGAGGCATGGGGCAGGAAGCACTCCAGAATCCGACCCACGCGCAGGGCGGGAAGACCATGAGGCCCGCCGGCCGGAACATTGACGACCCGCAACAGAAGGTACCCGCACGACTTTCCACCACGCAGCAGATGATATGCCATGGTCGGCCAGCAGTCCAGCACCCAGTTGAGAGTGGCGCCATCGCGGGGAAAACAGTGTCCCGGCAGTCCCTCGAACAGGGGGGCTACCTCAGTTCCAAAACGGGCTGCGGGCCGGATGACCAGACCTGATCGGTCACGCCCTGGGGCGTGGCGCCACCCCCACAGGCCCATCAGCCATAGAGGCCGGATCAGCGATCCCAACGCCTGAGCCAGAAGGGGCAGCTTCCATGCCAGCAGCGGCACAGGATTCAACGGCAGCAGGCGACGGTGATACGGCCCCAACTCCATGAAACCGGTGCTGCGGTACAGCTTGCGCGTGCCCTCGGCGGGGCCACCGTTGGCGATCAAGGGCGTGCGGGCACGCAAGGCGCGCAGCAGAATCATGCCTCCCGCACCAGAAGCCAGGTAAGAGGGATCGAGGAAAAACCCATCCATCCACAACACCCGTCCCGGGGAATGTCCGGCAAGGGCCAACAAACCCGGGAAGAGGCCCAGACGACCGACCACCTTTCGGCCATCCAGGGCCAGGATTAGAGCCAAGTCGGTCGCACGGGCGTGGGGGTTGTCCGACACCTTGTGCCGCCAATCGCTGAAGGATTCTGGCAGAAAGTGACGCGGATCGCTCAGCCCGGCGAAGGGGTCTTCCGTGTCGCGCAGACTACCTATGCCGAAATCAATAATCCGCAGCACGCCCTGCTTGTCGTCATCCTGCATGTTAGGGACTGTCAATAGGAGATTGTCCTTCACGCTGTTGAAATTCGGGTGGGTATCGGAAGATCCATCCTACGCCACCTTGCATCTCAGCTGAAGTCCCATTTTCGCCAGAGCCCATGTGTTCCCGCAGCGTAACTATTCACCACCCCCTGCGGGCCAACCGCCATAGCGGGCCAGGGATTGGTCAGGGCATTGTCATGAAATCCGGCCATTTGCTGTTGAGCGACAATTATTTTGGCCGGTAGACGACAATTACATTGGCCGGTTTTTTCATCATCATTGACGGCTTCCCTGAAATCCATTTCCAGGAAGTCGAGCGATGGCCGTCAACGGAAAA
>PEAP01000172.1 GCA_002753665.1 Magnetococcales bacterium DC0425bin3
ACATCGAAACCCTGGGCGCGGCGGGTTTTTTTGGGGTGGCGATCAACTGGCAGGCCCTGGACGACGACACCCCGGCCGCCCTGTGTCCGGTGGTGGTCAGTCCTGCCCATCACATCGGGGAAACCATCGCCCCGGCCGCGGCCGCCCTCGCCGCCCGCCACCAGCAGCGCCGGGGATTGCTGCAGAGAGTGGGGGATCTGCTGGTCCACGGCACCCGACACGACCCGGTGGGCGGGGCCGTGACCCTGGCTCTGGCCGCCCCCGTCGCCCTGGGGGCGCTGGTGGCGCGGACCTTCTTGCCCCTGGCCAGCGGCCAGGGCCACCAGCGCCTGTTGGCCGCGTTGGACCCACCGCTGCCCACCCGGCTCGAACTGACCGCCGTCGACGACGGCCCGGCCACCCCGGAGCGCAACCGCCGGGGCTTCACCGATATCGAGCAGGCCGACCGGGTGGCGGCCCTGCTGCGCACCATCGGTCTGGTCAGCGGTTTCGCCCCCCTGATGGTACTGATGGGCCACGGCTCCACCAGCGAGAACAACCCCCACCGCGCCGCCTACGACTGCGGGGCCTGCTCCGGGCGCCATGGCGGCCCCAACGCCCGGGTGTTCGCCGCCATGGCCAACCGCCCCCAGGTGCGGGCGCTGCTGGCGGAACGGGGCATCGTGATTCCCCCGGAAACCCGCTTCCTGGGCGTCCAGCACAATACCTGCGACGAAACCTTCGTCTGGTACGATACCGACGACCTGACCCCGACCGCCCGGGCGCAGCTGGACAGCCTGCAGGCCGATCTGGACGTGGCGGCCAGCCGCTCGGCCCATGAACGCTGCCGCAAGCTGGCCTCGGCGCCGGTGGACCCGGCTTTGCCTCAGGCCCTGCACCATGTCCAGGCCCGCAGCCACGACATCAGCCAGGCGCGGCCGGAGCTGGGGCATGTCACCAACGCCGCGGCCTTCATCGGCCGGCGTGCCGTGAGCCACGGGATCTTCTTCGACCGGCGGGCGTTTCTGATCTCCTACGATCCGACCCTGGATCCGGATGGCCGCATCGTGGAGAGCATCCTGCTCAACGCCGGCCCGGTGGGCGCCGGCATCAACCTGGAATATTATTTCTCCACCGTGGCCAACGACCGCCTGGGCTGCGGCACCAAGATCACCCACAACGTCACCGGTTTCTTCGGGGTCATGGACGGGGCGGAGTCGGACCTGCGCACCGGCCTGCCGGTGCAGATGATCGAAATCCACGAGGCCATGCGCCTCCAGATGCTGGTGGAGGCCAAAACCGACCTCCTGACCGCCATCTATCAGCGCCAGCCCGCCTTGCAGGAATTGGTCGGCAACGGCTGGCTGCTGCTGTCGGCCAAGGATCCGGACGGGCCGGCGATCCACCTGTTCGAACCGAAGCGGGGCTGGATCCCCTGGCAGGGCGGGGCCGACCCACTGCCGGTGGTGGAGCGCTCCCCCCAATGGTACCGCGGCCTGATGCGGCATCTGCCGCCGGCCCTGATCCGGCCGGCCGGGGAGGTCCGTCCATGATCGACTCCGGCATGGTCTCCAGCGTGATCCCCAGCGTGATCCTGGTCCCCCTGCTGCCCTGGCTGGCGGCGGCCTGGATCGGCGTGCGCCGCCTGGCGGGCGGGCCACCCGGGGAAAGCTGGGAAAAGACCACCGGACGGGTCTCCGGGGCCGCCAATCTCCTGGCCCTGGGCCTGCTCCTGGCCCTGGATGTCCAGGCCCTGCTCCAGGGGGCTCCAGGGCCGGTCCGCCTGGGGGAATGGTTCGCCAGCGGCCCCTGGCGGGTGCCCATCGGCTTTCACCTGGACCCGTTGAGCCTCGCCCTGGCCACCCTGATGGCCCTGATCGGCTTCCTGGCCCTGCGCTTTTCGGTCAATTATATGCATCGGGAGGCCGGGTTCCAGCGCTTCTTCCTGGGCATGAACCTGTTCACCGGCGCCATGCTGTTGATCCTGCTGGCCGGCAACGCGGTGCTGGCCTTCGTGGGCTGGGAGGTGGCCGGTTTCAGCTCCTGGATGCTGATCGGCTATGCCCTGGACCGTCCCATCGCCACCGGCAACGCCAACCGGGCCTTCATCACCAATCGCATCGGCGACGCCGGCTTTCTCGCGGCCATCTATTTCTGCCAGGTCACCTTCGGCGGTCTGGACTGGGATCTGCTTCACGGCCCCGCCGTCCAGGGCGGTCCCTTGAACATCGGACTGGTGGCCATCGGCTTCACCGTGGCCGCCCTGGCCAAGTCCGGGCAGGTGCCCTTCAGCCCCTGGATCGCCCGCGCCCTGGACGGTCCCACCCCCTCCAGCGCCCTGTTCTACGGGGCGGTCATGGTCCATGCCGGGGTCTACCTGATGATTCGCCTGGAACCGCTGCTGGTCCAGGTGCCCTGGCTGCTGATCCTGATTGCCGGCATCGGCGCCCTCACCAGCATCTACGGGTTCCTGGGCGGGTTGGTGCTGAGCGATGTCAAGAGTTCCCTCATGTTCTCCACCACCGCCCAGGTGGGGCTGATGTTCGTCCTCTGCGGCCTGGGCTGGTTCGAGGCGGCGGCCTGGTATCTGGGGCTGCACACCTGCTTCCGGGCCTTCCAGTTCTTGCACGCCCCGGCCCTCATGGCCATGGCCGGCCGCGGCGCCCGCCCCGTGCCGGGCTGGCTGTTGCGGCAGCGCTGGCTCTACAGCGCCGCGCTGCAACGCTTCTGGCTGGAACAGGCCGGCGACGCCCTGCTGGCGTCCTCCACCCTGAGGATGGCCACCGATGCCGATGCCCTGGAACATCTGGTGATCCATCCCCTGCTGGGCCTGCCCGCCCAGGCCAGCGCCATCGCCTCGCTGGCGGTGCGGGAGGGCAGCCCGGCCAACGCCCTGGACATGCCCCTGTCCGCCGTGGGGCAAGGCCGGGGTCTGGTGGGATCGCTCATTCAGGCCGTCGCCAGCCTGCTGCACCAGTTCGAGGAACGCATGGTCCTCCAGGGCGGCGGCGAGGGCATGATGGACGGCCTGCGCAAGCTGGGACGCCGGCTGGTGCGGATCGACGATATCCTCAGCCAACCCCGCTACCTGATGTTCATGATCTTCATCACCCTCGTGATCATTCTGTGAGGCCGCTGCCATGATCTACCAGGAGGTACCCTGGACGGCCCAGGCGGACTTTCCCATCCTCGGAGTCCTGCAGCTCCTGCCCCTGGCCATGACGGTGCTGATCGCCCTGCTGCGGCGCAGCCTGCCGATCTTCCCCTTGGGATTGGCCGGAGCGGTGGCGGAGCTGCTGCTGGCCCTGGAGCTGTGGAACCGCTTCGATCATCGCCAGGCCGCCTTTCAGTTCGCCGAACGGTACCCCATCCTGGGCTCCTTCCAGTACCAAGCCGCCGTGGACGGCATGGCGGTCCTGTTCATCCTGCTGTGCGCATTCCTGACCCTGATCGTCATCCTCTACAATCTGGCCGCCCACCCCAGCAAACCCCCGGCCCACTCGATGATCCTGATCTTCACGGTGGAGGCGGCCCTGATGAGTCAGTTCGCCACCGTGGACCTGATGTGGTATGCCTTGGCCTCCGGGGTGCAGTTGATCCTGGTGGGCGGTTTGCAGTGGGATCTGGTCACCTCCTCCCCGGAAAAGGGCCGGGCCCTGGCCCGGTATCTGATCTTCATGACGGTCAGCACCGTGCTGCTGCTGGCCGGAGCGGTCCTGCTGGGCTGGAATCACGACCAGGCCGCGGGCGGCTGGAGCTTCGGGCTGGCGGAGCTGTCCCGAGTGACGATCCAACCCCAGATCAGCTCCCTGGTGTTTTTCCTGATCTTCTACGCTCTGGCCATCCGCATCCCCCTGTTTCCCCTGCATGGCTGGCTGCCCCTCACCGCCGAACATGGCACCCTGGTGGTGGCCCCGGTCTTTCTGTTGGGACTCAAGACCGGCATCTACGGCCTGCTGCGCTTCGTCTTTCCGTTGATGAAGGACGCGGTGGTGCAGTGGCATGGTTTCGTGGTGGGCATCGCCGTGGCCGGGGTGTTCTACGCCGCGGTGCTGGCCCTGATGGAAACCAACCTGCGGCGGCTGCTGGCCTTCGCGGTGATCAGCCACACGGGCATCATGGCGGTGGGGCTGTTCAGCCTGGGTCACACCGCCTTTCAGGGCGGCGTGCTGCTGGCGGCCAATTTCGGCCTGGCCATCACCGGGCTCCTGATCACCAGCAGTTTCGTCTATGTCCGCACCGGGACCATGCTGCTGACCCGGCTGGGCGGACTGTTCGACACCCTGCCGGTGATCGGCACCGCCTTCCTGATCGCGGGCTTTTCCACCATCGGCATGCCGGGCACCCCCAGCTTCGACGGGGTGCATCTGGTGCTGGAAGCCGCCATCGGCCGGTTCGGGGCCCTGGTGACCATTCCCACCGCCCTGGGCAACGTGGCCGCGGCCGGATTCCTACTGCGGGCCTTCCAGCGGGCCTTCCTGTCCCCCCGCCCCGCGGAGGAGACCGAGCCGCTGCGGCCCCCGGCCCTCCTGGAACGCTTCATCGCCCTGAGCGTGATCCTGGTCCTGCTGATCACCGGTTTCCATTCCGAACCCTGGATGGAGCTGACCGAAAAATCCCTTGAAGGGCTGGGCGCCCTGTATGGGGGCCATCCATGACCGCTCCCCTGCTCTCTCTGCTGCTGCTGTTCACCCTGCCCTTCGGCACGCTGCTGATCTGGACCGCCGGGGGCAGCGCCACTCCCGACCGCGCCCGCTGGATCGCCCTGGGCGCCGCCCTGGTGGACCTGGCGCTGACCCTGGCGGTGGTGGCGGGGTTCGATCCAGGCAAGGACGGCTTCCAGTTCGTGGAGCGGACCGCCTGGATCCCCTCCCTCAACCTGCATTACCATGTGGGGGTCGATGGCCTGTCCGTGCTGTTTCTGCCCCTGACGGTGGTGCTGTTCCTGGGGGTGATCCTGTCCTCCTGGAACAGCGTGCGCCTCATGCCGCGGTTGTACTACACCCTGGTGCTGCTCCTGGAGCATCTGATCCTGGGGGTGTTCTGCGCTCTGGATACCATCCTGTTCTTCCTGTTCTGGGAGATGACCCTGCTGCCCATCTATTTCCTGATCGGCTTCTGGGGGGTGGGGCCGCGGCGGCGATACGCAGCGGTCAAATACACCCTGTTCATGC
>PEAP01000173.1 GCA_002753665.1 Magnetococcales bacterium DC0425bin3
GATCCAGCCCCCCCCCCCCCCCCGGGAATGGCTCCGGGTGACCACCCGCTGGCGGGTGGACCTCACCACCGACCTGGACCGGCCGTCCTCCCTGATGGAACGCTATGTGGCCGACCGGCTGTTCGGTACCCTGGAACCCCTCTCCGAAACCTGGCGCCGGGTCACCACCATCCTCCCCGACCACCTCCCCCGGGTCGCCCGGACCTTCTTTCGACCGGAAAACCTGGTGGTGGTCCTGGTGGGGCCCCAGGCCCGGCAACGGCTGCCAGAACTGCAACAACGCTTCCAGAGCCGCAACCCGCTCCAACAATGATTACCGTGGAAGCCGGGAAGCGACTTTCACGGTAACTTTGATGGATGGGGAAGGCCTCCCTCCACCCTCCACTGACCAAAGCCGGTTTCCGGCTTCCACGGTAAAGTTCCTGGGACTTCGAAGTCACTCCACCAGACGCAGGTGGGGACGGGAACGCTTGCCTTCGGGATCGGCAGACGGTGGCGTCGCCGGAGCGGTACCGCCCTCGATGACCTGCAGATGAGGCTTGATCCGCTCCTGGGCGGGAGGCGGCGGGCGGGGGGCTGTGGCTTCGGCGCCCCGGGACGGAAGAGCGGCGACCTTGCCACCAGCCGGGGGGGGAAATCCGGCCCGCTGGTTGGCATCGTAGCTTTTGAGGATGCTTTCCGGCATGGCTTCGGGCCACAGTCGGCCCTTGCCGGAATCGGGATTGAAGGCGCCCCAGACCGCCTCGTAGGGAATGATGCAGTAGTGGGGAATGCCGCCGAAACGCAGTTCGGACTCCACCACCCGGGGGCCGATCTCAATGGATTGAGGCATCTTCTTGTTGAGGATCAACCGCAACCCCGTGTCGGAAGCGAACCGGCGGGGCACATCCACGCCCTTGCAGGTGGCGTCCAGGCACAGCATGACGCGCCCCTCTCCTTCGAGGAGGGTCCGGATTACCTCCGCCTTGCTGTCTTGTTCGAGCGGCCTCATTGCTTTACTCTATCACAGTCCAGAATCGGCAGGCCATGACCTCCGGAAAAAGCCGGCCGCCAGCCCCTGCCGCAACGACTTCCACGGTTACCAGAGGCGATCATGGCCCCTTCCCAGGAATACAACGCCACCTTGGCCAAACGGCTGGACATCTCCGCCCGGCAGACCATCTTCCGGATCAAACCGGACCAACCGGTGCCCTTTGTCGCCGGTCAGTTCACCGTTCTGGGACTGAAACACAGCGCCCCCCGGGTGCCGGAAGCGGATCCGGAGGAGGATGCCGATCCGGCCAAGGCGGACCGCCTGATCCGGAGAGCCTATTCCATCAGTTCCGGCAGCCATGAACAGGACTTTCTGGAGTTCTATCTGGCTCTGGTCAGTGACGGAAAACTGACACCTCGCCTGTTCCAGCTCCGGGAGGGCGACCGTCTGTTCGTGGGGGCCAAGGCCACCGGCGTCTTCACCCTGGACCGGGTTCCGCCCGGACAGAAGATCCTGCTGGTGGGCACCGGGACCGGACTGGCCCCCTACATCAGCATGGTCCGCACCCTGGCCCTGGGGGTGGGCTGTCCGGCGGTTCCCCTGGCCATCCTCCACGGGGCTGCCCACTCCTGGGATCTGGGGTACCGCCCGGAGCTGGAGATGATCTCAAAAAAATGTTCCAACTTCCAGTACGCGCCCATCATCAGCCGCCCGGAAGACGAGGCGGTCGAGTGGCGCGGTCGGACCGGACGCCTGACCCAGTGGCTGACCCGGGAGGCCCTGACCAAACTGTGCGGCTTTGCCCCCACCCCCGGGGAGACCCACATCTTTCTGTGCGGCAACCCGGGGCTGGTGGAGGAGGCGCTGGCCACCTTCCAGGGCTGGGGCTTCGATCCCGGGACCCGCCAGGAAGCCGGCAACCTTCATGTGGAAAAGTACTGGTAACGGCCAGACCGTCATTCTACCGCGCCACCGCCGCGGTCAAGCGGTCCCATTCCGCCAGGTAGTCCAGCAGGTGGGGTTTGGCGGCGGTTTCCGCCTCCCGCCGCAGGAGCCCCCGAACCCGCTCCTGTTCCTCTTCATGCTGCTGGGCGGAATGCTGGCCAGAAAAATACAGGGTGCGCAGCCAAAGCAGGTAGGTGGTCAGGGCGTCGAATTCGTTGTAGGCCACGATCCTGGGCAGTTGGCCCCCCAGCCACAGGTTGGGCACCTGATCCCCGGACACATCCATCTTGCCGGGGATGCCGCATTGGGTGGCGATTTCATGGAGGGACGGCGTGCCCGGTCCCCAACCGGGGGTCACCACCTCCTTGAGATCGATGTTCCAATCGCTGCCTCGGGCGAAGTAGTCCACCCCCTCCCAGGGTTTGTTGGGCCGGTGGCAGAAGTCCCTGGCCTGGATGCCCAGGATGATCCCTCTTTGCACCAGGATGCGCAGGTCCGCCGCCTGGGAGTTGTATCCGACCAGGGTGGGTTTGTACTTTCCCAGGGCCTGGAGGAAGGGCTCCACCACCTCCCGCTCCCGGGCACGTCCGTCGGGACCGGTTTGGGCCTTCGCCCCCGCCGGGTCATGGGGCAGGGAGAGCAGCTTGAGATCCACCACACCTTTCTGTTCCCGCCGGATCACCGCGGCAATGGAGACCATGCGGCACAACACGGTCTTCAGATAGGGCTGGGGTTCCTCCGCGGTGGCCCCCCCCCGGCGCCACATCTCCTGCATCACCTTGGCGTCGTCGGGTTCTTCCTGTAGGCCATAGAGCAGTCGCCCCGCCGCCGGATCCGGGACCCATTCGGCATCGAACGCCCAGACCGGATGATTGATTTTCTTGTACATGCGGTCGTCTCCGTCAGTCGAACAGCTTTTCCAGCCAGTTGCGGGGGCGCGGCTCGGGGCCACCGGCCGGGGTCAACCCCGGGGCAAGGACCGTCTCGGTGGGCTCCACCGGCGGGGCTATGGTATCCATCACCGAGTTGGGCGCCACCACCGGCGGCGGCGCCAGATCCTCGATGGAATATTGGGACAGGAACATGACCTGACGGGCGGCCAGGCTGCTCATCATGTCCAGGGAAATCCCCGCCTCGGGAGGGCCTTCCCCCCCCAGCGCCGCGGCGGTGGCCACCGCACCCAGGGTCAGGACCGGATTGGTGAAGGCCATGCCGGTCATGGCCATGCCGCCGGCCATGGTCAGAGCGTTATCGGCGTCGTCCTTGCGGATGTGGGGATGGGATTCCACCCGGATGCGCATGGTGCGCAGCAATTGCCCACCGAGCCCGTCGATCAGGTGGACCTCCCAGTCCACCAGACCGGGGGAGGCGGCGCTGGAATTGCGCATCTCACGGGGAGAGATCCACAGCACCGTCGGCCAGTTCCGCTCCCGGGCCAGTTCCAGGGCCTGGTCCAGGTAGAGGGCGCTGTCCCATTCCAGATGCAGCCGCTGGGTCAGGTTGCCGGGCAGCAGCTGCTGGAACAGCTTCCGGGTATAATCGGTCAGGACTTCCATCTCCCCGGCCCGGTTGTAGGCCACCGCCATGAGGTGGAGTTCGGAGAAGGGAGAGACCGCGGCGTCGCTCTCGCCGGTGGCTTCCCAGCAGACCCGCACGCCATCCAGGGGATTCTCACAGCCTTGCCGGTGGATGGCGGCGCCCAGGGGCGATGCGCTCAGCAACCCGGTGGCCAACAGGCCTGCTCCGACAATTTTTCCGAAATGATTCATGATCACCATTCCCATGATGGCCTACGCCCCAACCCCTTCGATCCGGTCGAACAGATGCCGGGAAAAGGGCATGGCGCAGGTAAAACCCGGTGACACCGCATTCAGCACATGGAAGGAGCGGGCATCCCCCACGTAGCGGAAATCGTTTTCCAGCCGGCGCTGTCCCAGGTGGATCAATTGGGCCCGCACCCCCGGGGGTCCCCAGCGCCGATAGTTGGCTGGCTGGACACCGCTGGCCAGCTCCCCGGCCAGGCGCACCATCCACCCCTTGCGGTATTTGCGCATCTCCTGCAGGGCCAGGCTGCGAAAGCCGAAATCGTTGCGCAGCAACAGGCCCAATTCCCGGCGGACCACGTCCAGGAACTCATCGGCCCGAAAGCCCGTCAGGCCCTGGTAATGTTCCCGCCAGAAGGCGGGAATGGCCGTCGGCCCCACCTTGGCCCGGCCATCCACGGTGATGGTATAATGGACCCCCAGAAAGGGGTTGGCCAGATCGGGCACCGGGTAGATGTGGGTCTTGAAGGCCCCCGGCGGTTCGTCGCTGTAGAGATAGAGTCCCTTGAACGGCAGGATGGCGTATTCCCCACCAAACCCGAACCGGGCGGCGATGCGGTCGGCATACAGGCCGGCAGCGTTGATGACATACCCCACCGCCAAGGTCGTTGTTCCGCTGCTGGCCACGCCATCCCGCCAGCCGGTGAAGGGGGTGCCAGTGCGGATCTCCACCCCGGCCCGCCGCGCATCGGCCACCAGGGCGGCAAGCACTTCCTTGGGGTCCACCGAGGCGGTGGTGGGAGAGTAGAGGGCCTTTTCCCAGGTTCGCACCCGGGGCTCCAGTTTGCGGGCCTGCCCGGCTGTCCACTCTTCCAGCTCCACCCCGTTGGCCCGGCCCCGGCGCAGCAGTTCGTCCATGGCCGGCAGATCCGCCGCGCTCCGGGCCACCACCAGTTTGCCACAGCGGTTGATCCGTAGACCCCGTTCCAGACAATAGGCCGTCAGTTCCCGGTTGCCCTCCCGACAGAAGCGGGCCTTGAGGCTGTCGGCGGTGTAGTAGAATCCGGCATGCAACACCCCGCTGTTGCGCCCGCTGGCATGGAGCCCCACGGCGGTCTCCTTCTCCCAGACCACCACCCGGGCGCCGGGGTACCGCCGCCTGGCCTCCAGGGCCAGGTTCAAACCGATGACACCCCCTCCCACGATGAGAAAATCCGCCGTTGCCGTCATGCCGGACCCAGGCCTCCTGCCGATTCCCCGCCACGGGGAACGATTGGGACTTGTCCTCCTCCACCGGATATGCCAAAACACTCTTGCAGGACGCGGGAGAGGGGGGCCTGGAAACAGAGTGCAAGATGTACACCAAGATCTTGATGTCGCATCGGACAACAATTATCATGATGACTCTGGTCTTCGCCTTCGCCACCGGCGCCTG
>PEAP01000023.1 GCA_002753665.1 Magnetococcales bacterium DC0425bin3
TCCGGGCAGGGCGCTGAAACAGATGTACAGTTTGATGGGGGGGAGTTGGTTTTCCCCCACCGGCTGCACCCAAGCGGAGTGTTTTTCCGCCAGGAACTTGGCGAACAGCCTTCCCGACATGGGACGCCGGTAGCCAGCAGTGGTGTCCGGCATCACGAAACGGCCGACGCCGTGAACGCCAATCACATCGGCATGTCCGCTGTTTGGGTCGCCCTCGATCAGTCGGCTCATATTGTCCTTTTCTGACTCACTCAGAGTCGAGAAGGAAACAGGTTCTTGTGAAAAAGCAATTCCTTTTGATGTAAATTGGTCAACCTGATGTGTGCCGCTGACACCGGCTATCAAATCGACGTCCGAGGCCCCCAGCGGTACCGGCATGGTATTCCCCCCCCAACCGAGATGCGCCCCGGACGCCATCACGGCCCCCCCGAACCCCGCCACGCCGCCGATCAGGGCGTTGAAGGCGGTTCCCGAACCGAAGAAAGCATGTCCGGTCATGGCCGCCGCCACCCCGGAGGCGGCCACGGCGCCTCCCAGTCCCCCAACCACCCCGGCCGTCAGGGTGCCGATCCGGCTGACCGCGGCCACCGACAAGGAATTTTCAAGGGCGGAAAAGGCCCGGGTCATGGCCATTTTGGCGGCCTGGCCGCCCAGCAGTTCGCCGGCGGCTCCGCCCGCCGCGCCGGCGGCCAGATCCACCAGGGCTCGCCGGCCGGTGAATTTTTCCCCGGACAGGCCCGCCGTGGTGGCATCCCCCGCCACCGATCCCACCGCTCCGGAGGCGGCCGCCACCGCCGTGGACGCTCCCAGGGAGATGCCTTCTTCCATGCCGAAGGCCACGGCGCCGGCGCCGCCGGTGGCCACGGTGACCGCGACGCCCACCACCGCGCCCACCAGAATGGCCCACCAGGCCGCTTCCCCGGTGGGGTCCAGCATGGACACCGGGTTGCTGCCACCGTAGACGTAGGGTGAAAAGAACTGCAGGCGCGGATCCACGCTGTAGAAGCGCTTCAAGGCCGGATCGTAGAGTCGGGCCGCGGCATTGTAGAGCCCGGTCTCCCCATCGTATTCGTAACCGGTGAAACGGTAGCGGATGAGGTCGGTGTCGCCGGTGCTGGCGATGACGGCGCCGAAGGGGGAATAGTGAAAGGCGGTCTGCAGGGTTCCGGCGCTGTCCACCACCGCCCGCACGGAATGGAGGTGGTCCTTGAGGATCGGATGGATATTGCCGTCGATGCGCAGGGCGAACAGACCGTCGGGGCCGTACAGATACTCCGTGGTGGCGGTGGTGGTCCCGCTCTCCTGGTCGATTTCCACCAGCGGCCAGCCGTTGATGCCGCGCTGATAGAGGCGGGTGGTGGCGCCACTGGTCTTCACCACCCGATTGGACCGGCTGTCGTACTGGAATTGGAGGGTGCCCTGTTGGCTGGTGGTGATGGCCGTGGCGCGCCGTGAGAGCAGGGCGTAATCGATCTGGGTGAGGCCGCCGGGAACGGCGCTGGTGACGGCTCCCAGGGCGTTGTAGCTGTACGCGCTGTCATCACTGCCGTCGGTGGCGAGTACGCGATCGGTGCCGTTCTGGTATTGGTAATCGGCCAGGGCGCCGCCTTCATCCAGGGTCAGAAGGTTGCCGTTGGCGTCGTAGGTGACGGGTTGGTCGAGGCCGAGAGACCAGGAGCTGGCGGTCTGGTCCGTCACCGCCTCGGCGACGATCAATCGGCCGGGCAGATCGTAGTCGTAGGCGTAGCTCAGGGAGGCGGGGAAATCCGTGTCGTCCTCGGCGAGCTGAAAACTCCCCGTCACCGCGGCGATCCGGCCGGAATAATACCCCGACCCCCCATAGGCCCCCGCGGTGTAGGCCAGGGTTTGTGAAAACGGCGTGGAGGCGATCGCCTCCACCCAGCCGGGGGAGTTGTAGCTCTTGGTGATGGTGAGCGGGTTCGTTCCGGACGGCAGACAGGTCACCTGGGAAATCAGATCGTCGTTGCGGTAGGTATAGGCGGCGAGAACCTGGCCATCCCCATCGGTGATCTGGATCACCCGTCCCACGCTGTCCCGCTCCAGGGCGAGGCTGTAGCCCGAGGGGTAGGTGGTGCCGGCGACATTGCCCAGAGTGTCGTAGCTGAAGGAGGTCACCTGGGAGAGGCCATCGGCGGCCAGGGTCAGACCTTGACTCGTCAGGTTCCCCTGAGCGTCGTAGCCGTAGGAGGTGGTGTTGAGCAGTGCGTGGGAGGTTTCATCGTACTCGGCGACGCTGACCAGGTGCCCCAGGTCCGTCAGCACCGAGCCATCCCCATCGAAGGACCAGCTGCGGACCACCTGGGCGCCATCGGCGGCGGTGGGCCAGTCGCTGGCGTCGGCCTGGGTCTGGAGGGTGTCGCTGTCCCAGGCGGCGGTCACCAGGCCCTTTTCGATGGTGCGGCCATAGGTGTCGTATTTGCAGTAGCAGATCACCCCCTGCGCTGCGGCCAGGGGATCCTGCCAGAGGCGTCGCTGCCCCGCCTTGTTGTAGAGGAAGGTGCTGGTGCCGGAGTTGGGGGAGGTGGTCTGCGTCACACGGCCCAGGAAATCGCATTGCATGCTGTTCACCCAATCCGTCGCGGTGGAGCCCGCCGGCGGATTGAAGGCGTTGGGCAGTGCGTGAACGTGGGTGGTGGCGGTGCTGGAGAAGGTGGTGACCTGGGTATTCAGGAGAAAAGTCTCCTGAGCGGCGTCCAGGAAGGTCACCGCGGCCGCCGGGCGGTTGAGCGTGTCCTTGAACTGCCGGGTGACGTTGCCGTCCTGGTCGGTGACGGTGGTCATGAAATATTGCCCCACGGGCCAGCCCAGGGCGGTATTGACGGCATCGTCCCCGTTGCAGCCATAGGCATGGCGGATGGTGTGCCGGTCGCCGGAAGAGGTCGTGGACAGATTGGTGATGGCGAAGTCCTGGCCCGCCGCTCCCACCTCGATGACCCGGGCCAGGGGCGAGGACTCCAGGAGATGGCGCAGGTAGGGATAACCGCCATCGTCGGGATGACTGGTGGCGGCGGTTCCGGTCAGGAGGCCGCTGTCCCAGTCGAAGGACGTGACCACATCGTCCCGATAGCACACCAGACTGCCGGTCTGGCCGGCATAGGTGACCGGTTTGACCATGACCACCGGTCGGGCCAGCGCATCGTACTGGGTGGCGGCCACCACGCTCTGGCTGTCCTCGATGGACTGCCCCTGGAGGGTCTTGCCGGCGCCATCGAAGTAGCGGATGCCCACCTGGGGGGATCCGCCGATGATGCAATGGGACAGCGCCACGGCGTCGCCGGCGAAAAAGCCCGGTTGGCCCGTGGGCATCCGACTGGGCAGATAGTCGAACAGGATCCTGCCCTCCAGCGCCATGATGATGGCGGCGGAACTCAGGACGATCATCCACTGGCCCGAGGGATTGCTGCTTGTGAAGCGTCCCGCGAGGGTGGTGTCGTTGCGGGTATCCATCAGGCTCCAAAGGCCATCGACCGGGCTCCAGGTCACCGTCACGTCACTGCCGATGAGGATCCCCAGCTCCACCTGGGGTTGGTCCGCGGTCAGTTGGAAGCAGAAGAAGTAGTCGCTGGCGTAGGAGGGTTGGGAAAAGGTGATGCTGCCCTGCACCCCCCCGGAACAGGTCAGGAAACCGTTGGCGCTGGTCCAGAGGTCCGGGGTCTCCGAGGTGAAATGGTCGGACCAGACCCCGTTGTCCAGAAAGCGCAGATAACAGGTCTCGCCCATGGGTTGCACCACCAGGTTGCTGTTGGGCTCGCTGGGGTCGAAGGCGTCCTGGGTCTGGCGGGACAGATAGGGGCAGACCACATTCTGCACCGCCTGGAAGTCGTTGGTGAGGGCGATCTGCCGATTGTAGCGGTCGTAGACCATCCGTTGCAGTTGATCGTAGGGTCCCACGGCTGCCAACCGCAGGGAATAGGTCGTGTCGTAGACGGCGATGCGCGCCTGGCCGATGAGCGAGGCGAAGCAGACGTTGTCCACGTAAACCGTGCTGCTGCCCCGATTGACCGGGGTCAGGCGGACCGTGACCGCCGCGCTGCATCCGGTCAGGTCGATGAGAGCATGGCAGTAGGCCCAATCCGTGGAGGTGACCGCCATGGAGGCGGGAACGTCCGGCAGGGTGCCAGTGGAGACATAATCGATCTCCCAGACGACGCTGATCTCCGCCGTGGCGGTGGGATCGATCCGCCCCCAGAAGGAAAACAGATAGACCTGGGAAAGATCGTCCGGAGTCAATTCCAGGGGGGTGCCGGTGACCCCCGGGGGCAGGCTCAGGCATTGGCTGCCGGTATTGCAGATGCTGGTGACCAGGGGTGTCTGGGAATAATCCAGGGCCCAGGCGCCGGGATCTTCGTAGCTTTCGAAGCCGAAATAATAGGCCTCTCCGCTGGCCAGCGACGTTCCCGAAAAGGTCGCCATCGTCAGGCCGTCCTGGGAATCGTGCAGCGTCGACTGCACCAGGCCCATGGCGTCCTGGGTTTCCTGGACATACCCATAGGCGTTGCGGACGTTGACCTGCGAGGTGGTCAACCAGGTGCCCGAGGTGGTGTCGGCAGCCGTGGTGGCGGTGGCCGAATCGCTGCCCTGGACCAGGGATGTGGCCTGGTATTGGTTCAACAGCTGGAGGGTCCCGGCCGACCCCATGTCCGGGCCGGCGAAGGTGGACCAGGTGACGACCTGTTGGTTCAAGACCACCGCAGCGCCCCCCGCCACGGTCACGGTCCCGGTGACCTGCACATTGTCGCGCAGCCGGTTCACATAGGCCATCCAGGGGTAGGTGGCATAGCCGGGCAACACGGTGCGCTGGTGGGTTTCCGACTGGCCCTGTGCGTTGTACGTCGTGGTTTGGGTGGTACTCACCTGGCCGGTGCGGGCATCGTATTGGAATTCCTGCAGGGCGGTGACTCCGTCCAGCGTACTGCTGCTCTGGTCGAGTTGCACGAAGACGCCGTTGAGGTCACAGGTCGCGCCGCTGAGAACGTCCTGGATCTGGTCCACCACGCTCCAGGTGCTGCTCCGACTGGCCACCAGCGTGTTATCGGCGTCGAACTGGTTCGTGGTGTCCAGTTGCCCATCCAGGACCGCCTCCAGGGTGGGATTGCCCACCGACAGGGTGCCGACGCTGTTGATGAAGGTATATTGGGTGTAGCCGTTGTCCGTCCCCTCGGCCTGGGTGACCTGGTAGTATTTGCAGCTGTTGCCCTGGGAAGCCACCGCGGCAGTGGATTCATCGAAGGTGTAGGTGGACAGCTTCTGGATGAAGCCGTCGTCGATGGTGACGGTCAGGATGGGATAGTCGGTGATGGGGTCGGTGATGGAATCGTTCAGGTACCGGTACAGCGTGATGGACTGGGCCTGGTCCAGGGTATCGTCCAGGGGCAAGAAGGTGACGAAGCTGCCGTTGCCGGCAGGGAACTTACCGGCGGTATCGGAATCCAGCGTGCCGTCGCTGGCCACCATCTGGTAGAAATTCTCCGGGAGGCTCTCCACGGAGTCCACGTAACAGGTATTCAGCACCAACACGTCGGTGCCCGACGGCGCGCCCCCGCTTTGCGTCTGATAGACCATGAACTGGGTGGCTTCGTTGATGAGCGTGGTATTGTTGCTGCCGTCGGGCAGTTTATAGACCGGGTCCTCGATGGCGTCGCTCCAATCGGTGGAGGTTCCCCGGTAGTAGATCTTGTCGTTCAGGGTGATGAAATCCGGCGCGGCGGAGGGGAAATAGCTGGTCAGGCGGGGATCGTTGGGGGGACTGTCGTACAGGGAGAGCGTACTCGCGTCCCAGGCGTCGCTTTGGGTGTTGGGATCGAAAGCCAGGGCGCAGGCGATGATCTGGGACGTGGAATTCTCCGACTTGACCACGATGTCCGAACCCGTGGCGAACCAGAACAGGGTGCCCTCCACCACCGGCAGTTGCAGTTTCAGGGTATCGTTGCTCAACCAGGTGGAGCCGTTGAAGCGCAGCAGGTAGGGACCGCTGACCACCAGACCGGTGTCCGTCACCTGGGCGGTATGGTCGCAGGGCAGGTCGCCGCTGCTGGTTTTGTCCAGCTGGTAGGAGGCGATGAAGGGCGTGTTCCAGGTGTAGGCTCCGTCCTGGCCCCAGGTATACAAGGCCACCGCATAGGTGATGCCGGAGGAAAGATCCTCGGTGACATAAGTGGCGGCGAACACCCACTCGGCGGCGCTCCACTGAAAGTTGTCCTCGACATCGGTGCCGGTGATGGCGATGTCCACGGCGGTGACCTGATCCCCTGTATGCCAGCTTCCCGATTCATCCAGGTAGTCGAGGATCAACAGACTCTGCTTGTGTCCCGGGGCGCTGTCGATATCGTAGTAGAGAATCGGCAGGAGGTTGGCGGCGGCGGTCAGGAAGATCCGGTAATAAGTTGGTTTTTCCGCCTGGGCCGGTGTCGGCACGCTGTCCTCGTCCCAGACCTTGGCGGTATTGTCCCAGGTATAGCGGGCGACGGTGTTGTCGTACCCGTTGGCCACGGCGAAGAAACGGTCCCCGGTCACCACCTGGCGGTCGGTGGTCTCCAGGATTAGGGGCGCGGCGGAACTTTCCAGCCACCCGCCGAGGATACGGATGTTCTTGTGATAGAACAGAACCCGGCTACTTTCGCCGTTGGCCAGAGCGAAGTCGATGGTAAAGAAATCATCCTGGAGATTGACGGTGACATCGTCCTTGTCGATGGCCAGATCGAGAACCGCCGTGGCCGGCTGCCACTGCACCCAGCGTCCCGTCCAGGTATAGACGGCCATGGAGAACCGGGTGCCGCTGTCGATCCAGAGTACCACCGCATAATCGGCCCCGAACCAGATCCGCGGCGTCGCGCTGGCCAGAGGGGCGTCGATCCGCAGACTCCGGCTGCAGTTGCCGAGCTGTTTCTGCTGATAGGTGTAGGAGAGGGTGGCGCCTTCGGGCAGGACCCGGGTGGCCATGGCGCCCGGGTTGGTGTCGCTCTGCCCATGGTAGGTGAACCGCATGGCGGGAAGCTGGCAGCCGTTGGCCAGCACCGTGGCCACCCCAGTGAGGGTTCTTTTGCAGGTATCGCCCAGGAAGGTGTCCGGGGCCGACCCCGCGATGGCGCAGAACGACCCCAATTCATACTCCAGCTCGGTGGTGTAGAGCAGGGCGCCGTCGTCGTTGTAGCAGGCGACGCTGGCCAGATATTGCGTTTCGTAGCCGCTTTGATAGGCGTCCGGATCCTGGTTCGGAACCGCCTTGTAGGGGTCCAGATATTCCCGGGCCAGGCTGGCCTCCTGATTGTATTCCTTGTCGGCGTAGTTCAGTTGCACCCACTGCCCGAACATGTCGGTGATGGTGTTCAGATAGATGGCCTTGGTATAGGGCAGCCCGTCGCTGCCCACCTGCTGGGTCGTTTGGGAGTAGACATAGAGAATCTCGTCCCGGCACAGGGCGCGTTCCGAACTCAGATACCAGGATTGGGGATATTGATCCTGCAGCAGCGTCTGGTCGCTGGCGTGGCTGACGGTGCTGGGGCCGGACCAGTTGTTCCAGCGCACGCCCCAGGTCACCGCGTTTCCCCGACTGGTGCGATAGCCGTCGTCATCCTGCCCCAGGCCGCCGCCGAAGACCGCGCACAGGCCATCGGTGGTGGTGACCTCCCAGCGTTCGAAGGGGGCGTAGTGGCGCACCTGGGAGAAATCGAAACTTTCCGGTTCGTAGCCGTCGCCCCCATCCAGGACGAGCAGCTGCCCCTGATCCAGTTCCAGATCGAGGAGAAATTCGTTCACGCTGTCGGTAATGGTCCAGGATTGGCCCTGGGCCACCACCGTCACGCTGGCGGAGGCGTCCACCACCAGGCTTTGCGCCAGGAACGCCGTCAGCAGGGCCTCGCTCAACGCACCCTGATCCAGATCGGTGGCCAGGCTGGCGTCCAGGACACCGCGCTGCCAAACCCGATCGGTCCGGTAGAGTCGGTTCTGGATTTCCTTCCGGGTCAGATAGAACGTGGCGCCGTCCCGATTGCCCGCCGCGCCGTATTCGGCATCGATGCGGTCCAGACCCAGCAGCCAACCCAGGCCCAGCACGCCTGTCGGGGCGTCCCGGTTGCTCTTGGTCACCTGGCTGGACACGATGCTGTTGTAGATCCCATAGACGCCGATGTTCAGTCCGCTGCGTCCTTTCAGGGAGGCCAGCGGCACCGAAAAGTGGAGCGCTCCCTGAAACAGGTTGATGGTGGGATCGGCGGTGCCATTCCCACCTCCCGAGAACTGAAAGGTCTGGGTATTGGGAACATCAAAGATGTTCGACGTCTGACTCTGTTGCGACACGGATTGTCCTCGATTAATAATATTTTAATCATATGTATTGCCGGTCTTCTGTCGAACCGGTGTCTGCTTCTTCATCCTGTCACGATACGATCTGAAGCATATATACCGGATCTCGGAAGCCAAGAAAACAGAAAAATTTGATGACGGTCAAATTTATATGCCGAACTCCTTTTTGGGTGATCGGGAGTAGCGCCAAAGGTGTTTCAGGCGAACTCGGGTGATGGACCGCCCTGCGGCCATGGTCGCAATCCATGGTGATCGGGTGGTCGGAGGGGTTGGAGATGATTCGCGCAGCATGGCACGTGTATTGCGTTTCAAATTGCATTTAGTTGACAGCATCAACGTTACAGCATCAACGGATTTTCGATTCTGGATTCTGGCCCATTTGAAAGTTTGACAGCCGGGGCCGGTTGTGTCATTTGTCTTGAGACCGGCCCGTTTTGATGGATGGGGGAGGCCTCCCTCCACCCTCCACCGAATGAAAGCCGCTCCGCGACTTTCGCGGTGACACGCAGACGCAACCAGCGGGCGGCGATGATGGTCAGGACCCGCGCAACGAACCCCCGTAAACCCCGCCAGGACCGGAAGGTAGCAACGGCAGCGGATGGTTCGTGTGCCGCGGGACCCCTGGCCGGAGCCGCCCTTTGACCACTCGGCCCGTCCTCCCCCGTCTGGGGGAGGACGGAGCGCCTTCCCGATCCGGTGTTACCGTGGAAGCCGGAAGCCGGCTTTCATTGGTGGAGGGTGGAGGGAGGCCTCCCCCATCCATCAAGGTTTCATCTCCGGCTTTGGTCCCATGACCCCCTATCTGGTATTGGCCCGCAAGTGGCGGCCCCAGCGGTTCGAAGATCTGGTGGGCCAGGATCATGTCACCCGGGCCCTCACCAACGCCCTGACCAGTGGCCGGGTGCCCCATGCCTTTCTGTTCACCGGCATTCGGGGGGTGGGCAAGACCACCGTGGCCCGGCTGATGGCCATGGCCCTGGAATGCCAGACCGGCATCACCGCCACCCCCTGCGGCGCCTGCGATTCCTGCACCGAAATCCGCGCCGGCCAGCATCCGGACGTGCTGGAGATCGACGCCGCCTCCCGCACCAAGGTGGACCAGATGCGGGAAGTGCTGGAGATGGTCTGCTACAAACCGTCCGTCGCCCGGTTCAGGATCTACATCCTGGACGAGATCCACATGCTCACCAGCCAGTCCTTCAACGCCCTGTTGAAGACCCTGGAAGAGCCGCCGGCCCATGTGAAGTTCCTGTTCGCCACCACCGAATCCCGCAAGATCCCCGCCACCATCCTCAGCCGTTGCCAGCGCTACGATCTGAAACGGCTGACCCGGGACACCCTGACCGCCCATCTGGTCCGGGTGCTGGACAGCGAGGGGATTCCCCATGACCCTCCGGGCCTGGGGGCGGTGGTGCGGGCTGCCGACGGCTCGGTGCGGGACGCCCTCAGCCTGCTGGATCAGGCCATCGCCCATGGCAATGGCGCGGTGCGCTTCGCGTCGATCCGGGAGCTGTTGGGACTCACCGACCGGGAGGCGGTGGCCAGCCTGCTGGAGCATCTGGTCAACGGCCAGGGTCCGGAGGTGCTGCGGGGGGTGGAAGAATTCTATCAGGGGGGCATGGAGCCGGGTCTGCTGGTGCGGGATCTGCTGGGTCTGATCCATGCCGGCCTGCGCCGCCGGGTGCTGGCCCGGGAGGGACATGCCCCGGAACCGGATGCCGCGGACGCTCCGGCCTGCCTGGACGCCCTGCCGGCGGAGCATCTCCAGATGCTCTATCAGGTCCTGCTGCGGGGCCGGGAGGATCTGGAGCGGACCGATATGCCCTATCAGGCCCTGGAGATGCTGTTGCTGCGGGCCGCCCTGCTCAAACCGGTGCCGGATCTGGAACAGCTCATCGGCCGTCTCACGGCGCTGCAACCGTCGGGAGCGGCGGCTCCGGTGGAGACCACGCCTGCCCCTGGCGGTCGCGGACCGCCACCCGGCCAGCAGGTCGTCGCGCCCCCAACTCCCCGGCCGGTGAAGGCGCCGGTCATTCCCCCCGCGCCGGTTCCGCCCCCGCGGGAGCCTCCGGCGGAAGCGTCCCGCCCCGCCCCGGAGGCCTACGGCAGTTGGCGGGATTTCATCCGCACCATGGAGGTCCGCTCTCCCCGGCTGGCCCGGGAGCTGGTCCACAAGGTGACCCTGGAGCAATACACCCCGGACCCCGGCGGGGGCCCGCCCGCCGTTCTGGGGTTGCGGGTGGCCCACGCCGCCTATGGGGCGGCCGCGGATATGCGGCGGCGGGTGGCGGAACAGTTGAGCGAGCTGGGACTGGATGGCATCCGGCTGACGGTGACCGAGGCCGCCGCCGGTCCCCGCCCGGAGACCGAATTGGAGACCCGGGATCGGCATCAGGCCGACCAGCTCCGGCAACTGGAGGAGGCGGTTCGGGACCACCCGGTGGTGGTGAACCTGGCCCGGCGGTTCCAGGGCCGCATCGTGGCGGTGGAGCCATTGACGCCGGATGGGCCGGCAGCAGCGGCAAGATAGATCGAGGAGACGACGGTGAAGAATTTGGGCGACATTCTCAAGCAGGCCCAGGAACTCCAGGGCAGGATGGCCCGGATGCAGGAGGAGCTGGGCAGGATTTCGGTCACCGGTCAGGCCGGGGGCGGTCTGGTGTCGGTGACCCTCAACGGTCGCCAGGAGGTGCAGAAGGTGAGCATCGACCGCAAGATCATCGATCCGGCGGAGGGGGAAATGCTGGAGGATCTGGTGGCCGCGGCCTTCAACGACGCCCAGCGCAAGGTGCTGGAGATGAATCAGAAGCAACTGGCCAGCCTCACCGGTGGCCTCAACATTCCCGGCCTTGGCCTGCCCGGAATGTGAGGGCGGCATGACCGCCATGACCGGGCTGCCGTCGGTGGAGCGGGTCGTGAGCCTGTTCGTCCGTTTTCCCGGGGTGGGGCGCAAGTCGGCCCAGCGCATGATCCACCATCTGCTGCGCCAGGGGCCGGAGGAGATGGACCAGCTGATCCGTTCCCTGGAGGCCCTGCGCCGCAACGTGCGCGCCTGCCGGGTCTGCTTCAACCTGGCCGAGGCGGAGTTGTGTCGCATCTGCGCCGATCCCAAGCGGGAGCCGGACGTGATCTGCGTGCTGGAGGAAGCGGCGGATCTCATGGCCATCGAACGGGCCGGGCTCTATCGGGGCCTGTACCATGTGCTGGGCGGGCGGTTGAGCCCGCTGGACGGCATGGGACCGGAGGAATTGCACCTCGATGCCCTGGAGCGGCGCTTGCGGGAAGGCCAGGTGCGGGAGGTGGTGGTGGCCACCAACCCGACCGTGGAGGGCGAGGCCACCGCCCACTACGTCGCCCAACTGGCCCAACCCCTGGTGGCCAAGGTCACCCGACTGGCCTATGGCCTGCCCATGGGCGGCGAGCTGGAATATCTGGACGAATCCACCCTGTATCAGGCCCTGGCGGGACGACGGGACTATTGAGTAGACTGGATGAAATTTTTTATTGATATCAATTTTTTTTTGGTTTCCTTCCATCCTGTTGAAATCCGGTCGCAATGCCGGGAAAGCGGCTGGAGAATCCTGACGATGCAGGCTGTTGCTTTGCCGGGGGGGAGTTGGTATAAAATCCGGTGCAGGAGTATCAGTGAGCCGACGCCGACGGCGCGGGGTGCGGCGGGATTTCCGGTTCACCGATTGGTTTTTGAATTGAAGGGGGCCTAGACCCTCGTCGGGACAGCGGGTCCCAGGATAAATCAAACCCAAGGAGCAGTCTGGATGGCCACTGTCAAAGCCGAGCAGCAACAGCGTTTTCCCTACCCGGGGATTCCGGGTACGGGGGATGGTTCGGACGCTGTCGCCTACGTCGAAACCCGGGCCACGGACGGAGCCGCAGCCTATCCCATCACGTCTTCCACCATCATGGGGCAGCACTACCAGGTTGCGGTGGCGAACGGTTTCAAGAATGTGTGGGGACGGCCGTTGGCATGGATGGAGCTGGAATCGGAACACAGCTCCGCCTCTGCCTGTGAGGGGTATGCCCTTGCCGGCGGGAGGGTGACCAACTTCACCTCCGGTCAGGGACTCATCCTGATGAAGGAGGTCCTCTATACCATTGCCGGCAAGCGTCTCCCCCATGTACTCAACGTGGGCGCCCGGGCTCTCACCGTGCAGTCCCTCAACGTCCATGCCGGCCATGACGACGTGATGGGTGTGGCGGATGTCGCCTGGGGGATGTTGTTTGCCCATTCCATTCAGGCGGTGGCCGATCTGTGTCTGATCGCCCGGCGCGCCTCGGAAGACTCCCTGACCCCGTTCATGAACATTCAGGACGGGTTCCTGGGGACCCATACCATCGAGAACCTCAACTACCCCGAAGACGAGCTGATCCGGGAATATCTGGGCGACCCCCGGGTGCGGATGCGGAGGTTGTTCGATACCGATGCCCCCCTGCAGCTGGGCGTGGTGCAGAACCAGGACGCCTACATGCAGGGTCGTATCGCCCAGCGGTACTACTACGATCGGCTGGCGGAACACACCGAGAACGCGATGAAGGAATTCTATCGCCTCACCGGTCGCAAGTACGGTCTGATCGAAACCATGATGATGGACGATGCCGACTACGCCATCGTCGCCATGGGCACCCAGGCCGAGACTGCCGCCTCGGCCCTGGAGCTGATCCGCGCCAAGATGGGTGTCAAGGTGGGGGTGATCAATGTCACCTGCTACCGGCCCTTCCCCGCCGTCCAGATCGCCCGTGCCCTGAAGAACTGCAAGGCGGTCTCGGTCATCGAACGCTGCGACATTCCGCCCATGGTGGACAATCCCCTCACCACCGACATCGAAGCCAGCCTGGCCAAGGCGATGATGGGCGTCCAGGGCTTCGACCGTCTGGAGCGGATGCCCTTCGTCCTGTCCGGGTCCGCCGGGCTCGGCAGCCGGGACGTGACTCCGGGCAGCATTCTGGCGGTGGTGAAGAACATGCTGGGGGCGCCGGACAACTGCAAGCGCTACTTCACCCTGGGCATCGACCACGAATCCGCCCTGATCAAGGACGAAGAGCCCGATGTGCGGCCCAAGGGGGCCTTCTCGGTGCGGGCCCATTCCGTGGGTGGCTACGGTTCGGTGACCACCAACAAGGTGATCGCCAGCATGCTGGGCGACATTTTCGGCTTCCGGGTGCAGGCGGCGCCCAAGTACGGCTCCGAAAAGAAGGGGCTGCCGACCAATACCTACCTGACCGTCACCCCTTCGGGCAAAATTCTCACCCATTGCGAGCTGCAACAGGTGGATTTCGTGCCCCTGATGGACCCCACCACCTGGTACATGGGCAACCCCCTGGTGGGCTTGCAGGAAAACGGCATCGTCTTCCAGCATACCGACGAGACCAGCGCCGAGGCGTTGTGGAACAGCATCCCGCCCTACGCCAAATATTTCATGAAGGAACACAAGATCCGCTTCTACGGGGTGGATACCATCCAGATCGCCCGGGAATCCTGCCAATCGGACAACTCCCTGATCCAGCGGTTCCAGGGCGTGGTGTTGCTGGGGGTGTTCCTGCGGGTCACTCCGTTCCGGGTGAATGCCCAGCTCTCCGAGGAGGATCTGTTCAACCAGGTCCGCAAACCGCTGGGCAAGTATTTCGGCAAACGGGGCCAGAAGGTGATCGAAGACAACTTGGCCGCCGCGAAGGAAGGATACAGCCGGGTCATGGAAGTCACACCGGAAATCATGAACGCCACCCCGGCCGACGTCCTTGCCAAGGGTAAGGAAGAGTGGGAAGCCAAGGGTAAAGACGTCAACGCCTTCTTCATCTAGCCACCGGAGCAGCGCCACGGCCGGGTTCGAACGATCCGGCCACCGGTCCCTTCCGATGGAAGGCGACCGGAAGGTCCCCGGGAGCCGAATGACGATCGGGTCCGCCGAGAGCTGAGGATATCTGCATGAGCCAGAGAGCAAAGATTTATTCCGAACCGACGCCCAAATGGTACGATGCCAAGCGGGCCCGGGAGATCATGGACGCCTACAACTCGGGTCAAGGTTCCGGGCAGCCGGCCGACCCGTTCGTCGCCTGTTCGGTAGTCCCGGCGGGCACCGGGTCCTTCCGGGATTTTTCCTACATCGCCCCCGACCTGCCCGAGTATCTCGGCGAAAACTGCGTGGCCTGCATGGAATGTGTCCAGAATTGCCCCGACTCCGCCATCTGGGGCCGGGTCATGACCCCGGACGACCTGAAAACCGCGCTGGACAAGATTGCCGAGCCGCATGTCCGTGACTTGGCCCGGCGGCAGATGGTCGAGACCACCAAATTCTGGAAGACCTACGAGAAGAAGCGGGAGAAGGATCCCGGCGCACCCGGTGGCGGCTTGTTCGGAATCTTCGTCGACCCCACCAAGTGCAAGGGGTGCGGCGAGTGCGTGACCGCCTGCGGCGATCATAACGCCCTGAAGATGATCAAGAAAACCAAGGACAATCTGCCGGACTATTTTGGTCTGTGGGACTTCTACAAGGACAGCCCCAATACGCCGGAGCAGTACATCAATCCGAAGCTCAAGGTCGACATCATGCTGCGGGAGGATGCCAACCAGTATGTGGGCGGCGCCGGCTCCTGCATGGGCTGCGGCGAGGCGTCGGTGATCCGCCAACTGCTGGCCCAGACCCAGGAAGTGGTGGGCAAGAAATACGGCATCATCGCCTCCACGGGCTGCCAGACGGTGTACGGCTCCACCTACCCCTACAACCCCTTCCGGGTGCCCTGGGCCAACTCCCTGTTCGAAAACTCCACCACCGTGGCCATGGGCGTGCGGGCCTATTGGGACCAGATCGGCCGCCAGGACCATGCCATCTGGACCTTCGGCGGCGACGGCGCCATGTTGGACATCGGCTTCCAGGCCCTCTCCCGGATGCTGGCCTCGGGGATGAACATCAAGGCCCTGGTGCTGGATACCCAGGCCTACTCCAACACCGGCGGTCAGACCTCCACGGCCACCTACATGGGGCAGGAGGCCAAGATGTCGGCCCATGGGTCGGTCATCATGGGCAAGACCGAGCGCCGCAAGGAAATCGCCAACATCGCCCTCATGCATCCGCGGGTCTATGTGGCCCAGACCGTCGGGCCCATGATCAACCATTTCTACAAGGCCATCGAGGGCGCCCTGCGCTTCAATGGTCCCGCCCTGATCAACGTCTACACCACCTGTCAGCCGGAGCATCAGGTGGCCGACGATGTGTCCTGCACCCGGGCCGTCATGGCGGTGGAGTCCCGGGCGTTTCCGGTCTTCATCTACAACCCGGATGCCGGTCCAACCCTGGCCTCCCGCATGAGCCTCCAGGGCAACCCGTCGGTCAAGCGGGACTGGCATTACCGCAAGACCAGGAACGGCGAGGAGCGGCTGGATTTCCTGACCTTCGCGAAGCAAGAGGGTCGCTTCGTCAAACATTTCGACAAGAACGGCGACGCCAGCGAGGTGCTGAAGGCCTCCCAGCGGGATCGTCTGGAAAACTGGCGCCTGCTCCAGCAGATGGCCGGCATCGAGAATACGGACGCCCAGGCCGAGTACGCGGCCGGTTGATGGGGTCCTCCAGGATGTCCTGGCGGGCCGCCTGACCTTTTTCCTATCAGCCCCCCACCGCCCCGGCGGCGGGGGGCCTTTTTTTGGGAGACGGCAAGGAATCATGGACCAAGCCTTGTTGGACCAAATCCGCATCAGTCTGCAAACCGTCCGGGAGCTGGATACCCGCTCCGCCGCCAAGATCTGTGCCCGTCTGGGCGGCACCCAACCCCTGGAGGGCCTGGCTTCCCGCGCCACCCTGGAACATCTGGAAGATTGGGAGCAGGAAGGCCTGCTCTCCCTGATTTTCACCCCGGCCGAGGCCGATCGGGTGCCCTTCGAGGCCGTGCTGCCACCCGAAGGGGTGCCCGGAGAGATGACGCGGCTGCTGGCCAGCCGTTTGGTTGCGGAGGGGGTGACCGCCACGGTGCGTCACGGTCTGGAAGAGACCCGCATGTGGGTGCCGCCGGTGGTGATCGAGCGCTGGGTGCGGCTGCTGCATCTGGACTGTGCCATAGCCGGGGCGGCGCTGGAGCCCCTGGCGGGGTTGGCCGAGGGGGAATTGCGCCTGCGGGCTTTTTCCCTGGCCCGGCAGCCCGTCTGGCATCGGGATGGCAACGGCGACCTGTTGCTGGAATTGCTGGGTGTCATGAGTGGAGCTTCCGGGGAGAAGGTGGACAAGCTGGAATTTCTCACCGCCTTCGTCAACACCTACCGGCCCCAGTCCCTGGCCCACCTGGTGCAGGAACTGGTCAACCTGGTGGAGTCCTACCGGGCGGAGGAGGGGCCGATCTTCAATCAGCGGCTGGAGGATGCCCAGGCGTTGCATATTCCGTCCCAGCAGTGCGGAGAACAGGTCAAGGCCTATCGGCTGGCCATGTCCCATGCCTTGCTGAAGGATTTGCGGGTGGTCGGCGTCATTCCCTGAACCCGGGCCGGGTCGCTGGCGGGGGACTCCTTGGGACGGTCGGGTTCGGCAACGGAGGGACATGCGAAATGACGGCCATGGTCACCATTCATTACGACCAGGAGCGCCATCGGGTTCCGGCCGGACGCACCCTGCTGGCGGCCCTGGAGGCGGTGGGGATGGTGTTCGTGCGGGGCGTGGGCTGCCGGGGCGGGGTGTGCGGCGCCTGCACCATCCTCTACCGGTTGGGGCAGGAGACCGACCTGCGGGTGGGCCTGCTGTGCCAGGAGGTGGTGGCCGAGGGCATGGAGATTTTGCCGCTGCCCTGGTTTCCGCAACGCAAGGCCCGCCACGACATGACCCTCGATTCGGGCGAAAGCCCCGATTTTCGGGTGATCAACCTCTACCCCGAGGTGACCCGCTGCATCATGTGCGGCGAATGCTCCCGGGTCTGCCCCGTGGAACTCGATGTGATGGGCTATGTGGGGATGATCAAGCGGGGTGACCTGAAGGGGGCGGCGCGGGAATCCTTCACCTGCATTCAATGCCAGGCCTGCGCCATGCGCTGCCCAGCCCGCATTCCCCAACCCAATGCCGCCTTGGCGGCCCGGCGGTATCATGGACTGCACCAGGTGCGGCGGGCCGATCATCTGGCCGGGGCGGTGGCCCGGGCGGCAAGCGAGAAGATGAAACTGACCTTTCGCCGGCTGCGACGGATGTCTGCCGAGGAGTTGCGGATGCTCTACCAGCGGCGGGAAGTCGAACCGGCGGACGCCCCCCCCGGCACCTGGTTGCCGCAAGACGAGAGCCTGCTGTGAGCCCCGCCATGGATCGTGACCTGCCCAATCCCTTTCCGGAGCCGCTGCGCAGTTCCGCCCGGCTGGTGGAAGCCACCCGCGACCAGCGGCTGGCCCGGTCGCGGCGAGGGGAGGCCTTTCCCACCCTGTCCCTGGCGGAGCGGCAGGCCTGGGTGGAGGATTTTCATCCCGATCATCAGGAGGGGGGACGCCGGGAGTTGCGGGTCGGCGGGGCGGCCGGCACGGTGCTGCCGGTGGAACTGGCCGATCTGCTGGAGGCCTGGCCCCATCCGGCGGTGCGGATCGGGCCGATACCGGAACCGGATCTCATCGCCGATGTGTTGATCCTGGGCGGTGGCGGCGCCGGCACGGCAGCGGCCATTGCCGCAGCGGAGGCCGGGGCAAAGGTGGTGATTGCCACCAAGCTGCGCCAGGGAGACAGCAATACCCTGATGGCCGAGGGTGGCATCCAGGTCGCTGACCAGGAATGCGACAGTCCGGTGCAGCATTTTTTGGACATTCTGGGCGGGGGGCATTTCAGCAGCGACCCCGAGCTGGCCCAGACCCTGGCCGCGGACGGCCCCGCCACCCTGCAGTGGCTGGAAGAGCTGGGCATGTTGTTCGACAAGTATCCCACCGGGCGCATGAAGATCCGCCACGGCGGCGGCACCTCCCGCAAGCGGATGCATTCGGCCGGGGACGTGACCGGTCTGGAGCTGATGCGGGTGCTGCAGGACCGGGGGGCGGCCCTGGAGAACATCACCGTGCTGCCGTTCCAGCCGGCGGTGGAGCTGCTGACCGACGAGGCCGGTCGGGCGGCCGGGGCGGTGTTGTACCATCTGGTGCAGAAGCGGCTGCGGTCGGTGGCGGCCCGGGCCACGGTGCTGGCCACCGGGGGGCTGGGTCGGCTGCATCTGCGGGGGTTTCCCACCTCCAACCATTACGGCGCCACCGCCGACGGCCTGGTGCTGGCCTACCGGGCCGGGTTGCCCCTGCGGGACCTGCAGCACAACCAGTACCATCCCACCGGCATCGCCTGGCCGGAGCGCAAGGTCGGGTTGCTGATCACCGAGAAGTTCCGCGGTCTGGGGGCCCAGCTTCTGAACCGCCATGGGGATGAATTCGTCCATCCCCTGGAACCCCGGGATGTCACCACGGCCGCCATCATTCGGGAATGCCGGGAATACGCCAACGGCGTGGCCACCGGGGAGGGCGGGATGGGGGTTTGGCTGGATATTCCCCTCATCGACCTGCTCCATGGGGTCGGCACCATCGAGCGGGAATTCCCTGGACGGTTCAAGGAATTCCATCACAAGGGCCTGGACCTGCGGGTCCATCCCCTGCTGGCCTATCCGACCCTGCATTACCAGAACGGCGGGGTGGTGATCGCCCCCGATGGCGGCACCGACATCCCCGGGCTGTTGGCCGCCGGGGAAGTGACCGGGGGAACCCATGGCCGCAATCGGCTGATGGGCAACGCCCTGCTGGAGATCCTGGTGTTCGGACGCAGAGCGGGGCGGGCGGCGGCAGAATTCGCTTTCAACACCAAGGAATTGGGGGTTCCATCGACCGGGCATCTGGAGGTCTTTCTGGAGCAGTTGGCAACGGCAGGCGTTGACAAAAGCCGTTTCGCCCCTATTCTCCTCCCTTCATACGGTGGAAATCTGAAGCCGGGGCAGGCTGTACCCGGAGGCTCGCCGGCCAGCCCACGGGGGGAGCCGGTGGGGAGAGGCGCACCTGTGTTCGAGCCTGGCGCCGGATCTTGAGGTCCGACGCGGATCGACGGATCATCATCATGTGACGAGGCAGGAGTCCCAATGAACATCCATGAATACCAAGCCAAGCAGATCCTAGCCAAGTATGGGGTCACGGTACCGCGCGGTCAGGTGGCCTACACTCCGGCGGAAGCCGAACAGGTGGCCAAGGAACTTGGCGGCAACGTCTTCGTGGTGAAGGCCCAGATTCACGCGGGGGGGCGCGGCAAGGGTGGCGGCGTCAAGGTGGTCAAGAGCGTGGAGGAGGTCCGCCAGAAGGCCAAGGACATGCTGGGCATGACCCTGGTCACCAAACAGACCGGTCCCAAGGGCAAGGAAGTCAAGCGGGTCTATGTCGAGGAAGGCTGCAACATCGCCCGGGAACTCTATCTGGGCATGGTGGTCGATCGGGGCACCGGCCGGGTGACCATGATGGCTTCCACCGAAGGTGGCATGGAGATCGAGGAAGTGGCGGCCCGGACGCCCGAGAAGATCCTCAAGGAGGCCATCGACCCGGCGGTGGGCTTCACCGGCTTCCAGGCCCGCAACCTGGCCTTCGGCCTGGGGTTGGAGGGCAAGCAGGTGAACAAGGGGGTCAAGTTCATGACCAGCCTGTACAACGCCTTCGTGGACAAGGACTGCTCCCTGGTCGAGATCAATCCCCTGGTGGTGACCGGCGACGGTGACGTGATTGCCCTTGATGCCAAGATGAACTTCGAGAACAACGCCCTCTATCGGCACAAGGACCTGGAGGAACTGCGGGACTTCGACGAGGAGAATCCCAAGGAGATCGAAGCCTCCAAGCACGAACTCAACTACATCGCCCTGGACGGCTCCATCGGCTGCATGGTCAACGGGGCCGGTCTGGCCATGGCCACCATGGACATCATCAAGCTGAAGGGCAGCAGCCCGGCCAACTTCCTCGACGTGGGCGGCGGTGCCACCACCGAGCGGGTGACGGCGGCTTTCAAGTTGATTCTGTCCGACGAGAACGTCAAGGCCGTGCTGGTCAACATCTTCGGCGGCATCATGCGGTGCGATATCATCGCCCAGGGGATCGTCGAGGCGGCCAAGCAGGTCCACCTCAGCGTGCCCCTGGTGGTGCGCCTGGAGGGGACCAAGGTCAATGAGGGGAAGAAGATCCTGGCCGAGTCCGGCCTGCCCATCATTTCCGCCGACAACCTCAACGACGCCGCCGAAAAGGCGGTGGCGGCCATCTAAGGAGCGATGATCCAATGAGCATTTTCGTGGATGCCAACACCCGTGTGATATGCCAGGGTTTCACCGGCGCCAACGGCACTTTCCATTCCGAGCAGGCCATCGCTTACGGCACCAAGATGGTGGGCGGGGTTACCCCCGGCAAGGGCGGGACCAAACATCTGGACCTGCCGGTATTCAATACCGTGGCCGAGGCGGTCAATGCCACCGGCGCCAACGCCTCCGTGATCTTCGTGCCGCCGCCGTTCGCAGCCGATGCCATCATGGAAGCCGCCGCCGCCGGGGTGGAGATCTGCGTCTGCATCACCGAGGGGATTCCGGTGCTGGACATGGTGAAGGTGAAGCGCTACCTCTCCGACAAGAAGACCCGCCTCATCGGTCCCAACTGCCCCGGCGTCATCACCCCCGGCGCCTGCAAGATCGGCATCATGCCCGGTCCCATCCACAAGCCCGGCAAGGTGGGTGTGGTGTCCCGCTCCGGCACCCTGACCTACGAGGCGGTGGCCCAGACCACGGCCGTCGGCCTGGGGCAGTCAACCTGCGTGGGATTGGGCGGTGACCCCATCAACGGCACCAACTTCATCGATTGCCTGTCCCGGTTCCAGGACGATCCGCAGACCGAGGCCATCATCATGATCGGTGAGATCGGCGGCACCGCCGAGGAAGAGGCGGCCCAGTACATCAAGAACCATGTGACCAAACCGGTGGTGGGCTTCATTGCCGGTTCCACCGCCCCTCCCGGCAAGCGCATGGGCCATGCCGGGGCCATCATTTCCGGCGGCAAGGGCACGGCGGCGGAGAAGTTCGCCGCCCTGGAGTCCGCCGGTGTGTTCATCTCCAAGAGTCCGGCCGATCTGGGAGCCACGGTTCTCAGGGCCATGAAGAAGGGCTGAACCCTGTCGCACCGGTCCCCTCACCGTGCGGTACGGGGAGGGGACCGGTGCGCTGGCTCGAAGCTCCAGGGCCCTGGGCGGGCCGGCGGGGCATGGACGTTCCGCGGCCTGTGCCATAGTATTCAACCATCCAAATCATCAATTGAGGAGGGCGAGGACCGTTTTCGCCCGTCGGCGGGAAAGCGGCCAGGGAGGGTCATGTCCGTCGCAGGTAAACTCGAAAAGGGGACAGACGCATGTCGAAGAAGGACATCATCATCCGCGTGGCCGGCGAAGGAGGAGAAGGCATCATCTCCACCGGAGACTTCATCGCCGCGGCCTGCGCCAGGGCGGGGATGGACGTGTATACGTTCAAGACCTTCCCGGCGGAGATCAAGGGCGGTTACGCCATGTATCAGGTCCGCGCCAGTTCCGAAAAGGTTTACAACCAGGGCGACAGCTTCGACGTGTTCTGCGCCTTCAACGGCGAGGCCTTCGAACTGAACAGACACCTGATGGTGCCTGGCACCGCGGTGGTCTACGATTTTCCTGGCGGGGATTTCGATCCCGGTCCACTGCCCGAAGGGGTGATCGGCTATCCGATTCCCATGTCCCAGGCCGCCAAGGATCTCAAATCCTACCGCTCCAAAAATATGGTTGCCATCGGCGCCTTGTCGGTCCTCTTCAATATCAGCGAAGAGACCATCAAGAAGGTCCTCAACAAGAAGTTCGCCAAGAAGGGCGCCGAAGTTCTCAATCACAACCTGGAAGCCTTCGACAAGGGCAAGGAACTGGGCAGGGCCTTGGAGAAGAAGGACGCCTGGAAGGTATCGGATCCGTTGCCGCCCCATGACGTGATCGTCATCGCCGGCAACGATGCCGTGGGCCTGGGGGCCATCATCGGCGGGTTGCAGTTCTTCTCCGCCTATCCCATCACCCCGGCCACCGAGATCGCCAAGTATGTGGCCATCCACCTGCCCAAGCGGGGGGGGGATCTGGTGCAGGCCGAGGACGAAATCGCTTCCATTTCCCAGGTGCTGGGCGCCAGCTATGCCGGCAAGAGGTCCATGACCGCCACTTCCGGTCCGGGCCTGGCCCTGATGTCGGAAATGCTGGGCATGGCCGCCATGAGCGAAACGCCGGTGATGGTGGTGGACGTGCAGCGGGGTGGTCCCTCCACGGGCATGCCCACCAAGCATGAACAGTCGGACCTGTTTCTGGCCATCCATGGCGTCCATGGCGATGCCCCCCGGCTGGTGCTGTCGGTGGAGGACGTGAAGGATTGCGTCGATATGACGGTGGATGCGTTGAACCTGGCCGAGAAATATCAGGTGCCGGTGATTCTGATGTCCGACGGTTCCCTGGCCTTCTCCACCCAGACCATTCCCACGCCCGATCCGGCCAAATACCAGGTGGTGACCCGCAAGCGCTGGGACGGCCAGGGGACCTACAAACGCTACCAGATGACCGACGATCTCATCTCTCCCATGGCCGATCCGGGGACGCCCAACGCCATGCACATCGCCACCGGTCTGGAACATGGCGAAACCGGAGCGCCCAACTGGAACCCGCAGAACCATTGGGACATGCACAAGAAGCGCTTCAACAAGCTGGACCGGGTGGTCAAGGAATACAAGCCGGTGGAGATCCATGGCGAGGGTCGGGCCGATGTGGGCATCATCACCTGGGGCAGCACCATCGGCGTGGTGCGGGAGGCGGTGGAGCGTTTGCGCGCCCAGGGGGTCAAGGTCAAGGGGTTCTATCCGAAACTGATGTGGCCCATGCCCGTGGAACAGTATGAGGCCTTTGCCGCCACCTGTGGCAAGATTCTGGTGCCCGAGGTCAATTTCCAGGGTCAACTGGCCCATTTCATCCGTGCGGAAACCTCCATCAAGCCGATCCGCTACAACATCTGTGGGGGTCTGCCCTTCACTCCGTCCATGATCGTCGACAAAGTCAAGGAGCTGATCTGATGTCCTCCGCCGCCCTGAATCAAGTCCAGTTGAAGCCCAAGGATTACAAGTCCGAGGTGTCGGTGGTGTGGTGCCCCGGCTGCGGTCACTTCGGCATCCTCAACGCCATCTACCGGGCCTTCTCCGAGCTGGGGGTCGATCCCACCAAGGTGATGGCCATCTCCGGGATCGGCTGTTCCTCCCGGACCCCGTACTTCATCCAGTCGTACAAGATGCACACCCTGCACGGCCGGGCCGGGGCCGTGGGCTCCGGGGCGCAGATCGCCCGTCCGGACCTGGCGGTGGTGGTGACCGGGGGCGACGGCGATGGTTTTTCCATCGGCGGCGGGCACATGCCCCACATGGCCCGCAAGAATGTGGACCTGACCTACATCCTCTACGACAACGGCATCTACGGTCTCACCAAGGGCCAGTACAGCCCCACCTCACGGCCGGAGTTGAAGGCCTACACCACCCCCTATGGCGGTCCCGAGGAGCCCATGGAGCCGCTGCTGTACATGCTGACCTACGGCGCCACCTATGTGGGTCAGGCGTTTGCCGGCAAGCCCAAGGTTTGCGCCGATCTGATCAAGGGCGCCCTGGCCCACAAGGGGTTCAGCTACGTCAATATCTTCAGCCAATGCACCAGCTTCAACTATCTCGACACCATTGAGTATTACCGGGATCTGATGGAGGACGTGCCCGCGGAGCATGATGTGACCGATCTGGGTGCGGCCATGGCATTGGCCCGGCGTCCCAACGGCAAGGCCCCCATGGGTCTGCTCTACAAGGTGGACAAGCCGACCCTGACCGACCGGCTGGCCGACATCCGCAAGCGGGTGGGTGGCACGCCGGACTACGATCTGAAGAAAATCATCGACCTTTCCCGGCCGTAAGGCTGGTTGTCCGATGGGTGGGGGGTGGGCCGCGGACGGCCCGCTCCCCGCTGCCGTGGCAGCCGGTGAGCGGCGGCCACTCCGGGGGGAGGGAGACCCCTGCTGGGATTCGGTTTGGCTCTGGATGGGAGATGTCTCGATCATGGCGCTGAAACGATTTGCCGACCGGGAGGCGTTGCTGGGTGCCCATGGCCGGGATGGCACCCTGGCGGACGCCGATCTGAGCGATCTGGACTTGGCGGGTCTGGACCTGAGCGGATTGGATCTTTCCGGCACGGTGTGCAACGGCGCCAGTCTGGTCGGGGCGGTGCTGGATGGCTGCGATTGCACAACCCTGTTCGGGCAGAAGATGGACCTGACCGGGGCCAGCTTCCGGGGGGCGCGGCTGGAGGACTGTTTTTTCCAGCACGGCCGTTTGGAGGGGGCGGACTTCACCGGGGCCATGGTGAGGAGGGGCCGGATTTTCATGTGCCAGGCCCAAAATACAAAATTCGTACAGGCGGATTTGACGGACAGCGAGCTTTTAGGTACAAATTTCACTGACGCCGATTTTTCCGGGGCCAATCTGTCCCGGGCGGTGCTGCGGGAGGCCGTTCTGGAGGGGGCTCGCCTGATCGACTGCGATCTGCGGGAGACCGATTTTCGCAAGGCCAACGTCAACCGGGCCATCTGCCGGAACGTGCAGGCCGAGGGCGCGCTTTATTATGGCCGGTCTCCCTGGGACGGCCAGACGGCGGCGGAGCAGGACTGGGAAGGCCGGCTGCCGCGCTTCGACGGTGAATGAGGGGGCCCCGGACGGGGCGTGCAGGGTGGACACTGAAGCGGAATCCTTGGCAGCGCGCCGCCGGCGGTTGGCCTTCGTGATGGGGCGCCGCTCCATGCTGGAAATGGAGACGTTGCTGGCGCGCCACCTGACTTCAGCCCTGGACTCCCTGGACGCTGCCGGCTGCCGGGCCCTGGAAATTCTCCTGCAACAGACCGACAATGACCTGCTGGACTGGATCGCCGGGGTCGCCCCCATTCCGCCGGAGGTGGATGCCGGTTTGATCCAACGGCTGCGTGGCGGACGCTGACAGGCAACCAGCCGTTGGTTTTCGGACGACGAAGCACTCTTCGGCCCGCCGCGGCGGGACCTGCAACCATCAACTGCAAGGAGTTGGCTCGATGAAGGTGATCCTCATGGGCCCGCCCGGGGCCGGCAAAGGCACCCAGGCACGCCAGATTGCCGAAAAATACCGCATCCCCCAACTGTCCACCGGCGACATGCTGCGTGCGGCCGTCAAGGCGGGAACCCCCGTGGGGCTCAAGGCCAAGAGCGCCATGGAAAGCGGCAGCCTGGTGACCGACGACATCGTGGTGGGGATCATCGCCGACCGCACCCAGGAGGCCGACTGCAAGAACGGCTATCTGCTGGACGGTTTTCCCCGCACCCTGGCCCAGGCCGAGGCCCTGGACACGATGCTGGCCCAGCGGAAACAGGCCATCGACAAGGTCATCGACATCCGCTGCGATGACGAACCCCTGGTGGGGCGCATCACCGGGCGCCGCACCTGCAGCCAGTGCGGCGAGGGCTATCACCTGCAATTCAAGCCCACCAAGAAAAGCGGTGTCTGCGACAAGTGTGGCGGCAGCCTGACCCAGCGGGCCGACGACAACGAAGCCACGGTGCGCAGCCGGCTGGCGGTCTATCATCAACAGACCGCCCCCCTGATCGACTATTACCGCAAGCAGGGCAACTTCAGCAGCGTGGACGGCATGCAGGGCATGGACCAGGTTCTGGCCAGCCTCTGCGCCATTCTGGGCTGATGGGCGGCTCCTGACGAATCCTTTCATCCTTCAATCTCTGGCAAACTGTATCGAAGTGGGGAGAACTGCTCATGCAAAACATGAACACCGATGCTCTCAACTTGTCGATCCTGTGCGGGGCCGTAGCCGTGGGCTGGGCCTTCAAAAACCGCCAATGGATCCTCGGGTTGAGTGCTGGTACGCAACGAATGCAGGAAATCGCGGGCGCCGTCGAGGAAGGCGCCAAGGCCTACATGGCCCGGCAGTACAAGACCATCGCCTATGTGGGCGGCGCCATCTTTCTGCTGATGCTGATGAAACTGGACGCCATGACCGCCATCGGGTTCGCCATTGGCGCCGGCCTGTCGGCTGCCGCGGGCATCTTCGGCATGATGATTTCCGTCAAGGCCAACGTCCGCACCGCCGAGGCGGCCAAGGGCGGCATCAACAGCGCCCTCCAGGTGGCCTTCCGGGGTGGCGCCGTCACCGGCATGCTGGTGGTGGGTCTGGGCCTGCTGGGCACCGCGGCCTTCTTCGCCTACCTGGTCAAAGGCGTCATGGTCATCGACATGGCGACCATCAAGCCTCTGGTGGGTCTGGCCTTCGGTGGTTCCCTGATCTCCATCTTCGCCCGGTTGGGCGGCGGTATCTTCACCAAGGGTGCGGATGTGGGCGCCGACCTGGTGGGCAAGGTGGAAGCCGGCATCCCCGAGGATGATCCCCGCAACCCGGCGGTGATCGCCGACAACGTGGGCGACAACGTCGGCGACTGCGCCGGCATGGCCGCCGACCTGTTCGAGACCTACGCGGTGACCGTGGTGGCCGCCATGCTGCTGGGTGGATTGCTGATGCCCGGCTTCGCCGATGCCCTGGTCTTCCCTCTGGCCCTGGGCGGCGCGTCCATCCTGGCCTCCATCGCCGGCGTGTATTTCGTCAAGATCAAGGAGGGCGAGCAGATCATGACCGCCCTCTACAAGGGCGTGATCGCCTCCGGCGCCATCTCCGCCGTGTTGTTCTACCCCATCACCGAGACCATGATGGGCGCCAACCCGTTGAACTACAGCGTCAACAACCTCTACATCTGCACCCTGATCGGCCTGGCCCTGACCGGCGCCATGGTGATGATCACCGAGTACTACACCGGCACCCAGTACCAGCCGGTGAAGGATATCGCCGCCGCCTCCCAGACCGGACATGGCACCAACGTCATCGCCGGCCTGGGCGTCTCCATGAAGGCCACGGCCGCCCCCGTGCTGGCCGTGTGCGTGGCCATCATGGCGTCCCATCACCTGGCCGGCCTCTACGGCATCGCCGTCGCCGCCACCGCCATGCTCTCCATGACCGGCATCATCGTGGCCCTGGATGCCTACGGCCCCATCACCGACAATGCCGGCGGCATCGCCGAAATGGCCAAGCTGCCCCCCGAGATCCGCAACATCACCGACCCCCTGGATGCGGTAGGCAACACCACCAAGGCCGTCACCAAGGGCTATGCCATCGGTTCCGCTGGTCTGGCCGCCCTGGTGCTGTTCGCCGACTACACCCATGAGCTGGAGCATGTGGTCAAGGGTGTGACCTTCGACCTCTCCAACCACATGGTGATCGTTGGCCTGTTCATCGGTGGTCTGCTGCCCTACCTGTTCGCTGCCCTGGGCATGGAAGCGGTGGGTCGCGCCGCCGGCGCGGTGGTCATCGAGGTCCGTCGCCAGTTCAAGGAAATCCCCGGCATCATGGAAGGGACCACCCGTCCCGACTACTCCAAGGCCGTGGACATGCTGACTCTGGCCGCCATCAAGGAGATGGTGATCCCCAGCCTGCTGCCCGTGCTGGCGCCGATCGTCGTCGGTCTGACCCTGGGGCCCCAAGCACTGGGCGGCGTGCTGATGGGCACCATCATCACCGGCATCTTCGTGGCCATCTCCATGACCACCGGTGGTGGCGCCTGGGACAACGCCAAGAAGTACATCGAGAACGGCCACTTCGGCGGCAAGGGTTCCGACGCCCACAAGGCGGCCGTGACCGGTGACACCGTCGGCGACCCCTACAAGGACACCGCCGGCCCCGCCGTCAACCCCATGATCAAGATCACCAACATCGTGGCTCTGCTGATCGTGGGTCTGCTGGCCTGATCCTGTCTTCCGACCCCCGTGGGGTGGCCCTCGGGTCACCCACGGGTCCGAAAAACGCCGGGGCGATGGGGACCCCGGCGTTTTTTTTCTCAAGGTTTCGCCCGGCCCTGCCGATGAGATCATCACCAGAAGTGGCTTTGGGATACCCCTTTTTCAAAGGAGATGGCGCACCGGAAAAAGGGTAGAACAATGAGTATTTCAGCTCTGAACGGCTGGACTGGAGGCCGGGCGGCGGCGGCGGAACAGAGGGTGATGGCCGGCATCAAGAACAAGGCCAGCGTGACCTCTCAGACCATTACCGGCAAGACCGTCGAAGGCAGTGCCAAGGCATCCGCCTACACCAAGGGATTCGCCCAGAAGGCCATGTCTCTTACCATCAACAGCGGCATGCTCAAGAAAGGTCCGTTCTACGCCAAGCCGCAGTAGGCCGACAGTCCCGCTCCAAACCAAGCCTCCGGCCGGCGGTCCGCCGGCGGGCGGCCGGTATCCCAATCACTGAACCCTGTCTCGGGGGCCCTGGCGGCCCCCTTTTTTTTTGACCGTTCTTGACAGACCCACGCGCGGCTTTCAAGATGCCTGGATCATTCACCCCCTTCGACGGCGCCATTTCATGGACGAAAAGGAATTCTACCGCATCCAACGGCTCCCCCCTTATGTGTTTGCCGTTGTCAACGACCTGAAGTACAGGGCCCGCTCCGCGGGCGAGGATATCATCGACTTCGGCATGGGCAATCCGGATCAGCCCACACCCAAGCATATCGTCGATCGGCTCATCGAGGCCGCCAAGGAGGGTCGCAACCACCGCTATTCGGTGTCCCGTGGCATCTTCGGTCTGCGCAAGGCGGTGTGCGGGTTCTACAAACGGCGCTTCGACGTGGATCTGGACCCGGACAGCGAGGCCATCGTCACCATCGGCTCCAAGGAGGGGTTGAGCCACTTGGCCCTGTCCATCTCCAATCCCGGGGTGACGGTGCTGGCGCCCAATCCGACCTACCCCATCCACGTCTACGCCTTTGTCATCGCCGGGGCGGACATCCGCCATGTGCCGTTGGGGCCGGGCATCGATTTCTTCGCCAGCCTCAAGGAAGCCATGGAAAGCACCTGGCCCCATCCCCAGGTGCTGGTGGTCAATTTTCCCTCCAACCCCACGGCCCAGGTGGTGGAGTTGGATTTTTACGAAAAGGTGGTGGCCTTCGCCAAGGAATACAAGGTGATGGTCATTTCGGACATCGCCTACTCCGAAATCGCCTTCGATGGCTATCGGCCGCCCAGCATCCTCCAGGTGCCCGGGGCCAAGGATGTGGCGGTGGAGTTCTACAGTCTCAGCAAAACCTACAACATGCCCGGCTGGCGGGTGGGATTCGCGGTGGGCAACCAGCGGTTGGTGCGGGCCTTGACGCGGATGAAGTCCTATTTGGACTACGGCCTGTTCCAGCCGATCCAGGTGGCGGCCGCCATTGCCCTCAATGGCCCCCAGGATTGCGTGACCGAGATCGCCCAACTCTATCAAGACCGCCGGGATCTGCTGCTGGATGGTCTGGGCCGGGCCGGGTGGGAGATCGAAAAGCCCAAGGCCACCATGTTCGTCTGGGCGCGGATTCCCGACGAATACCGCAAGCTGGGCTCCCTGGAATTCTCCAAGCTGTTGCTCCAGGAGGCCAAGGTGGCGGTGGCGCCGGGCATCGGCTTCGGCAAACATGGCGATGACTTCGTTCGCATCGCCTTGATTGAAAATGAACACCGCACCCGGCAGGCCACCCGTTCCATACGGCGGTTCTTCAATGCCGGGGCGGACGTGCAACGCTAGCCAATCACCGGTCGGGGGTCGCGCCGGCCGGCGCGGAGGAAAGGGGATCGCCTTGAATGAGTTGCGCATCGGCCTGTTGGGTCTGGGAACGGTGGGCAGTGGCGTGGCCAGGCTGCTGCTGACCCATGGGGAGTTGTTCGAACAGCGGCTGGGGATGGGTCTGCGCCTGACGCGCATCGCCACCCTGCCATCTCCCCATCTCAAGACCCTGGACCTGACCGGCATTGCGGTGAGCGACGACGCCCGCGCGGTGGTGACCGCTCCGGATGTGGATCTGGTGGTGGAACTCATCGGCGGTTACGATCCGGCCCGGGGCTTCATTCGTACCGCACTGGAGCAGGGCAAACATGTGGTGACCGCCAACAAGGCCCTGATCGCCGTGCATGGCAACGAGCTGCTGGCGGTGGCCCGGGACCATGGGGTGGAGCTGTGCTTCGAGGCGGCGGTGGCCGGGGCCATTCCCATCCTCAAGGCGCTGCGGGAGAGCCTGGTGGCCAACCGCATCGACCGCATCCAGGGGATCCTCAACGGCACCTGCAACTACATCCTCACCGAGATGCGCGAGCGGGGCGCGCCCTTCGCCCAGGTGTTGCAGGAAGCCCAGGCCCAGGGCTATGCCGAGGCCGATCCCAGTTTCGATGTGGACGGCATCGATACCGCCCACAAGCTGACCATTCTCTCGGCCCTGGCCTTCGGCACGCCGCTGGATTTCGCCAGCGTCCATATCGAGGGCATCCGCAACATCTCGGAGGTGGACATCGCCTGGGCGGAGCGCCTGAACTACCGCATCAAGCTGCTGGCCATCGCCCGACGGGTGGATGGCAGGCTGCAATTGCGGGTGCATCCGGCCATGGTGGGCGCCGACACCATGGTGGCCACGGTGGAGGGGGTGTTCAACGCCGTGTTCGTGGACGGCGATTTCTCCGGTCCCACCATGTACCACGGCCGGGGGGCGGGCCAGTTGCCCACCGCCAGCGCGGTGGTGGCCGACATCGCCGACGTGGCCCGCAATCTCCGGGCCGGCGCCGTGGGGCGGGTGGCGCCCCTGTCCACCTGGCCGGAACGGTTGACCCCGCTGCCGGTGCAACCCATCGACGAGCTGGTCAGCGAGTATTTCCTGCGCATGACCGTGGCGGACCGGGCCGGTGTGCTGGCCGAGGTGACCCGGATCTTCCACCATCACAACATCTCCATCATGACCATTCATCAGGATGCGGTGCCCGGCCAGAACCGCGAAGATTCGCCGGTGCCCCTGGTGCTGGTGACCCATGCCACCACCGAGCGGAAAATCCAGGCCAGCCTGGCCGAACTGGAACGGCTGGAGGTGGTCACGGAAAAACCCCACCTGATCCGGATCGAATCCAGCATCGATTGAACCCGGGAACGGCCCAGAGCGGTGGTCCTGCTGCTGATCGACGGTTTGACCGCGGCTGGTGACCCGCCGATGGGGGAATTGTGTCCGGTGCTGGAGCGATTGGCGGCCCGGGGGCGCGGCGGGCGGGTCGTCTGGTATCCGGGATCGGAGGCCCCGGAGGGGGAACGGTTCGCGTTCACCCTGTTCGGATTGGATCTGGCCTTGGACCGCGATGCCCCACTCGGTTATTACACCGCCCTGACTGGAGCGGATGACACCGCCCTGGCCAGGGCGGATCTCCCCGACCCGGGTCACAGTCACACCTGGGCCTGCCTCGGCTTCACCCACCTGCGTCGCAAGAAGGACGATTTGGTGTTCCTCAGCCCGGAGCGCACCGGCCAGACCCCGGATGAACTCTGGGCGTTGGCCCGCAGCCTGGCGCCGGACTGGCAGCGGGATGGCTGGTCCCTGCGGACCGGGGGCGACGGTTTGCCGCTGCTGTCCAACCCCCAGGCCCTGTCGGCCCGCACCCTGCCCCTGGCGGCCCTGGAGGGGCGGTCGGCCCGGGAGAACCTGTTTCAGGGTCCCGGGGCGGGAGCGCTCCACCGGCTGCTCATTACCGGCCAACTGCACCTGGCCCGCCATCCGGGCAACGCCGCCCGGGAGGCGGCGGGGCGTTTGACCCTCAACAGTCCCTGGTTCTGGGGCGTGGCGGCGGGTCCGGCGCTGGCCACTGCGCTGTCCGTGCCAGCAGGGCGCTGCTGGAGCGGTTCTGCGGCGTTGCGCGGGGTGGCCCGGCAACGGGGCTGGGTGGCGCAGCCGTTGGACGAAATCGATGGGATGGCGGAATTGGACGATACACTGCTGACTCGGGCCATCGCCGGGGGGCCGGTGGTGATTCACCTGCGGGCTCCGGCCCTGCTGGCCCGCCATGGCCTGACGGAGCAGCGCCGCCGGCGGTTGCGGGATTTGTCCGGCGCCGTCGACCGCTGGGCCGCGGCCCTGGCGGGCAGCGGGCGGACCCTGGCGGTGGCCGGCAGTTACGCCCTGGATGCCCGGGGCTGGGGGGTGGCTGGAGAACCGGCGCCCTGGGTGGCGGCCCGGGGACGACACCTGACCGCCCGGCGGCGGTTCTGGCAGGGCCGGCACTGGGGAGCGGGCCCGGTGATGACCGGGGCGGAGTGGGCGGGGACATGGTGGCAATGACCGACAGCGCCAACGGCTTGTCCTTTTCCGGCAGGCTCTGGCGCCCCCGGGCGGTGGCCGGGCCCCATCATGCCCATGTGGCGGAACAGGTGGGGTTGAGCGGACTGCTGGGGCCGTTGTTGGCCCACCGGGGGTTGACCACGGTGGAGGCGGCCGGGGGGTTTCTCAACCCGCGCCTGGGGCAACTGGAGGATCCGTCCCGCCTGCAGGACATGGACGCGGCGGTGGCGCGGCTGGTGGCGGCGGTGGCGGGCGGGGAACCCATCGCGATCTTCGGCGACTACGACGTGGGCGGGGCCACGGCCTCGGCCCTGCTGGTGCGCTATTTCCGCGCCCTGGGGGTGGCGGTGCGGGTCTACATCCCCGACCGCCTGTCCGAGGGGTATGGCCCCAACGTCCCGGCCATGGAGGCGCTCCAGGCCGAGGGCATCCGGGTGGTGGTGACGGTGGACTGCGGCATCGCCAGTTTCGATGCCCTGGCGGCGGCGCAGCGGTTGGGACTGGCGGTGATCGTCACCGATCACCATCTGCCGGATCCCGGGGGCCTGCCGCCGGCCCAGGCGGTGATCGACCCCAACCGCGCCGATGACAGCTTTCCCCACAAGGAGCTGGCCGGGGTGGGCTTGGCGTTCTATCTGGCCATGGCCCTCAACCGCGCCCTGCGGCAGCGCCAGTGGTTCACGACGGCGCGGCCGGAGCCGGACCTCAAGCAGTTTCTGGATCTGGTGGCCCTGGGCACCGTGGCCGACGTGGCGCCCCTGACCGGTCTCAACCGTCCCCTGGTGGCCGCCGGTCTGCGGGTGGCCGCCGGCACCGTCAATCCCGGAATCCGTGCCCTGATGGAGCGCTCCGGGCTGCGTCCCACCCCCGAGCAACCCCTGACCCCCGGGCAGGTGGGGTTTCAGTTGGGGCCGCGCATCAATGCCGGCGGTCGCCTGGCCCAGGGCCGCCTGGGCAGCGAACTGCTGTGGAGCGACGATCCGGAGGCGGTGGCCCACATCGTCCAGGTGCTGGAGGCCTCCAACCGCGAGCGGCAGGGCATCGAGCAGGGAATTCTGGAGCAGGCCCTGGCCCTGGTGGCGGAGGGGGAGTTGGACAGTCGGCTGCGGGGGCTGGTCCTGGGGCAGGGAGACTGGCATCCCGGGGTGGTGGGCATCGTCGCCTCCCGTCTGGCCGAGCGGTTCAATCGGCCCACCATCGTGGTGGCCCTGGATCCGGATGGCGGGACGGGCAAGGGTTCGGGCCGATCCATCCCCGGGGTGGACCTGCTGGCGGCGGTGCGGGCCGCGGCCGGGGATCACCTGCTGCGCTTCGGCGGCCACCGGGCCGCCGCCGGTCTCACCCTGGCCCCGGGCCGCCTGGAGGCCTTTGCCGCGGCTTTTGATCAGGCGGTGCGAGAGCAGAACGGGCCGGAGGTGTTCCAGCAGGCCCTGCTGGTGGATGCCGAGATTCCCTTCCGCTTCGCCGGGCGCCGGCTGCTGGAGATGGTGGAGCGGTTTCAACCCTTTGGCCGGGGCAATCCCGAGCCGTTGTTCGTCCTGCCCCGGGTGCGGGTCACCGACCAGAAGGTACTCAAGGATCGGCACCTCAAGTGCCAGCTCAATCATCCGGACGGTGGCCCTGGATTGGACTGCATCGCCTTCGGGGTGTTGCCAGGCGCGCTGGGCGCGGGGCTGCTGCGGGCGGCTACCCTGCTGGATGTGGCCGGCACCCTGTCCCTGAACCGGTTTCGGGGCCGGGAGGCGGTTCAGTTCGTGTTGCGGGATGCCCGACCCTGCTGTGCCACCATCGCCCGATAGGCCTGCTCCACGTTGCGGGCATAGGCAATCGGGTGGCACAGGGGGGAATCCGCCACCCGGTTGCGCAGGGTCCGCCGTAACTCGGCCAGTTCCTCCCGCCGTCCGGCCCAGGCCACGGCCCGGGCGACATAATCCTCTGCACTGTCCACCACGAATTCCTCCAATCCCACCGGGACCAGG
>PEAP01000174.1 GCA_002753665.1 Magnetococcales bacterium DC0425bin3
GGTGGTCAAACGGCGACCAAAACCCTACCCCAGGCTGACCAAGCCTCGGAATGAAGCACGATCCGTTTTGAAATCACAATGTTTTTTGACTATCTAAGCGCCATTAAGTCGTGATGGATCGGCATGGTGGTGCTTCCGAACCCCTGCCCACGGGCGCCCTGCGGGTGCTGTTGTTCCACAATCGGGCCTATCCGCAGGTGGGGGGCATCGAGACGATTCTGACCGATATGGCCCTGGGGCTCGCACGGCGTGGCGCGGCGGTATGGCTGGTGGCCCCCGGGGCCGTGCGACCGCCCCAGGCCCATGGGCTCGCCGGGCTGCGGATTCTGTCTCCGGACCTGGGTGAGACCCGAACGGCCTTGCGTCGCTTCGAGGAGTTCCAGGAACCCGGGGTCCTGTTGCGAGAGCTGTCGGCAACCGACCTGGTGGCCGCCCTGCGGATGATCCTACGCGACTTCCTGCCCCAGGTCGTGATCTGCCACACGCCCTTGAATCTCCTGCTGGCCGCCATGGCGCGAACCGGGCTGCCCGGGGGCCGGCGGATGCGCCTCGTGCTGTTCCTCCACGGACTCGCCGCCCCGACGGATCCGTACCGGGCGTTCGAAGCGCAGGCGATGGCCGCCGCCGACGGACTGTGGTGTTCGTCCAGGGCCTTGGCCGCCGAGGTGCAGCAACGCCTGGGGGTGGCCCCGGCCGCGATCTTCAACTGGCGCACCGCACCGTACCGTCTGCCGGAAGCCTTGCTCAGGGGGTCCGACCCGGCCGCGGCTCCCCTCGTGGTCCTGCCGTCCCGCATGGCGCCGGTCAAGGGCACCGATCTGGGGGTGCGGGCCCTGCGCCGCCTGCGCACGCTGAGATCCGGGTGGCGCGCCCGCCTGCTCGGACCGGTGGGCAGCGATCCCTACCGGGATCACATCCTGGATCTGATCCGCTCGGCCGAGCTGACCCCCCATGTGGAGGTGGTTCCCTACATGGACGCCTGGCACATGGGCCGGGTCCTGTCCACGGCCGCGTTGACCCTGCTGCCGTCCCGGTCCGAAAGTTATGGGCTGGTCGCCGAGGAATCGCTGGTGTGGGGAACGCCGGTGGTGGCCTTCGCGGTGGGCGGACTGCGGGAGGCGGTGGCCGCCCGACCGCATCTGGCCCGCTTCGCCCCGGCGGAGGATGTGGAGGCCCTCGCCCGGTGCATGGCGGAGGTCCTGACCGGTTTGCCCCCCCAGGCACCGCTCGCCTGCGACCAGGTGGCCTGGGCCCACGAGCAGCTCATGGCGCGCATCATGGTCGGCCTGAGGGAATCATTCTGATCCGGATTGCGGTCGCGGTCGGAGCGGATAGCGGGGCCGCCAGGGCAACAGGGCCTCGGCATGGGTCGTTCCGGCCAGATAGCCATGCACGATCATCCGGGACAATTCCACCGGAATGAAATCGTTGATCGCCAGTTGGCTCGGGTAGCAGGCCAGGGCGCGGCGCTTGATGGCCAGGGTGGTGGCATCCACCGCGATGAACAGGGCCCCGTCCCGCCATGAAATCGGATCGTAGAACTGGGGCAACAGGAACATCCGGAAGGCGGATCGCTCCCTGGACTGCATGGCATCGAAGGCGATCTTCTCCATCACCCGCCAGACCGAGACATGGTCGTTGTGCAGGTCGGGGCGGTGCGTGAACACGAAATCCGGTCGCAGACGCGCCACCGCGGCGCGCAAGGCGTCCTCCAGCGCCGAATCCTGGGCCGAAACCCGGCCATCCATGAAGCCCAGGAACAGGGGGTCATGGCCCAGGATCTCGGCCGCATGGCGTTCTTCCCGTTCGCGGATGCGTTTGGCCTCGTCCGGGTCCACCCCGGGAATCCCCGCCTGACCGCTGGTGACGAACAGCCCCTGCACCAGAATTCCCCCCCGGGTCATGGCCGCGACCATGGCGCCGGCCGGTATGGCCAGGTCGTCGGGGTGGGCGACGACGAACAACACCCGTTGCCCTGGATGCCAGGGCAGAAACAATCCTTCATCCGGTCCTTGCATCATGGGGGACATCGTGGAGGCACTCCCTGGTTTTCCCGACCGGAGCCAGGAGGAGGGTGAGCCCTCCGGCCTGACGTGCGCTCCAGCGGATCAGGTTGAACAGAATGTCGCGGGGCAGCCGCGGTCTGGCTGCCATCCGGTGACGACGGCTCCACCAGGGTCCGGCCAGCCCCACCAGGCACAACGCCAGCAGCCACCCGGGGGCCAGCAGCCCCCCGGCCAGCAGCCCGCCGGTCACCAGCAGCCCGCCGAGTACGCGCAGGTTGAAGCGACGGATCCCGCCGGCCCTCATCTCCGCCAGCACGAAATCGGTGTCCACGAACCAGGCCGACCGGAACAGGTCGAAGAACACCGTCTCGACCGGGTGCAGGCCCAGGCATTTGGCCAACAGGCGCGCATCCCCCCAGCCATAGGTGAAGTGGTGGCGCACCCAGGGCCACAAGGCGGCATCATGGGTGCGCCACACCACGGCGTTGGGCACCCAGGTCGCGACCATGCCGGCGCGAAAGGCGGCATATTCGAAGTCCATGTCTTCCGCCCCCCACCAGAAAGTCTCATCGAACCGGATCCCATGGGCCGCGACCGTCGGACCGTGGACGACGCAGTTGCCCAACGAATAGGCCCGGAAGGCCGTGGCATGGGGGGACGCGGCCGCGAACAGGGCCTGGTTGTACTGGACGTAGGGCGAGTCGGTATTGAGGAGTTGCACGGCGCCGACCATGATCTGGGCGGAGCACGCCGTCAGGACCTGCCGGAACTGCCCCAGGCAGCGGGCATCGGCGATGCAGTCCGCGCTGGTGAACAACAGCCATTCGGTACGGGCGGCGGACAGCGCGCGATTGCGGCTGGCGCCGATGCCCTGCCGGCAGGGTCGGCGGATCAGCTCCAGGGCCATGGACGGGTTGCGGGCCTGCCAAGCCGCGACGCGGGCCGCGGTGGCATCGTCGGAGCCGTCGTCGATGACGATGATTTCCGCCGGTGGCCAGTCCTGGTCCCGCCAGGCGTCCAGGGCCGCCTCGATCACCCGGGCCGCCCGGAAGCAGGGAATGGCCACCGTCACCGCCCCCGGGCGCTCATGGCTGCCGGTGGGCATGGTCCGCTGCCTCCATCAGCCCGAAGTGCAGATCGATGAGGATCGCCTCGATGGCGCGCCGGGTGGCCGCGTCCGGCACCGGTCCCCAGAGATCGGCCAGGGCCTTGCCCTGGGCGGCGTTGCGGACGCCGACGATGCAGGCCGTCAGCCCCTCGATGGCGAACAGGGCCGTCACCGCCAACCGCGGAGCGGATATCCCCAACCCCCGGGCCAGGGCGCCCAGACGATTGGTGGCCTCCAGCAGATGGGGCAGGTTGCGCGGCCGGAATTCATCCCGACCGGCGCGGTGATCGCCCGGCGGGAAGCGCTGGTCCTGCGTCCAGGTGCCGAACAGAATGCCCCGGTGCAGGGGTGAATAGGCCAACACCCCTGTCCGATGCTCCCTGGCCCAGGGGATCACCTCCCGGGCGGCCTGGCCCATGAACAGACTCAAAGGCGTCTGGATGGTCGCCAACGGCACCCCGGTGGCCGCCCAGGCGTCCAGGGCCGCCCGCTCGTGGTTGCACAGACCCACGGCCCGAATCTTGCCGGCCGCCAGCAGACGGACGCAGGCCTCCGCGGCTTCTTCGATGGGTTGCGGACAGGGCCAGTGCAGCTGATACAGGTCGATACGCTCGATCCCCAGGCGCCGCAGGCTGGCATCGCACTCGGCCAGGATGGCCGCGCGGCTGGCGCAGCGGAGTTCGTTGGCGCTGTCGGAGCCGCAACCGAATTTGCTGAACACGTAGGGCCGGCGTTCGGCCGGCAGCCCCTTTAAAGTCTCCCCCAGGACTGCCTCCGCCTGGCCGGAACCGTAGATCGGGGCCGTATCGACCCAGTTGACCCCCGCCGCGATGGCGTACTCCAGGGCGGCCAGGCTGTCGCTCCGCCGCTGGGGTCCCCACGCCACCCCCCCAATGGCCCAGGTTCCGACTCCGATCGGGGTGATCCGCAGATCGGAGGTTCCCAAGGGGATGCGGGGCAGTGGATTCATGGCCCGGCCACCGCCAGTCTGGGACACTGGGGGTCGATCCCCGCCGGGCCATCGAAGATGCCGGGACAGCCCCCGCCGCAGCGGGCCACCACTGTGCAGTCCCGGCAGGGCGGCGGCGGGGCGAGGCCTTCCAGGAAGGTCCCCATGCGTTGCCAGCAGGTCACCAGCCGATCCTCCGGCAGCCGGCCAAAGGGATGCATCCAGAACGGGCAGGGCGTACACCGACCGTCGGGCGAAACGTAGGCCAGCACCCGACCGGCCGGACAGCCGCCGCCGGTTCCGGAGGGCAGCAGGGCGGTCAACGGGTCGGAGATCTCGATGCGCACGGGCCGGTCGGGTCCGTCGCAGGTCAGACAGCGCAGGAACAGCGCCTGCAGCTCGGCCGGGGTGCAGGCCGCGTCCCTGAACACCGTCATCCCGCGCCCCACGGGCTTGAGCCGCGCGAGTTTGACATGGTGAACCCCCCACCGAGCCGCCAGCTCCACCGCCGCTGCCGGCAGTTCGGCCACGGTATCGCGGGTCACGGTGGCCGCGAGGGACAGATCCAGGCCCACGGCCACCAGGTGTTCCAATCCCCGCAGCGCCTGCTGGAACGTGCCGACCCCCCGGATGGCCTCGTGGCCACGGGCGGAACCGCCCTCGATGCTCACCGTCACCTTGAGAAAAGCCTTGCGCGCCGCCAGGGCCCGGGCGACGGCGGCGTTCACCAGGGTCGCGTTGGTGGTCAGGTTGATGCGAATGCCCCCGGCCCCGAAACCATCGACGATGGCCAGGGTCCGTTCCAGATCCAGCAGCGGTTCCCCCCCGCCCAGACTGACGAAGAACGGCGCCGCGGCCATGATGGCTCCATGCACCCCCCGCCAATCCGCCTGGGCGTGGTGGCCCCGGGGGGTCGCGCAGTGCCGACAGCTCAGGTTGCAGGTCGGATCCGGATCCCAGACCACCCCCAACGGGGCGCTGGGGCGTTCATCCTGGAAAGCAGATGGCGTCATGCCGGCAGTCCTGG
>PEAP01000175.1 GCA_002753665.1 Magnetococcales bacterium DC0425bin3
CTGGGCTTGGGTCTGCTGGATATCAATCGTCCCGATGCCGCCCTGGCGGCCTTTCAGCAGGCTCTGGCGCTGGACGCCAGCCTGCCGGGGCTGCATTTCGAAATGGGCCGGGCCTTGACAGCCCTGGACCGCAAGGCCGAGGCGGCAGCGGCCTTCAAGACTGCCCTGACCCTGACTCCGGACCATCGGGAGGCCCGGGACTGGCTGGATCGGCTGGAACAGGGGAGGGGGGAAGAGCCGCAGCCGGAGGAAACGGCTCGGCCCGGAATTGGGGCGGACAGCCAGCCCGGTTTTCCTGGACGGTGATCGGTCCACCGGTGACGAGCAGGCTGTCCCGGTCCTGGTAGGCGATGCCGTCGAACTGGAACAGGACCTGGAACAGGATGTGACGGCGGATCAGAAGACAGGCTTGGCGTGTCGCGGGGTCCAACAGCAGCAAGGAGCGGGCGCCATGCCAAGCCAGCCGTCCGGTGTTGGGACGGTTGGCAAGGGCCAGCAGGTAGGCCCTCATCCAGGCGGTTTCACCATCGGTCGGCCGGGAGCCCAACAGGGGAAAAATCCAATGGACGAGCAAGGGTCGCTCGCCACGCCAGCCGGCTCGCAGGGGTTCGAACAGGATCGGAAGAAAGTTGGATTCGGTCAGGAACAGATGTTCCACCCGTCCCGAAAGTCCCTGGACAGCGGCCAGGAAGCGGCGCGGTTCGGAAAAATGGCCGGGCTGGAGCTGAAACTTGACCCAATGCATCAGGGGCCAGGAGAGAATGACCAGAACCCCCATCCCGGTCAGCAGCATTCGGATACGACGAGGGATGTGGCGCCGCAGGCTGTCGGCCAGGCGGGAGCCATGGGAGACGGCCAGCAGGAAGGCGGCGAGCAGGCCCAGGAAGCCGTCGAGAAAGCGCTGGCTGTAGGCGAACAGCAGCAGGCCCCACAGGCCGGCCAACAACAGCCACCGGAAGGATGACAGGGTTCCAGCACGTTTGGCGCCCCGGTCGGATCGCCAGCCCAACAGCAGGGTCCAGCCCAGACACAGGATGAAGGGCGGGTAATGGACAGCAAGCACCAGACGTTTGCTCAGCGGGGTGTCCGATCCGATCATATCGTCCAATATCGTCATCAGCCCCCGATATTCACGATAGATCCCATCGATATCGGACAGCTTTTCGTTGCCGTGGTTCAAAAAAGGCTCCAGGGATTCCGGGTAATGAACCAGATAGTGGGCCGCCAGGCCCAGAATGGGCAGGGTGCTGAAGGCCAACAGGGACATGGAATGGCGCCAGCCCTGGCGGCGCCATTCCAGCCCCGCCGCCAGCAGGGCGGCGAGACCGGCCAGCAGGGCGATGTTGGGATGGCAGATGGCGGCCAAGCCGAACAGCAGGCCGCTGCCGGCCAGGCGCAGCCAGTCGGACCGGAAGCCTCGAATCGGTCGATGCCAGGCGAGGATCCCCCCGAGCAGGCAGATCCCGCCCAGGACTTCGGGGCGGGCCAGGAACCAGGTGGTGGCGAAGGGACTCCAGGCCAGCAGGAACAGAAACGCCGCCATGCGATCCCGATTGCCGGGCCGATCATCGGGAAAGGAACGGCGCAGCCAGATCGTGACCAGACCCATGAAACCCAGCACGAACAACGCCTGGGAGAGACGGTAGGTGTGGAACGACAGCGGCAGATGCAGCCATTCGGCCACCTTCCAGAACAGTCCGCTTACCAGGGCATGGGTGGGGAAAATGGAAAAAATGTAGACCGGCTGGTTGTCCATCGGGACGGCCGGATGACCGGTCTCCATCAGACCGATGGCGGGCGTGAAATAGGGGCTGTCGTCGGTATTGGGCAGCATCCAGGCTGGGGAGAGGAACAGCACCGCCAGCCAGGCCAGGAAAAACCAGGTCAGGGGATGCCCTGTGTCCCCGCGTGGGTTCGGGTCCTGGGGGGGAGGAGCAGGCGACGGGGCGGCGGGAAGCGGGAGCATGGATTGAACATCTGCTGGGGTGGAGACGGAGGCACGAACACAGCGCCATCATTCTACAGCACCAGGCATGGCCATGAAAGACCTGGCTCCTCTCAATGCGTCCAACTTTCGGCGGTGACCTGACAAGGCCCCAGAGAACGGCTGGGTTTCACGCATCGGCGGCGGCCTTGGCCGGTTTCTGCGGGGTGGCGCCCGCCTCCAGGGCCTGGAGGGTGTTCATCAGGCCCTTGGTGAGCTGCTGGATCTTGGCTTTGCCGAGTTTCAATCCAAAGATATCTTTCAGGTAGAACACGTCCACCGCGCGTTCGCCATAGGTGGCGATCTTGGCCGTGGAGATTTGCACCTGGTTTTCCTGGATCTCCCGGCTGATGGCGTAGAGCAGGCCCAGGCGGTCCAGGGCGGTGATCTCCAGCACGGTATGGGATTCGGAGAAATCGTTGTCCCACTCGATGGCCGGTTCGATATGAAAGGCGCTGTAGCGGGAGACATGGGTGCGGGATTCGGGCAGCAGGCGTTCCAGCCGTTTTTTTCCGCTGAGAACCTCCCGCAGGGCCTCTTCGATGCGGGCCAGTTGTTTCTCGCCCTTGATGGCCTGTTCCCGGACATCCTGGATGACGAAAATGTCCAGGGCCACGCCATCGCGGGTGGTGGTGCCGTTGGCGAACAGGATGTTGGCCGACTGGGTGGCCAGGGCGCCGGAGATTTCCGCGAACAGCCCCGGATGGTCGGGGGTGTGGATCAGGAGGGTGGTGGAATCGGCGTGGGGGTTGGGCAGCAGGGCCACCGCCAGGGGCTGATCGAAGCGGCCCGACAGGGCCGAAAAATGTTCCGCGATGTCCTCGGCGTCGTGGCCGGCGAAGTAGTCCGGGTAGAAACGGTCCAGGTACTGTTGAACGGCTTCCTCGGGGAAATAGGGTCCCAGGAGTTCCAGCACGGCGGCCTTCTTCTGGGTGGCCTGGCGGGCCAGCTCGTCGGCGGGAAACAGGCCTCGGTTGAGATATTCCGTGGACAGCAGATAGAGCCGCCGCAGCAGGGAGGCCTTCCACTGGTTCCAGACCCCGGGGCCCACGGCCCGGATGTCGGCCACGGTGAGCAGCAACAGGAGGTCCAGGTTGGTGGTGTTGCCGACCATGCGGGAAAACTGGATGACGGTCTGGGGATCGTTGATGTCCCGCCGGAAGGCGGTGCGGGAAAAGATCAGGTGGTTTTCCACCAGCCAGACCACCTGCTGGATCTCCCACTCCGGCAGGCCCAGCCGGGAGGCGATCTGGAAGGCCAGGGCCGCGCCCTGGATTTCGTGGCGGCCGCCCCGTCCCTTGGCGATGTCGTGGAACAGCACGGCCAGATACAGCACCACGGGGTTGCGCATCTTGCGCATCAGTTCGGTGGAGATGGGCATCTCCTCCTGGAGATGGCCGGAGCGGATGTGGCGCAGGGCCTCCACCGCCATCAGGGTATGTTCGTCCACGGTGTAGACGTGGAACAGGTCGTGCTGGGACTGGCCGATGATGCGGCCGAATTCGGGGATGAAGCGTCCCAGGAACTGGCAGGCATTCATCTCCCGCAGCACCCATCCCACCGACATGCGGCCGCTGAGCAGTTCCAGGAAGATCCGGCACACATCCGGATCGGTGCGGAAGGCCCGGTTCACCAGACACAGGTTGCGGGTGACCAGACGCATGGTGTCCGGATGGATGCTCTTTTGATAGATGGTGGCCACCTCGAACAGGCGCATCAGCCGGACCGGGTTTTCCTGGAAGGCCTCGTCGTGGGTGACCGCCACCTTGTCGCCCACCAGGTGGAAAACATCCTCCAGCAGCTCGTGTTCCCCCTCGGTCACGTCGTACTGCTCCTCCTGGTATTTCTGGAGGAGAATCTGGGTGAGGTTGCCCACCTGCTTGACCACCCGGTAGTAGCGGCGCATGAATTGTTCCACGCCGCGCATGTTCTCCCGGTCCTTGTAGCCCAGCTCCCGGGCGATTTCCAACTGGTTCTGGAAGGTCAGGCGGTCGTCCTTCCGTCCCACCCGGAAGTGCAGCGCGTTGCGCACCCGGTGGAGAAACTCCCGGCATTGGATGAAGGTGCGGTATTCCTCCTCGGTGATGATCTTCATGGTCACCAGGTCCTTCATCCGCTTGACCCGGTAGCGGTATTTGGAGATCCAGACGAAGGTGTGGATGTCCCGCAGTCCCCCGGGGTTTTCCTTGAGATTGGGCTCCAGGTAGAACATCGAATTGCCGAACCGTTCGTGGCGCTGGCGTTGCTCCACCAGCTTGGCCCTTTGGAACGCGGCGGGATCGTCCAACAGCACCTTTTCGAACAGGGTGGTCTGGTAACGTTTGAAGAGCTGCTTGTTGCCGGCCAGGAAGCGGGACTCCAGCAGGGAGGTGAGAATCTGCAGCTCCTGCCGGGCCAGGTCCACGCATTCCTGGACGTTGCGCACGGCGTGGCCCACCTCCAGACCCAGGTCCCACATGAAATACAGCATCTGCTCCACCTGCACGGCGAACTTGGGATGGGTATCATCCGGCAGCAAAAAGAGCAGGTCGATATCGGAATAGGGGGAGAGTTCGCCCCGGCCGTACCCTCCGGTGGCCACCAGGCAGAATTGCTCCGTGGTGGTTTTCCGACGGCGACGGGATTCGATCATCTGGGCCAACCGCTTGAGCCATGGTTGGGGTTTGGCGGGTTGGCCCCCGCGGGCGTTGCGGGCCGAGCTGCCGTCCTCCGCCTTGACCAGCAGGAACAGCCGGCGCAGCAAGGCGTCCATCAGGTAGGCATGGCTGCGGGCCACATGCCGGCCCGACGCCCCCTCCCGGTGAAAGCTGTGCAGCCGCTCCCGGCCCTGCTGCAACTGGCCCCGGAACATTTCCACCAGTTGGGGGCGGTGGGCGTCAAAGACCGGGCCGGCATTGGACTGGTCCAGGATGCCGGCGATTTTCAGGTCCATTTCGGCCAATTCAAGAATGGTACGCTTTTTGAAGGTGGGCACCTTGCTGCCTCTAGTGAAAAGGAGGAAATTGCCTTGCATCCATGTGGGCAGGGGGGGGGTCCTTGAGGGTTTTGCTGAACCCATGGTACCCTTCCCCGGATGCAATGGTAGCCCCCT
>PEAP01000176.1 GCA_002753665.1 Magnetococcales bacterium DC0425bin3
AACCCCTGGAGAGAATACAGATCAGGCCCCAGGGGCACGACCAGATAATCAGCAGCGATCAGGGCGGCCCGATTGATCGCCCCCAGATTGGGCCCCAGATCGACCAAAACCACATGGGCCTTCTGCGCCCGGGCTCCGGCCTGCAGGATCCGCCAGAAGGCAGAGATGATTCGGAATGCTCTCATATCCCCGCTCAGACATTTGGGCCAACATTCCGACAGATCGTCCTCGAACCCGGACAGGGCCATGTCACCGGGCAGCAGAAACAGGCTGTCATCGATCTGCTCCAGGTGGGGATCGGCGACATCACCCGTCCCCTCCTCCAGGGGGCGCAGGGCACCGTAGATTGTCCTGGCCGGTCCATCCTCCTGCCACAAGGCCTCTAGCCGGCTGTCTTCCAAAAAAGCCGCCGTAAGGTTGCCCTGGGGATCCAAATCGGCCGCCACCACGCGCCAGCTTGGCCAACCGGCGATCATCCAGGCCACATGATAGACCAGGGAGGTCTTGCCGACTCCGCCCTTGTTATTGAAAAACGCAATCACGGGCACGTTCATGGCCGACTCCTCAGGATCACAGCCACATGGCTCTCCTCCACCTGGAACTCCGGAACGGGGTTGCCGTTGCGTTTCATCGCGGTCCTGGCCAAGCCGATGCCCATGCCGAACTGCTGGACATAGCCGAGCTGTTTCATGACTGCCGCCAGGTTGGGATTGCGGTAATCGCAGGCACCGGGTCGGCCGAAATTGTTGCGGGTGACCTGACCGAACGGGCCGCCGGGATTGTGGATCTCGATCCGATCCTGAAACCAGTAGATCCGTACCGGGGCGTGGGTGTGTTCGTAGGATCGGTGCAAGATGGCATTGCGGACGATCTGTTGGAGCGCCACCAGGGGATAGTCCGGCTGCCGGGTTTCCAGCGGGCCGGAGGTCATGTCCACGGTGGCGTGGACGTTGATTTTCAGCAGTTCTTCCAGCCTGCCCAGCAGGTCGGGCAGGGGAGCACGCAATTCCTGGGAGGACAGGATCGGATCGCCAAGCTCCTCACCATCCACACGGATGAATTGGACGAATGCCCCCGGCACCCAATCGGTGGGATCGTTGCCGACCGTCAGCTCTCCCAGGACCGTTGGGCAGACCGGCGGACCGGGGTGGGCAAACTTGGCCGCAATGAGCTGGTGTTCCAGGCTGCGCTGGTTCTGGGCCAACACCTCGGGCGTGACGGCATGAGGAAGATAGCCGCGCCGGAACAACAGTTCGTCCAGGCTCTCCAGGGTGGCCGAGGACAGGGGTCTGATATCCGCTGGAACATCGCGGAAACGGCGTTCCGCGTCTGTCATGCCCATTCTCCAGCAGAATCTCTCGACTTGAACCGCGTCTGATATGGTAGAATCGAAATTCTGGCCATAATTCGTCCCGGGAAAGAAGGATACCCCAGCCATGCGCTATCAGTTCAAGGCCCACCTGACCGCCGAAGGTGATCTGTATCACGTCGAGGTCATCGTGGGCTACAAGAAGATCTCCGTCTCCTGCGACTGTGAAGCCGGAAGAATGAAAAAGCCCTGTGTCCACGCCATGGGCGTCCTGAGAGGCGACCGCCACGCCTTTTCCCAGGGCGACATGGACGGCCTGCAGAAACACCTGGCCCCGACCCGGCTGGGGGAAATCCTGGCCCGCTACGAACGCGAGACCGCCCAACTGGAGAAACAGATGCGGGAACTGCGGGATGCCCTGCAGAAACGTCACACCGAGATGGAAAAATTCCTCCGCGACGGCTTTCCCACCGATTGAATCGAACCCTCCTGCCGGATCCGATCCCCATGGCCCGCGTCGATTTCATCAATCACATGCACAATCGCACCCCCCGGAACTATGTGCAGCGGGTGGTGGAATTCGACAAGGCCGAGTGCGCCACCGTGGCCAAACGGTGGGGGGCCGAATACTGGGACGGCGAACGGCGCTTCGGTTACGGTGGCTACCGTTACGACGGCCGCTGGCTGCCCCTGGCCCGACAGTTGGCCCGGCATTACGGTCTCAAGGCCGGTGATCGCATCCTGGACGTGGGCTGCGGCAAAGGCTTCCTGCTCCACGAATTCACCGTGGCGGTGCCGGGCGTGATCGTCACCGGGCTCGACATCAGCCAGTACGCCATCGACCATGCCAAGGAGGAGATCAAACCCTGCCTCCGCCAGGGCCACGCCGCCCGTCTGCCCTTCGCCGACGGCAGCTTCGATTTCGTCTGTTCCCTGGGCACCCTGCACAACCTGCCCTGTTTCGAGCTGGAACCGGCCATCCGGGAGATCGAACGGGTGGGGCGGGGCGAACGCAAATACCTCATGGTGGAGTCCTACCGCACCGAACGGGAAAAGGCCAATCTTCTCTATTGGCAGCTCACCTGCGAAAGTTTCCACTCCCCGGAGGCCTGGGTCTGGTGGTACCAGCGTTGCGGTTATCGGGGAGATTGGGATTTCATCTTCTTCGAATAATAACGTTTTAGCATAAAAATTGCTTAGCGATTGGGCAGTTCTCCTCCAAAGGAACCCGCCCATGGATGCCAAGACCCCAATGCCGCTTCCGGTTCGCCCGCTGCCCTTCCGGCCTGTCCCCCTGGGGGATGCCCAACGGGAAAAAACTGCCGATCGGTCCCTGCCCGCCCTCACCCTGATCAACGTGGTGCTGGATGGGGACTACCAGTTCGAGCAGGAAGTGCCCCTGGGGTTGGGCCATCTGGCGGCCTATCTGCGCCGCCACGGCTTTCCGGTCACTCTCCATCAATGCTTCGCCAGCCGGGGCGAAGAAGCCCTGGACGCCGCCATGGCGGTGGAGGGAGATCTGTACGGCTTTCAGCTCAACATGGTCAATTACGTCGGCGTGCGGACGGTGGCCGCCGGCCTCAAGGCCCGTCGCCCAGAGGCGCGGATCCTGCTGGGCGGACCGTTTCTCTCCTCCCTGGCCGAAACCATCATCGAACATGAACCCCTGTTCGACGCCATGGTCTATGGCGAGGGCGAGCTGACCCTGCTGGAAATCATGGAGCAGCTGACCGATGACACCCTGGACTATGCCACCATCGCCGGGGTGGTGTGGCGCAATGCCGCCGGCCGGGCGGTGCGCAACCCGCCCCGGCCCCTGATCCCCGATCTGGACAGCCTGCCCTTCCCCGCCCGGGACAATCTGGAGGAAGCCACCCGGGACGAGCGGGACGGCAACCTGCTGGGCAGCGTGCGGGTGGTGACCTCCCGGGGCTGCGTGGCCAATTGCACCTTCTGTTCGGTCAATTTCTACACCCGCCTGCAGAAAGGCAAGATCTGGCGCGGTCGCAGCCCCACCCATGTGGTGGACGAGCTGGAGGAACTCACCACCCGCTACCGTGCCCGCCTGTTCAACTTCGCCGATTCTTCCTTCGAGGATCCGGGTCCCAAGGGCAAACGCCGCACCCGGGAGATCTGCAACCAGATCATCCAGCGCCGCCTGCCCCTGTCCATCAAGGTCTACATGCGCGGCGACTCCATGCTGGAACCCGGGGACGAGGATCTCCTGCGGCTCTGGAAACAGGCCGGCGTGGATGTGATCATCGTCGGGGTGGAGGCGGGATCGGGGCAGGAACTGCAGTACTATGGCAAGAAGGCCACCATCGCCCAGAACATGGCCACCCTGGAGCGACTCAAGAAGCTGGATCTCTTCTATGTGATCATCGGCTTCATCATGTTCGGCCCCAACTCCACCATGGAGTCGATCCGCGCGAACATGGCCTTTCTCGCCCGGCTGGGCTGGCTGGACAACCCGGAGCAGATCTTTTCCGTACTCATGCTGATCCGCGACAGCGCCCTCTACCGGGACCTGGCCGCCGAGGGCCGCATCATCCAGCCCCAGAACCCCTGGGAGCTGCCCAAGTACACCTTCCTCGACCCCCGGGCCGAGCGCGCCGCCCGCCACTGGGACGCCCTGTTCGGCCGCTATCCCAATGCCCTGCAATTGAACCACAATCAGATCAACTTCGAGAACCTCATGACCCGCATCGACAATCCAATGAATGCGGCCATCAAGGCGGCGGTGGGGGACGATTTCGGCGCGCTGCGGGACCTCTATCTCGACTTGAAGAAGGAGTTCGGTCAGGTTCAGCACGATTACGTCATCCGGGTACTGGACCTGATCGATACCGACGCCCCCGACAACGTCCTGAAGAAAACCAGTCAGGATTTCTTCGTTGGCACCTACGGCCGCTATCTGCCCCGCTACCGGCATCTGTTCGACAGCGCCGTGGCCCGCATGGCCGCCACCGGTCTGGGCCTGAGCGGCATCCTGTTCAAGAACTTCTATTCCCACTCCATCAACGAAGGCCTGGAGCGGGTGTGAACGCGCCCCGCCCAATGCCGTCCCCGGCCTGCCCCCTCTGCAATCGGGCGGACCGGGAGGTTCACACCCTGGCCCATGCCCGCCTGCGCCATGTGGATTTCCACGACCTCGGCCAGGGCGGGGCCATCGCCGCCTGTCCGGCTTGCGGGGCCTGGCAGAACCTGGCGGTGGACCTGATCGCGGCGGCCGAACGCCTCTATGCCGATGCCCTGTACTTCCACAGCGCCCAGACCCACCATCGGGTGACGGTGACGGATTTTCCCGAACCGGTGACCCGGCCGTTGCTCCAGGCCGAGCTGCTCCAGCGCCATCTGCCCGCCCCGCCCCGGCGCATCCTGGACGTGGGCTGCTTCGATGGCCTGCTGCTGGTGGAGCTGGAACGCCGCTTCCCCGGCCTCGAAGCCCACGGCTGCGACCTCAACCCCCGCTACCGGGAGGTGTTTCCCCGGTGCGACGGCTTTCACCTGTGGCTGGAGCCCGACGCCCTCCATCGGCTCGACGGCCCCTTCGATCTGATCACCCTGTCCCATTCCATCATGTATTTTGCCGACCTGGCGGAATTGCTGGCCCGGCTGCGGGCGTTGCTGGCTCCTGACGGCCGGCTGTTCGTGCAAACCGCCGATCTGGCGGTGCAGCCGGTGGGGCTGGTGCTGGG
>PEAP01000177.1 GCA_002753665.1 Magnetococcales bacterium DC0425bin3
CTGGCGTTCATCAAGGATTCCCGCAAGTGCTGCATATCGGGCTGCAATCAAGCTATCAGTTTCCATCTGCTGAGTGTACCAACACGCAGACAGAAGTCCAAGTTATTTTTTAACGGCTCCTTAGAATGGAAACCAAGATCGAAATCGCCAAGAACGAGACAATCAAGTGGATGACCGGCCTTGCCCTGGCGCAACTGGCTATGATGGCGGGCATTCTCATGACGCTGGTGCGCGTCCTGCCCGGCGGGCATTAACCGCCAGTCTACATTCCAACCAGGGGGAGGAAACCGCCATGGGCACCACAACCTTTGCCGTGCAACCTGGTACACTGGCCTTTCTGAAGAGATTTGCTGTAATTATCACCCTGTTGCTGCCTTGAAAAACCAAAAGGGTTCGGTCTTGGCACACACCACGCCAAGTTCACATCCGCTTTCCATCTCAGCGGGCGGCAGGTTGAAACCAAGCGGGTGCACCAGGAATCACGCCACCGATACAGCGCAGCCGTTCGCCGCCTCTTGTGGAAGCCCACGCAACGCGGCCCGGCGTCTGGTGCCCGGGGCTCCGCCGCCGGGACACCACACGCCCGGCCACGTTGCTCCCCCTGCCTGCTGGCTTGGCTCACGAATGAACTCGGGAACAGCGAAAGCCGATGAGGTGGTAGCGGTCATCAGGCGAGAAGGCGTCGCGGTACGCCGCCCGGACGTCGCGGGCAACGACGATCCAAGACCCGCCGCGAACCACGCGCACCACGCCGGAGTGAGGTGCAGATTGGGCATCGATCCAGGCCCGGCCATCCGTGGGAGCCTGCTGGTAGGAGTCATGCCAAACATCCTCGCACCACTCAAAAACATTGCCATGCATCTCGAAAAGCCCCCATGGATTCGGGGGCAGGCTGGCGACGGGAACCGTCTTTTGCCGATACAGACCCTTGGGGCCATTGGCATAGGGAAAAGTGCCGTCATAATTGACCTGTTCAGGCGTGATATTGCCGCCAAAGCTGAAGGGGGTCGTGGTTCCGGCGCGGCAGGCATATTCCCACTGGGCCTCGCTGGGCAGGCTCAACGCCAAACCGGGAATCTGCGCGTTGATCCGGGCCAGAAACCCCTGGACATCGTCCCAGCTCAGCTGTTCCACAGGAAGGTCCGGGGATTGAAAGTGGCTCGGATTCTTTCCCATCACCGCCTGCCACAACCCCTGGGTGCAGGCGGTGTCAAACATCCAGAAGCCCTGCCGGAAAGTGACCTCGTGTTGCGGACCTTCATCGTCCGACCGCTCCGGTTCATCGGTTGGAGAACCCATCATGAATGACCCCGGCGGAATCCAGCGCAACTGCTGGGTAACCCCCTTCAGGGTGAATGCCAGAAAAAGACCGTAACGGTCCTCCCCCCAACCGCTGGCCCACTCCGGTGGAGAGCCATCCGCCAGGGCCTGGCGGAGTGGGTCTATGGTATAGTGCGTCGCCATGCCGAATCACACACCCCCCCAAAAAAACCGGCGGCGAGCCTTCGCCGGGCCTCTGCCCGGCTGCCCTCTTTGCCGATATGAATATTGCCCACCGCGCAACGCGGCCCGGCGTGTGCTGCCCGGGGCTCCGCCGCCGGGACACCACACGCCCGGCCACGTTGCTCCCGCTGCCTGCTGGCCTGGCTCACGAATGAACTCGGGAACAGCGAAAGCCGAGGCTGCGGTGGCGGCCATCAGGCGAGTAGGCGCGGCGGTACGCCGCCCGGACGGAGCGGGCATCGTCGACCCAAGACCCGCCGCGAACCACGCGCTCCACGCCGACAGCCGTCTCCCCAACCGGATCCTCCACCGCATCCGGGCTGTAAGAGCTCATCCCGTCCGCGCACCATTCTAACACATTACCCAGCATGTCGTAAAGACCCCACGGATTGGGATCCTTGCGGGCAACCGGGCGGGTTCCGGCCTGCTCATGGGGATACTGTTTTTCCGGCCACGCCGACGACTTTTCGCCATCCTCCCGTTCAAACCCCACGCCGCTGTTGCCCCCATACCAGGCGATGGGGTCCAGCGCGGGGGCGTTGTTTGCCCCCAGAATCGCCATCTCCCCGGTATAAATCGGCGTTGTGGTGCCGGCGCGGCAGGCATACTCCCACTGGGCCTCGCTGGGCAGAGCCAGATCCAGACCGGGCAACCGCCGGTTGATCTTCTCCAGAAACGCCTGGACATCGTTCCAGCTTACCTGCTCCACGGGCCGGTCCGGGGAGTGAAAACGGCTCGGATTGTTGCCCATCACCGCCTGCCACAACCCCTGGGTGCAGGGGGTATCGAACAGCCAATAGCCCTGGCGGAGGGTCACCGGGTGTTGTGGTCCTTCATCGTCATACCGACCCGGCTCATCCTCTGGCGAACCCATCCAGAACCGCCCCGGTGGAATCCAGCGCAGACGCTGGGTGACCGGTTTGCCGCCGTCGGCGGCCAGGGTGATCGTGACCCACAACCCCACCCGATCCCGCCCCATGGCATCGGCCCAGCGGGGTTTGGTGACCTGCTCAAAGGTTAACCGCTCGCGGTCGCTCTCTGCCTGCAACAGGGGACGACGGGGCAGCAGACAGTGGGTAACCGGGCGCGCCCCTGCCAGCCGCAACGCCGCTTCGCTCGCTGGAGCCGTTGCCATCCGCCGCTCCGCCAGGCGGACGGACGCCGGCTCCAGCGGCTCCGCTCCCCCTTGCCCTGCCTGGCTCACGAGAACTCGGGAACAGCGAAAGCCGATGAAGTGGTCGCGGCCAACAGGCGAGCTGGCGAGGCGGTACGCCGACCGGACGTCGCGGGCAACGTCGATCCAAGACCCGCCGCGAACCACGCGCCCCACGCCGACAGCCGACGGCCCCAGGGGATCCACTCGGGCAGCCGGGTCATAACGCCGCTGCCCATCCAGACACCACTCCCACACATTGCCCAACATGTCATACAAACCCCAGGCATTGGGATCCTTGCAGGCAACGGGGTGTGTTCGATCATCGCTGTTGGCATCGTACCAGGCGATGGCCTCCAGTTCCTGGCCATAAATCGGCGTCGTGGTCCCGGCGCGACAGGCGTACTCCCACTGGGCCTCGCTGGGCAGACTCAGATCCAGACCGGGCAGCCGCTCGTTCAACCGGGTGAGAAACTGCTGGACATCGTTCCAGCTTACCCGCTCCACTGGACGCTCCCACGCCGGTTCATCCGGCGACCCGGTCGATTGAAAATCGCTCGGATTCTCCCCCATCACCGCCTGCCAGAGGGCCTGGGTACAGGGGGTATCAAACAGCCAATAGCCTGTGGAGAGGGTCACTTTATGCCGGGGGCCTTCATCGTCGAACCGCCCCGGCTCATCGGCTGGTGAACCCATCCAGAATTGTCCCGGCGGAATCCAGCGCAACCGCTGGGTAACCTCCCCGACAACAAAGGTCACCCAGGCCCCGAACTTATCCCAACCCCAGGCGTTGGCCCAGGGGGGTGGGGTGCCGGATTTCCAGAAGGCCGGATCGACGGCCGGCGCACCGATGCGCAGCAACCCGGTACCGCTGACCATGTTTCCCAGCCAACTCCCGATCTCCACCGTCGCGACCGGAGAAGTCTCCCCCTCCGCCATCAGCCGGGCACCCTGCTGCCAGAGGGCAAAGCGGCGCGGGGGATCAAAGACGACGGGCAGCAATCCCGGGTCAAAGTTTGCCGACAAGGTGTGCTGCGGATCGTCCTGGAAGGTGGCCAGTTCCAGCCTTTGCTGGGCTTGCCGCAAGGCGGGATCATCCTGCTGGTGGTACTCTGGTCCGGCGCGGCCACTCAGCCGCCGATACCACTCCCGGTGCAGGGGGGATGGTCCCTCGGCCAGATGTTGGAGGGTTTGGGCAGCGGCGCGCAGATCGTTGTTGCGCAAGGTTTCGGGCAGGGCCTGGCGCAACTCCGGGGAGAGGCTGAGCAGCTCTTCATACCACACCTCCGGGGCCAGACCGCCCCGCCACGCATGGAGGTGTTGAATCACCTTGAGCTGCATATCGAGGGATTCGGCGCGGAAAAAGGCATCCCGCAACCGTTTGGCGACCACCGGATCCCAGGAGGCGGCCACCCGCGAGCGGCCAAGCAGGGCGCGATGCCGCCAGACATCGGCCTCGGTGCCCGCGTCGGCCCCGCTGCCGAGCAGCAGGCGCAGATCCCGCAGCAGCCCCGGCTCGATGCGCACCGCCGGGGAGAGGAGGCGCAGCAGCCGTTCTGCCCGCTCCTCAAGCTCGGCCGGGGTCAAACGCAGGCCGACAGCCCCACCCTCCCAGGCCACCATGCGCCACCCCCGCAGCACTCCCGGCAACCAGCGGGAGGGCGGCGCGGGGGTCAAGGCCACGAGACGGCATTGGTCACGGGCCAGACGGTGGCCAAAGCCCCCCCAACGGGCCGCGAGCCGCTCCGCATTGCCTGCCAGACAGCCGAGATCTCCCAGCACCACCACCAGCGCGCCGGGCGCGGGTCGGCGATAGTTCTGAAACTCCCCGCGTGGCCCCAGGGTGATCGGGTCGTCCATCCCCTCCAAAAAAAGGGCAAAACTGACCGCATGCCTGGGCAACAGGGCAGCCAACCGCCGGGCCACCCGCTCCTGGTCCTCCTGAAAGGGGATCAAGCGTACACTGCGATCGACGATGATCTGCATGGACGAACCCCAACGCAGCCGGGCGAGGCGCGGCAGATGCTGGAAGCTCCGTCCCTTGGCCAGCAGGCGAACCAGGGCATCGATATCCAGGCTTTTACCCGGGGTCCGCTCCGCAAACCCGGCCCGCAACCGGGGCACCAGTCCACTCCAGCGGCGCAGATCCCGACCTGCAGGCTGTTTATCTGGCAGGGTATTTTTTGCCTGTGGCCCCTTTTGACTCTCCACCATGGGCCTCCGGGCTTCATAGGCCACCGGACACCAGAAAGGGGTGGCCGGTTCCGGCGGTGGAGCCGTCGGTCCCTCGACGGCTGCCGGTGGGGGGGTCGGCTCTG
>PEAP01000178.1 GCA_002753665.1 Magnetococcales bacterium DC0425bin3
GGTAAGAATGGAAGTCGCCGCGCGACTTCCACGGTAACTTTGGATGGATGGGGGAGGCCTCCCTCCACCCTCCACCGATGAAAGCCGGTTTCCGGCTTCCACGGTCACCTTGATGGATGGGGGAGGCCTCCCTCCACCCTCCACCGATGAAAGCCGATTTCCGGCTTCCACGGTAACATTCTGTGGAGTTGATGCGAAACATGGACGTGGGACGGATCACTTGGCTGTTGCTGTTGGGTCTCCTGGCCGGCTGTGCCTCCGCCGATCCGCTGCGGGATCGGCCCCAGCGGCAACCGGCTGCCATCCGCATCGGTTCCGGGCCGCCCCTGGCCTGGAATGTGAAGCCGGCTCCCACGCAGCGTATCGCCCGGTCCAATTCCGACACCTACCGGGTGCGTCCCGGCGACACGCTGTGGGCCATCGCGGTGGTTCACGGTGTGGATGTGGAACAGCTCGCCGCCTGGAACAAGGTGAGCGACCCGGACCTGCTGTATCTGGGCCAGCAATTGCGCCTCACCCCACCCCCGGGCGACCAGGGACGGGCCGCCGCCCCGGCCGTCGCACCGCCGCTGATGGAATCCCCCGTGGTGGAGTCCGCCACCCTGCCCGATCCGCCCGCGCCGGTGGCGGACCCCCCGGCCATCGAGGATCTCGCCCCCCCGGCGGCCCAGGCCCAGGCCCAGGTCCAGGCCCCGACCATTGTTGCGCATCCCGCACCCCCGGCAGCGGCCCCGACCCCAGCCTTCGTGGCCGGTGCCCCCACCCTGGGCTGGCTGCCCATTCCCGAACCCGTACCCCTGCGGATTCCGGCCGGCAGTCTGGCCAAGGCGGCCGGACCGGGACCGAACCAGACCGCCAGGCTGGCCGCCGCCCGGGCGCCGGCGCCCGCCGCCAGGGCCAATGTCATGGCCGCCATCGTGCCGAAACCAAACGAGGAGCCGGTCGCCCCCCCGGAACCCGCGGCTCCACCAGAGGAACCCGCTCCCCAGCCGCTCGCCCAGGAACCCGAGCCCCCGGAGGAACCCGCCCTGCAACAGGAACCCGTCGAAGCCGCCCCGCCGGCGCAGTCCGACAAGTGGATCGTCGAGGGCAAGCGCCCGGGCAAATGGCTCTGGCCGGTGAAGGGCAGCATCATCTCCGGTTTCGGCACCCGGGGCCGGCTGCGCAACAACGGCATCGACATCGCCGTCAATCCCAACACCCCCGTCCAGGCCTCCGGGTCCGGCGTGGTGGCCTATGCCGACGACAGCTTGGCCGGCTACGGCAACATGATCATCGTGCGCCACGGCGGCGGCTACATGACCGCCTATGCCCACAACAGCCGCATTCTGGTCAAACGCGGCGAACGGGTGAAGGCCGGGCAGGTCATCGCCTATTCCGGCCAGTCCGGCAGCGCCACCACCCCCCGGCTGCACTTCGAATTGCGCAAGAACATCAAGCCGGTCAACCCGGTCGGCTATCTGGCCGGACGGATGTAGCTTCGATGGATGGGGCAAGCCGCTGACGCGACTTTCACGGTACGAGGGTGGAGGGAGGCTTCCCCCATCCATGAAACTTAGGGTCGCTCATGCGCTTTCCGGCTTCAACGCCCGTTCCATCAGCTCCCGCACCACCGAGGCCGGCGGCCGATCCTGAAAGAGGATCGCGTAGACCGCACGGGTGATGGGCATGTCGATGCCCTGGCGTTGCGCCAAATGGAACACGCCGTGGGCGGTCTTCACCCCTTCCGCCACCTGACCCTGCATGCCGGCCTGGATGTCCGCCAGGCTGCGGCCCTGGCCCAGCTGGAACCCCACCATGCGGTTGCGGGACTGTTCCGAGGTGGCGGTGAGCAGCAGATCCCCCAGGCCGGACAGACCGGCGAAGGTCTCCCGCCGCGCCCCCAGGGATTCGCCCAGGCGGATCATCTCCGCCAGCCCCCGGGTGATCAGGGCCGCCCGGGCGTTGTGGCCGTATCCCAGGCCGTCGCCGATGCCCGCCGCCAAGGCGATGACGTTCTTCAACGCTCCGCCCAGCTCCACACCCGTCACGTCGTCGGTGGAATAGGTCCGGAACGCCGCCGTGGCGAAGAGTTCCTGGACGGTCTGCACCACCCGGGGATCCTGCCCCGCCACCGCCACCGCGGTGGGCAGACCGGCCAGCACCTCCCGGGCGAAGGAAGGACCGGAGAGGTAGCAGGACCGCCCCACCCGCTCGGCACCCAGCACCTCCCGGCAGAGTTCCGAAATCAGGGTCAGACGGTCCATCTCGATGCCCTTGGTGGCGAACACCGCGATGCCCTCCCGGGGCCAGTGGGGCGCCATGCGCTCCAGGATGGCCCGGGTGAACTGGGTGGGCACCGCCATCACCAGCACGGTGTGGGCGGCGGTGGCGGCCTCCAGATCCGTGACGGCCCGGAGGGTGGCCGGCAGCCAGACATCGGCCATGAACAGGGGATTGCGACGTTCCCCGTTGATGGATTCGGCCACCTCCGCCTCCCGGCACCAGAGGGTCACCCGGGACAGCTTGCCCGCAAGAAGGGCGGCCAGGGCCGTGCCCCAACTGCCGGCGCCGATGACCGCCACCGAAGGTTCTGGATGAATGAAGACGTGGTCGGCCATGGGCAGCATCTTTCCTGTCCGGAGAGGGCCGGGATGGTATCATCATGAACTTCGTGTTCCCATCGCCAGCGAGGTTCGGCAAGCATGGCACAGCGGAGTCGGCCATTCCAGCATCTGCTCCAGGCCATCCACCTGGGAGGCCTGGTGGCGGCCTTGGGGTGGGTTTTTCACCCTGCTGCCGGTCTGGCCGAAGAACAGCGCGGGGTGGGCCTGCCCTATGATGTCCAGATCCAGGGTCTGGCGGACTGTCAGTACCTCTTTCGCCCGGATCTCGCCCCCCCGGCGGATCCCCCGGACGGGCCGCCCCTCTGCGACCCGGTGCAGAGCCTGTTCGATCGGGCCGCCGACCGCGACCGGCTGCTGACCCTGATACGGGACAATGCCGTCACCCTCCTGTGGCAGAACCGGCCACCCCTGAGTCCCCTGCTGCTGGCCAACCGGGTTCACAAGGATCGGGAGACCTTCCTGGATGCCCTGCGCTCCCTGGGCTTTCATGCCGGCCAGGTGGAGACCGCCCTCCGCCCCGGGCTGGAGCGGCACCAGGTCATCTTCCGGATCACCCCCGGCCCGCTCTACCACATCGGCCGGGTGACGATCCGCACCGACCCCGCCCTGCCGGACCCGGGCTGGCCCACCCTGGAGGAGTTGCATCTGGCCGGGGGAGACCCGGCCCGCGCCGCGGTGGTGCTGGAAGCCGAAACCAGGCTGGCGAGCCATCTGGCCAACCAGGGCCGGGCCTTCGCCAGGCTGATGCAACGGGAGGGAATCCTCGACCATGATACCCGCACCCTCGACCTCGAATTCGTCCTCGACCCCGGTCCTCTGGTGCGTCTGGGGCCGGTGCGTCTGACCGGTTTCGAGGGCATCGATGCGGGCTTTCTGCAGGAACGGATCCCCTGGCAGGCGGGGGAGCGCTATCATCCCGACCTGATCGCCGATGCCCAGCGCCGCCTGCTGGAAACCGGCCTGTTCCACACGGTGGGCGTCCGTCCAACGCCCGAGCCGGGGCCGGACGGTCTCTGGCCGGTGGAGGTCGCCCTGGGCCAGCGCAAGAGCCGCACCATCAGCGCCGGCGTGGAATACCACAGCGACCGTGGCCCCCGCCTCGCCACCGACTGGGAACACCGCAATCTCCGGGGCCGGGGGGAAAAACTCGCCCTGGGTGGATACGTCTTTCCCGACGCCTTCCACGCCGCCGCCACCCTGGGCAAGCCCCATTTCGACGCCCCGGAGCAGACCCTCGGCCTGGAGTCCGAGCTGGACCTGGAGCGTTCGGATGCCTACGAAAAGGTCTCCTTCGCCCTTGGCGCCACCGTCACCCGCCTCCTGGCCCCGGGCCATGAGATCTCCGGCGGCGGCCGGTTCCGAACCGCCCAGATCCGTGACCTGAGCCTGGCGGATGACAGCCTGGTGGGCCTGCTCTCCCTGCCGGCCGGCTGGTCGGCCAACCGCAGCGACAGCCTGCTGGATCCGACCCGGGGCTGGCGCGCCACCCTGAAGGCCGACCCCGCCATCGACCTGTTCGGCAACAGCGGCTCATTCTTCAGGGTCCAGGGCCGCGCCTCCGGCTATCATCCCCTGCTGCCCGCCCCGCGGCTGGTCCTGGCCGGCCGCCTGGCCGGCGGCTGGCTGGTGGGTCCGGACCTGGAAAGCGCCTCCGCCGACGAGCGGTTCTTTTCCGGCGGCGGCGGATCGATCCGCGCCTACGGTTATCAGAAAGCCGGCCCCCTGGATGCGGATCAGCGCCCGGTGGGCGGCCTGTCCCAGGTGGAAGCGGGCGGAGAGGCCCGGCTGGAGCTGACCAACGACCTGCAGGCGGTCGGCTTCCTGGAAAGCGGCGGGGCCTTCAGAGACCTGGTGCCCGACCTGGACCGCAACGACCTGTTCACCGGCGCGGGCCTCGGGGTACGCTACGCCACGGCCCTGGGCCCCCTGCGCCTCGATGTGGGCTTCCCCCTGAAACGCCGGCAGGGGGTGGACGGCAACTTCCAGATCCTGATCGGCGTCGGACAGGCCTATTGAATGTCCAAACTGGTCTTCAGCCCGATGGGGTGGCTGCTCAGGTCTTGTCTGGGCGTGCTGGTGCTGCTGGTGCTGCTGGCCATCCTGCTGTTCGGGTCACTGCAATCCCCCCCCGCCCGCCAGGCCGGCGTGGCGCTGCTCAACCGCCTCCTGGCATCCGACGGGATCCGGGTGGTCCTCGGCCCCCAGGAAGGTCTCCTGCCTTGCGAGGTCCACCTGGAGTCCCTGACCCTGGCCGATGCCCAGGGCCCCTGGCTGACCATCCAGGACCTGGACTGGTCCCTGTCCCGGGCCGCCCTGCTGGAGGGCCGGCTGGTTTTTCAGTCGCTGACAGCC
>PEAP01000179.1 GCA_002753665.1 Magnetococcales bacterium DC0425bin3
GGGGATAAATCTATTTTATAACCAGCGCACTGCAACGTGGGCAGCTCTCCCGCCAACGTCAGCCAATGCCCAACTCCCTCATGGATTGATGAAAAAATCAATTTCTTCCCCCCAGGAAACAGACCAATCACAAGCGTCCTTGAATCCCACTGCATCAAAAATATGGACGTCGAGTGGTGTTGACCACACAAAATACACGCGCAAACCCGCGCATCCCCCACCTGTCCAGCTTGATGGTGAGACAGTCCCTTCTACCAAAACCAGGAAGCATTGTCAAAAACATTATGAAGACGGTATTCATCGCTGAAGGAGTTGCATGCATCGACCAAGTAAGTGCGCGCCGGATTTCCTGGGGATGGGTCGAGTCCGGAGTGCGGTTCATCATACGAAGAACACCGGCGCGTTCGTCGTTCCCTGACTTTTGGCAGCCCGCCCGTCGCGCACCACCACCCTGTCGCCTACCGCCAGCCCAGTTTCAGCGACCACTTCTACCACCCCCTGGGGTGTGGCCACGCGGACCATCCCCCCAGTGACAACAGCCACCACGCGCCCGGTCGGGGTCTGACGCCTAGCCAGCAGGCGTTGCAGGTCAATCAGGGGTTGGGACATGGCGCAGGATCTCCAGGGTGGTGGTGAGTCGCGGCCCGGCGGCGGCGTGGGTGACGCCGGTCACCTTGCCGACCCAGGTCTGGCCCATCAGGGCGTCGTGGACCTCGACCAGTTGGCCCGGCAGGAGGCCCGGACGGTGGAGGCAGGTCAGGGAAACCTCTTGCAGGATCTCGCCGCTGTCGATCTCGGCGCGGCCTCGGGAGAGTTTTGCAAGTGTGTCGGCCAGCAGGGGATCGGAGATGTCCTCGCCGGGATGATCGCCGTCTCCGCGCTGGCAGATGATCTCCCCGTCCAGGGGCGTCGCGCCGTTCTGGGCCACGGCTTGCACCTGCACCGGAAAGGCGTCCAGCCCGGCCACGGTCTCTGGCGAGGTCAGGCCCCAGGAACTGGCCACGGTTGTGTAACTGATGCGGGCGATGGCCACCCCGGCGCGCTCAGCGGACAGGGTGCGCCGGTCGGCTTCCAGGGTGAGCATGCCCAGATCGTTGCCCAACCAGATCACCGAATCGATGGAAACGGCGGGCTGGTCCAGGATGGCCGAAGCGACGCCGTCGAAGACGACATCCTGGGTCAGTCGCAGGGTTTGCTCCAGTCCTGGCAGCAGCAACCCGGTGGACGCGGTCAGTTCCACGCTGGTCACCTCCGGCCCGGCGTGAACCAGCAGATGGGCGGTTTCGCCCGCGAAGAAGCTGTTCCGGCCCTCGTTCAGCCCGTCCGGGCGATTGTCCACCTCGGCGGCGAGATGGCCGGATTGCGGCAGATAGCCCCGCACCAGCACACGGTTGACCCGGCGACGCAGCATGTGGGATTCGCGGCAGGAGAGGTTGTCGGCAGCATCGGTGAGAATGTGACCGGGGGTGGCCGTGGCCCAGTCGGGGACCGCCACCGGGAAACGGTGCCGCACCCGCAGTTGCCCTTCGGGCAGAGTTTCCACCACACCTCCGGCGGCTTCGGCGATGGTTCGGACCACGTCGGCGGGGGTGGCGTTGTGGACTGCCAGCCTGCCGCCGGGGATGAGCCAGTCCACCAGTTCCCAAAGGATGGTTTCGCCCGTGGCCTCCTCGGCGGCGGCGCGGGCCTGGACCGGATCACTCCAGGTCCGCTCCATGGTGGTGGCCCGTGGCGAGGTCCAGCGCACCGTCGGGCTGATCACCGAGACGCTGAAGCGGGGCAGGCCAACGCCGTTGCGCTCCAGGGTCTTGTTGTCCACCACCAGGTTGAAGACCTCGCCGCCCAGTTCGAGGATGATGGGATCGTCCACCTTCACCCGCTGGAAGCTGGCGGGATCGTCCAGTTCCAGGGAGCCACTCCAGGCGAAATCGCCCTCGGCGAGGGATATGCTGGCGGACAGGATCATAGCTGAACCCCGAAATGGATGGCCCGGACTCCGCTTTCAGCTCGCAGCGGCGGGCGTTCGCTGGCCAGATCCCAGGAGCCGGTGAGGGCGCGGTTCACGGGGGTGCGGGCCAGCAAGGCGTAGGGGAACTCCGTTTGACTGGCCACGGGGGTGGTGAAGCCCCAGCCCAGTTCTATCTGTCGACCGGTCAGCCCCCGCAGGGACCAGGAGGCGTCCAGACTGGCGGTGACGGTGAAGTGGATGGGCAGGCTCCACGCGACCAGCAGCGGGCCGTTGCCGAAGGGTAGCTCCAGGCGACTGAGGGCGATATTGGAGCCGTAGGCCTCGTTCAGTCCCGCCGAGATCCGAAGCGCCGGTTCCCAGGGGTATTCCATCCGGGCCAGGGCCAGCAGATCGCCGTAGGGATGCGCCATCCCGGCCCGCGCCTGCCAGTCTCCCCAGGGCGTTTCGGACTGCCTTTCCGCACGCAGCCCGGAGGGACACTCCAGCACCCGATTGACCCAGGGCTGGTCCCAGGGGGTTTCCCAGGCGGTTTCAACCCGCCCGGACACCGTTCCTGCAACGGGCGCGCTCGCCAACGCCGTCCCGGTGGAGGTGCGCAAAATCCATGCGTCGGCGGATTCGTCTTCCCAGGGGAAGACCTGGGCCGTCCTCACCGCCGCCGCATCGTCCCAGGGCCAGGAACATTCCGCCCCCACCCATGCCGCATCGCCCCACGACAGGACCGTTCCGGCATGGACCCAGGTTCCGTCCAGGTAGAAGGCCAGATCGCCATAGACTGACTCCGAGACGGCCTCGATGCGCCTGCCGGAATAGGGAAAGGCCGTGGCCAGGGCGAGGCCGATGGACCAGCGCAGTTCGGACGCGACCTCCGTTACCGTGCGCCAGGGCAGTTCGAGCTGGCGTCCGGCATGGATCTGACCGTAGGGGAACCTCCAGGTCCGTTCGACCTGCCCCTCGACACCCCAGCTCAGGGCACAACGGCTCTCGATCAGACCCACTGCCGTCCCGGCCAGCGGCGCACTGGAGACGGCATTCATACCCGTGGCCGACTGCCGGGGAAACTCCCCTCTGTCCCCGAAAGGGATCTCCAGCGACCGGGTCACCCCCGCTGTGTCGTCATGGAGAAAAGCCCACGCTGCCGCCACGCTGGAGGCGTTTCCCCAAGGGAGCGTCAGCCCGGCCTGAACCCAGCTCCCGTCCAGCCAGAAGGACAAGGGACCATAGGGCAAGGCGGTCCCGGCGGCCACCCGCTCCATGGAATAGGGGCAGGCCAGACCAACGGCGATTTCCAGATCCCAGCCGCAAGCGACCGCCTGCTCCACCGCCAGACGCCAGGGCAGCACCATCTGGCCTGAAAGCAGCGGCGAGTCGTAGGGCAGCCGCCATCCCCGTTCGACGACACCGGTTCCGCCCCAGGGCAGGGCGCAGCGGCGTTCGATGCGGGAGGCCCCCGTTCCGGCGACGGGAGCGGCGGCGAAGGCGCGTTCGGCGATGGCCACGGGATCAGGGGATCAGCCGCACGGTGAGATCGGACCCCGGGGGGCTGACGCCGGTCTGGGTGAGGTCCAGGGTGAGCCAGTCATCGGGAGTCAGGGAGAGGGAGATCGCCTCGTGGGACATGCGATAGCTCCCGGCGGCGATGCTGCCGGAGGCCACGGCGAGGCCGTTTTTGCGCAGGGTGAACAGCGCGGCGACGCCGCCGGGGGCCTGTCCGACCCAGGCTTCCCAGGCGGTGAAGATCACCGCCATGGGCGGATACCAGCGGGCCACCCCGGGCTGCACCCGCAGCATCCCCGGAGTGGTGACGGTGACGCCGCTGCGCACGCCGCGCTGGATCACTTCCGCCGGGGCGACGCAGAATAGGGCGACCACGCTCCCGGCGGGCCAGTCCACCGCCGCCCCGCCGTTGGACGAGGAGAGGATGCGCTCGCGGGAGATCGTCCCCCCGGCGGCATCCACGAGGCCCTCGCCGACCTCCCAGAGACTGCCCCGTTCGGCGCACCAGGCGCAGCGCCGGTCGCCGCCGAGGGCCTCGATGAACCCCTGGTGGCCGGGCACCGCCCCGTTCAGGATGTAGGCTCCCGCCCCGGAGACGGCGGCGGACTCCTTGACGCGATCCGCGAAGGTGAGCATGTCAGCTGCTCCAATATTGGGAAGGGGTGGAGGAAGCCACGGCATTGGCCGCGACACCCTGCCGGGTGGCGGTCTGGACGCCGGTGGTTACCGGGGATGGGGCCGGAGCGGATTTGCCGAAGCGGGGCGCGGCGGCGTTGAATCCCCCGCAGCCGACGGGGGGCGTCCAGGGGACGGGAAAGGCGTTGGCCATGGTCTCACCCCTTTCTCACCACGAACATCTTCCCCGAGGTCTGGGCCTGGAGGCAGAGGTAGTTGATACCGCTCTTCTGGATCACGTCCAGGTTGGCGGCTACCCCCTGGGGCAGCACCCACAGGTCGCACAGGCTGGTGATCTCGCCGTAGTGCATGGGCATGTTGCCGTTGTCCGACAGCAGGATCGGCAGGAAGGGGATGAAGGAACCCCCGGCATCGTCGGGAACCTTCTGGTCCACCCCGCTGAGATTGGTCATGAACCAGCTCAAGCTGCCGAAGGGAATGACGTTGGCATTGAGACCCGCCGACGCGCCGGTGAGAATCGCCCCGGTACGGGAGGGTTTGCGGGGCGCGGTGGCGCTGGTGTCGTTGTAGGCCCAATAGCCCAGGTTGGCGAAGATGAAGGGCGGCCAACCGGCGGCCACCGTGTCCCAGGGACAGACCCGGGTGCGCTCGAAGCAGCCGGAGGGACCGTTGTAGCTGCTGCTGCCCCAGGCACCGCCGAAAAAGCTGGCGATCAGCAGGAAACGGGCGGTGGCGCAGAGGTGCAGGACACCGCCGTTGGTCAGGTCCAGCCGCTGGCTGTAGGGGGTCTGGTCGGAGTTGGCGCAGAGATAGGTTCCTGCGTGGGTGGTGGCGTTCCAGGTCTCGTAGAC
>PEAP01000180.1 GCA_002753665.1 Magnetococcales bacterium DC0425bin3
CGGATCGCCGCCGGCCGTCGCGGGGGACCGGGACGCCCCGGTCCGGCGGCCCCAGCCCTGCAAGGCCCGGCGCAGCACCTGGTGGCGGCCCCAATTGAGATGCAGGTCGGCCCGGTTGACCTGATAGGCATGGCCCAGGGCGTCCAGTTGCTGTTCGAAGCGCCGCTTGTTGGCCAGGCCCCGTTCCTGGCAACGCTCCAGCAGGGCGGCGAAGGTGGACGTGCCCACGCCCTGTTCCAGGTCCAGACCGGGGATCCAGCCCGCCATCAGGCGGTCGATGCCCCGGACCGGGTCGGCGCACAGCCGTCCCAGGGTCCGGACGCGGCGATCATACCCCGCGACCGTGACCATATGCAGCGGCCAGAACAGCTCCCGGAACCAGCAGCGGGCGTTCTGCCAGCGACTGCGGTCGGCCAGGTGCCGGGTGCGCCAGTCCAGGTCCTCCAGCAGGCTGTGGAAGGCGTTGCGGATGCCGATCTCGTTGGGCAGGATCAGCCCGGGCAGCGACCGGCCGACCTCCGGCTGGATCAGGAATTGGGCGGATTTTTCGAACAGGGTGTCCTCCCAGGCCTGGAGGTGGCACAACAGCCGGGGCCCCAGCCGCCGCTCCCGGCGGCCCCGGCCCAGGGTGAACGGCCCGAACAACACCAGCGGCCCCAGCGCGATGGCCAGCCCGAGGGGCAGGATCCAAACCCCGGCCGCGTCGTCCACCGCCTCCGGCCAATGGGGAAATTCCGGCCCGGCCGGCCATTCCGGCACCCGGCCGTCCAGCGGGAGGGGCAGGACGGGCGGCGGCAGGGCGGCGCGGAAGGTTTCGACCAACCCGGAGCCGGCGTCCTCCACCCGTCCCAGCAGGGCCAGGTGGACCCGCTCCAGCACCGCCAGTTCCTCCAGCAGTTCCCCCATGCGGGTGCGGTGGGCCCGCAACAGCCAGCGGATGGCCCCCAGGTGACCCGACACCCGGTCCGGCGCCGCCCACAGGCCCCAGCCGTCGGCCAGCATTCCCTCCACCGCCGCCAGGTGGTCGGCCACCCGCTGCCGGGTCCAATCCAGATGGGCCGCGCCGGCGGCCGCCACCCGGGACAGCTTCCAGGCCAGGGGTTGGGTCAGATCCAGGCCGGACTCCTGGAGCAGGCGGTCCATGTCCCGGGCCCGGGGCCGATTGCCGTACTGGCTGACCACATCCCGCACCCCGGGCCGGTAGCCGCCGTTGACCACGAACTCCTTGGCCCAGAAGCGCGGGCCTTCCTTGGCGATGCTGCGGCCGGCCGCTCCTGCCCGCTCGGCCTCGGGCATCCGGCGCAACAGTTCCACCGCCCTTTGGATCCGGTCCTGGAACCGGGGCCCCCAGTCGTACAGGGTAAGGGGGGCGTCCTCTCCGCCGCCGGGCCGGTCCGGACCGCCCAGCACCTGTTCCAGTCGGGACCGCGCCTCGGCCCAGTCCCGGGCCTGGCGCGGCCGGTCGCCCAGGGCGGCGATGGCCCACAGGTCGGCCGTCAGGGAAAAGAGCAGCACCAGGCCGGCCAGGGTCATCCAGCGGGGATGCCGCCGCCAGGCGTCGCCCAGGCCTCCCCAGCGGCCGCTCTCCACCAGCTCCCGGAACAGCCGCCGCCGCCAGTCCAGCACCACCAGCGCCACCGCAAGGCCGCCGACCAGGGCCACCCCATGGCGGAACCAGAGCCCGACCAGGCCGATCCAGCCGGATGTGACCGCGCGGCCCTCGCCCCAGGGCATCAGATGGAACAGGGCCAGAGCCATGGCCAGGGCGGTGGCCATGGACAACAGGATTTCCAGCAGCGCCTTGGCCGGGACGATCAGGCGTTCCAACCGGGACCAGGCACCGCCCCCGGGCGCCTCCGGATCCGACGGCAGCAGCGTCTCCATGCCCGCGCCCAGCGGCCGGGGCCGCTGGAGCAGGAGGTCCCGCAGCATGTGGAGCAGCCGGGTGCGGCGGGCGCGCAGGTTGTAGCGGAACAGCAGCCGGGTCAACTCGTAGAAGGGATTGCGCGACAGGGGTTTTTCATCCAGACCGGCCAGACCGGCCTGAAACCGCTCCCACTGCGCTGCCACCAGGGCGTCCAGGTCTCCCCCCCCCGGGGCGTCTCCCGCCGGGTTTGTGGAGGGTGGAGGGAGGCTTCCCCCATCCTTCGAAACCAAATGCTGCCGCAGCCGGTTCACCGTGGCGTGGAACCGCTCCAGCTCTTCCGGCTCCAGCCCGGTCCCAACCCGGTCCGCTCCCCCGCCGCCGGGCAGATCCCCGCCCCCGCCGGGCAGCAGGTCCCCGGGCCCGCCCACCCGAAAGGGTTCGGGGGCGGTCAGGACTTCCACCACCCGGCGTCCATAGGCGTGAAACAAGGGATTTCTGCGCGGTGTTTCCCGGTCAGTCATGATCGGCCCGATCCGATGGCAGACGACGGTGTGAACCTTATCCAGGTGAAATCAATTCAATTTATTCCTCCTGATCCGGCCTCTTTTCTGTTATTCTACAGGAATTCCGTTGGTTGGAGAACGGTTTCAGAGCAGGACGGTCATTGTTCAGCCGCTTCGAGGATTCCTTGGATGAAGTTTTTGATTGCCGACGACGAACAAGCCCATCAGGTGGCCCTGCAGCGGCTGCTGAGATCCCACGGCGACTGCGTCACCGCCACCGACGGCGCCCAGGCGGTCACCCTGTTCCGCCAGGCCCTGGAGGCCGGAGAGCCGTTCAACGCCGTGTTCCTGGATATCCGCATGCCGTCCATGGACGGCCAGGAGGCCCTGACCGCCATCCGCAAGCTGGAAAAGGAGCGCTACGGCCTGTCCATCGACAACCGTGACTATGCCGTGATCATCATGGCCACCAGTCTGGACGACCCCCAGAGCGTCACCGAGGCCTTCCTGAAGGGCAAATGCAATGGCTACATCAACAAACCGGTGACCCGGGAGTTGGTGGAGGAAAAGCTGCGTCACCACAATCTGATCTGACGATTCAGGCGCTCCGCCCCCAGCGCCTCATGAAGCCATGGCCAGATCGACGGCGAACAGGCCGGGCATTCGTGGGTCAGCGCATGGGCAGCGCCGCCGATTGTGGTTCGGGTTGCGTGTTCCTGGTGGGAGTGTCGGTCAGCTTGGCCAGCAAGGCGGGTTCCGCCTCCAGCAGCCGCAGCAGATTGGACACGGCCCGGCTCACAAGCACGTCCCCTTGTTCATACTTGTGGAAGGCGTTGGGACCGCCACCGATGATGGCGCTGGCCTTGCGCTGGGAGAGCCCCAGCCGCTCCCGGATGGTCCGGATGCGGGCCGGTTCAAGCAGCCCCTCGGCACGGGCTTTCAGCAGGTTCAAGACACGGTCGGAAGCCACCATCTCCTTGCCGGTGTGGATGCTCTCGCCGCACTGGCAATACCACCCCGCCAGCTCCACGGTGATGGACTCCCCCTTGTATTCCAGGGGCAGCGGGCGGGTGTCCCGCTCCATGGTGCGCCCGCATTCGTGGCACGTCGGTTCGTTCATGCTTCCCGCTCCTTGAAGGAGAGCAACCGGAACTCCATCACCACATCAGCGGTGAACTTCACGTAGAACACCAGATCCCCACGGGGCACGTGGTACACGTCCTGCCAAGCGCGATGATCCGCATATGCCGTCATAGACTTCACGAAGTGCGCTCGCCTCATGGTCTGGATGGTCTCCACGATCTCCGTTCGGCCACACCCCAGGGCAGCGGCGGAACGCAACGCGGCACCAGTCACGTTCAACCGTTCCACCTTGGAGAATGCTGTCTGGAAGGCTTCCAGGTCATAGGTTGGAGTTCTTTTGTCCATCAGAACACTATGCACCCATTATGGTTGCATGTCCAGAGGGGGGGGGTGACATCGGCCTCCTGGCTGATGCTCCACCCACCACCACACCAGGGCCTTGTAGGGCACCATCTCCATCTTGGTCTCGAAACGGCCGATGAGGAAATTGCCGCACTGGCGCAGGAGCTTCCAGGGATGGTACCGAAGCTTCCACCACAGAAACCGCTTGTAGAGGGCCAAACGGAAGTCGACCAGCAGGCGGTAGTCCTCCCGCCAGGAGGGGGTGAAATTGAGGTCCGACAGGGACCCGTACCCCGAGTAACCGGCAAAGATCGCCGAGCCGGGGACCGGGGTGATGATGAACAGGGCGATTTCATCCACCCCCATGCGGGTCAGGTCCTCCACCATGTTCCAGGTTGCCCGGCGCTGCGCATCCCCCTCGCCGGGAAACCCCAGCACGAAGCAGGCCTGGCTGCGGATGCCATGGCGGTTCATGGCCGCCACGATGCCGGCGGCATGGTCCCGCTTGAACGGTTTGCCCATGGTTTTCAGCAGCTCCGGGGCGCCGGTCTCCGGGCTGATGGAGATATAGCGGCAGCCGGCCCGGGCCATGAGGGCGATGGTCTCCCCGTCGCGGATGGATTCCACCTTGGTGCCGGCGGCCAGTTTCCAGGTCACCCGCAGGTCCCGCTCCAGAATGGCCTGGCACATCTCCCGGGTGCGCCGGTCGTTGACGGTGGGATTGACATCTTCCAGGTGAAACTCGGCAACGCCGAACCGGTCGCCCATGCTGGCCATCTCCAGGGCCACGCTCGCCCCCGAGCGCGCCCGCCAGCGGCGGCCGTTGGTGGCTGGAATGACACAGAAGGCGCAGGGATACGGGCACCCGCGGCTGGTGAGCAGAGGCAGATAGCGCCGGCCGGTGAGTGGACCATGCCCGAACCCCAGAGACCAGTAGTTCTCCAATGGAAACAGGTCCCAGGCTGGAAACGGCAGGCCATCCAGGTCGTCGATGCCCGCCACCGGCAGCGGCGGAGCGGTTTGGCCCGGGGTCAACAGACCGGGTACCGGGAGCGCCGCCAGGTCCCGTTCCGTCCGTTCGGCCAGACCCTGGACCAGCAGGGGGGCGGAGCGCTCCGCCTCTCCCA
>PEAP01000181.1 GCA_002753665.1 Magnetococcales bacterium DC0425bin3
CCTTCTTCTGTTGTTCTTGCAGCGGAATCAGGGTCTTCTTGACCTTTTCGGCCCTGTGCCCGTCCGTTTCGGCCTGGAGCCGATCCAGCAGCTCCCGCTCCTTGATCTCAAGACGTTGCAGAACTTCGGTGATTTCGAGCAGGGTCCGTCGCTGATGCTCTTTCTCCTCGTCGAAGGCAACGGACAGTTCTTCCAGGGCTTTCCTGATTCCCATGGTTGAGCCTTTCTCTGTCAGATGGGAGGTCTGGTTGTCAGTCAGGAACCTCCGGATCGGTCGGGCCAGTCTCCATGGACCGGGGTGTGAAGGCGGACGCCGGAGTGACACTGGCCCGGAAGGTCTCGTCACCCTTGGGACGGCAATCCTCCAACTGGCACCCGGAATCGATGAAGTAGAGATTCTCGGCGATGTTGGTGATGTGATCCCCGATGCGCTCCAGATTCTTGGCGATGAAAAGCAGATGGGTACAGGAGCTGATGTTGCGCGGGGACTCCATCATGTGGGTCAGCAGATCCCGGAAAAAGCTGTCGTAGAGGGCGTCCACCGCCTCGTCGCCGAACCAGACCTGCATGGCCAGCCGGGGATCCTTGTCGGCCCAGGCGCTGTTCATGCGATCCAGCTGATCCTGCACCAGCCGGGCCATGGCCAGCAGGCCGCCGATAGCCTCGGGCAGCGGATGCTGGGCCAGCACTGGCACGCGCTTGGCCAGGTTCTTCCCAAGATCGCCGATGCGCTCCAGCTCCACGGACACCTTCAGGGCGCCCAGCACCCGGCGCAGGTCTTCGGCCATGGGCGCCCGCAGGGCCAGGATGCGCACCACGTCCATCTCGATTTCCATGTCCAGCTTGTCGATCTCGCCATCGCGCCGGACCACTTGATCCGCCAGTTGCAGGTCGAAGCGGGTGATGGCGGTCACCGCATCCCGCACCAGCCGTTCCACCAGCTCGAAGCCGCGGAGGATGTTGGTGTCCAGTTTTTCCAGGTCCTGATCGAAGGTGTGGACCGTATGGGGCTGCTTGATGGGGCTCATGATTGGGTCATCCAAAGCGGCCGGTGATGTAGTCCTTGGTGCGTTCCTGCCGGGGATTGGTGAAAATCCGCTCGGTCGAATCGAACTCCACCAGGTCGCCCATGTGGAAAAAGCCGGTGAAATGGGACACTCGCGCCGCCTGCTGCATCGAGTGGGTGACGATGACGATGGTGTAGTTGGTGGACAGCTCGTCGATCAATTCCTCGATCCGGGCGGTGGCGATGGGATCCAGGGCCGAACAGGGCTCGTCCATCAGCAACACTTCCGGATTGACGGCAATGGCCCGGGCGATGCACAGCCGCTGCTGCTGGCCGCCGGACAGACCGGTGCCCATCTCCTGCAGGCGGTCCTTGACCTCGTTCCAGAGGCCGGCTTTCATCAGGCTGTTTTCCACAATGCCGTCCAGCTCGTCCCGATGCCGGAACAGGCCATGGATGCGGGGTCCGTAGGCGATGTTGTCGAAGATCGACTTGGGAAACGGGTTGGGCTTCTGGAAGACCATGCCCACCCGGGCCCGCAGCTGTACCACGTCCACCGTCGGTTCGTGGATGTCTTGGCCATCCAGGCGGATGGACCCGGTGACCCGGCAGTTGAGGATGGTGTCGTTCATGCGGTTCAGGCAGCGCAGATAGGTACTCTTGCCACATCCCGAGGGACCGATGAGGGCGGTGACCCGCCGTTCCTGCACCTCCAGGGACACGTTGTTGAGCGCTTGCTTGCCTTCATAGAAAACGGACACCCGTTCCGAGTCCACCTTGACGGGGTTGGAGGCCTGATTGCCGGCCGGACCGGGGTGAATCAGGCCTTGGGGGGTGGCACGTTCCATATCGGGTTCCGTTGTCAGCGAGAGAGTCATCATGGCTCCTACCAGCGGCGTTCGAAACGGTGCCGCAAGAGGACGGCGAGTCCGTTCATGGCCAGAAGAAACCCCAGGAGGACCAGGGTGGCTCCGGCGGTTTTCTCCAGAAAGGCCCGCTCGGGACTGTCGGCCCAGAGGAAGATCTGCACCGGCAACGCCGTGGCCGGATCGGTGAAGCCATCGGGAACATCCATGATGAAGGCCACCATGCCGATCAACAACAGGGGCGCCGTTTCGCCCAGGGCGCGGGCCATGCCGATGATGGAGCCGGTCAGCATGCCCGGCACCGCCAGGGGCAGCACATGATGCAGCACCACCTGGAGGGGGCTGGCCCCCAGGGCCCGGGCGCCGTCGCGGATGGCCTGGGGCACCGACCGCAGGGCCGACCGGGTGGCGATGACCAGGGTGGGCAGGGTCATCAGGGCCAGGGTCAGCCCCCCCACCAGGGGCGCCGACCGGGGCATGTGCATGAAGTTGAGAAACAGGGCTAGGCCCAGCAGACCGAAGACGATGGACGGCACCGCGGCCAGGTTGTTGATGTTGACCTCGATGAAGTCCGCCCAGCGGCCCTTGACGGCATATTCTTCCAGATAGACCGCCGTGGCCACCCCCAGGGGGAAGGAGATCAGGAAGGTGACCACCAGGGCCAGAAAGGACCCCTTGATGGCCCCCAGCACCCCGGCCATCTCCGGGTCCCTGGAGTCGCCCCGGGTGAAGAAGTCGGAATTGAATTCCAGACCCAGGGCGCCGGCCTTTTCCAGGGTCGCGATCCAGCCTGCCTGGGCATCGGTGATGCGGCGCTGATTTTCCGGAATGTCCTTGGACACGGTACCCTTGAGCCACATGTCCACATCGTCGGAGGCCGCCAGGGAGACCTGCTGCTGGGTGCCCACCAGGGCGGGATTGGCCAGCACCATCTCCTGCAACTGATAGGATGCGCCGTCGCTCATCAGTTTGCCGAGGGTACGACGCTGGGCGCGCTCCTTGACCTCCGGCAGGGCCTCCTGCAGGGCCCTGCTCACCAGCACGCGGTAGTCGCCCATGGCCAGCGAGGCGGGGGAGCGGTCTCCCTTGGGGTCCACCAGCGCCGGATCGAACTGGATGGGCAGGGTCAGGCGCGCCTGCAGCAGCACCCCCCAGCCCTGGAGCAGCATGGTGCCCAGCAGCAGCACCAGGGCCACCATGGCGATGCCGAGACCGGCCAGACCATAGAGCCGGAAACGCCGGTCGGCGGCATGGCGACGGGCCAGGAGCTGTTCAGGGGTCGGATGGGAGCGGGTCATATCTTTTCGTGGTATCTTTTGACCACGCCCAGGGCAATGATGTTGAGGACCAGGGTGAAGAGGAACAGGGCCAGGCCCAGGGCGAAGGCGGACAGGGTCTTGGCGCTGTCGAACTCCTGATCCCCCACCAGCAGGGTGACGATCTGCACCGTGACGGTGGTCATGGCTTCCAGGGGATTGGCGGTCAGGTTGGCCGCCAGGCCGGCCGCCATCACCACGATCATGGTCTCGCCCACCGCCCGGGAGATGGCCAGCAGCATGGCCCCGACGATACCGGGCAGGGCCGCGGGCAACACCACATGGCGGATGGTCTCGGCATGGGTGGCCCCCAGGGCCAGGGAGCCGTCCCGCAGGGCCTGGGGCACGGCGTTGATCACGTCGTCGGACAGGGAGGAGACGAAGGGGATGATCATGATCCCCATCACCAGCCCGGCCGCCAGGGCGCTCTCGGAGGCCACTTCCAGACCCGCCTTGGTGCCCATGTGGGAGATGAAGGGGGCCACCGCCAGGGCGGCGAAGAAGCCGTAGACCACGGTGGGGATGCCGGCCAGAATCTCCAGGGCCGGCTTGAGCGCCCCCCGGGCGCCGGGGGTGGCGAATTCCGACAGGTAGATGGCGGAGAACAGCCCAACCGGTGCCGCGATGAACATGGCGATGCCGGTGATCATCCAGGTGCCGGTGAGCAGGGGTACCACGCCGAAGGTGCCGGAGCCCCCCACCTGATCGGCGCGAATGGCGGTCTGGGGGTTCCATTTGAGACCGAACAGGAACTCCCGGGCCGGAATGATCTCGAAAAACCGCAGCGCCTCGAACAGCAGCGACAGGACGATGCCGATGGTGATCAGGAACGACAGGGTGGAGGCCATGGTGAGGACCACCTTGACGGTGGTCTCCACGAAGGGACGGGACCGGAGGGCGGGCTCAAGCGCCCGCAGGCTGCGCAGCAGGCCCGCCAGGCCCGCCGCCAGGGCCAGGGCCAGCATGATCAGGCCGATGTTCCGGCTCCAGGACCGGTACTGGGCCACCGCCGCGTCCAGGTTCCAGCCGTCCTGGGCAGGCATGCTGCCCTCCGCCACCCGGCGGGTGCGCTCCAGCCAGGTGTTCAGCTCCCCAGTGTCGGCACCTCCGCCTGGCAGCAGGTCCCCGGGAATCATCTGTTGAACGATCGCGGTCTGGCTCAGGGCGAAGAGCAAAATCACCGCCAGGCCGGGCAGCAGGACATGCAGGGCGACGTAGAGGCCATGGTAGGGGGGACGGGAATGAGCCCGGCAATCCAGCGTCCAGGACAGCGCCCGCCGGCGACCCAGGAGGAAGCCGACGATGCTCAACAGGGACAGCAGGGACAGGGCGTGGGGAAAAAACATGCTCCAGGAATCCTCGGGAGTACCACCTGCATGGCCGTGGCGACTGTTCCCATCGGCACCGACTGGCTGCCCATGCCGTTGGGAGGCGGTCCACGGCGCGGATCCGATCCGCGATGTAGTGCCGACCACTGTAACTTCGATGGATGGGGGAGGCCTCCCTCCACCCGCCACCGATGAAAGTCGCGGAACGACTTTCATCGGTAAGCTCAAGATTCATGCCAGTGGCGGCATTGTCCTCGCCCCCCACCCCGGTGAGGGAAGCCTATTCTGTGGCACTTCATATTGACAATCAATAAGTAATAATCAAACCGTCCGATCGCCCCGCCCGCTGACCGG
>PEAP01000024.1 GCA_002753665.1 Magnetococcales bacterium DC0425bin3
GTCTTTGCCGGGGGGAATTCCCCCCGGGGGGGGGGGGGGGGGGCCCCCTCGACGGCCGGTTTTGCGGCCTGATCCGGGACCTCCGGGGGGCCCCCCAACCGTTCCACCCGGCGAATGAGCCGCTGGCGCAGGGTCTCCGGAGGCACGGCCGCCAGGGCCTTGCGGTACAGGGCCAGGGCGGCGATGGCATCACCGCCCTGCCGGGCCAGCAGGCCCTCCAGTTCCAAAGCATGGGCGCGGAAGGCGGACTGTTCGCCGATGCGCACCAGGTAGGAACGGGCCCGGGCCGGGTCGCCGGCGGTGAGATAGGCGGCATCCAGCAGGGCCAGGGAGCCCAGGGGAGAATCGGCCCCCGCTTCGGCGATCAGGGTCTCCAGTTGGCCCACCGCCCCCGCCTGGTCGCCCCCCTTGGCCAGGACCCGGGCCTTCATCAGGCGGGCCAGGCGGGCATAGCCATGGCCCGGGTGGTCCCGCAACAAGGCTTCCAGGCTGGCGGAGCCGTTCCCCCCGGCCGGGCCGGCCAGCTCCTGCCGGGCCTTGCCGAACAGGTCGGAGGCGGTCTGATCCTGCCGGACCCGATGGTCCTGCCAGCCCACGAAACCGAACAGTCCGGCGAAGAACAGCACCAGGCCGCCGATGATCGGGCCCCGGTGGCGCATCCAGAACTTGCGCAACCGTTCCGCCTCGACCTCCTGGTCCACTTCCTGAAAAATGATGTCGTCCTGGGCCATGGGATGCGTCCCTAGGGTTCCGATGGTCGGGTGGCCGTCGTCGGCCACAGTTGGTCGAGCAGCCCGTCCCGGGGCAGCACCCGCTGCTGACCGTTGTGCATGTCCTTGACCGTCACGGTGGCGTCCAGCGCCTCCTGTCCGGCCAGGATCAGGGTGACCGGCGCGCCGGAGCGGTCGGCCTTTTTCATCTGGCTCTTCATGGAGCCGCCCTGGAGATTGAGATCCACCGTCCGCCCCGCGGCCCGCAGGCTCTCGGCCAGGACCAGGGCGGGACCGACCCCCTGCTCCACCGCCACCAGATAGGCGTCCGGCGGGCCGGCGGCGCCGACCCCGTCTTCCAGCAGCAGGGCGAGGCGTTCCAGGCCGGCGGCGAAGCCGATGGCCGGGGTGGGAGGGCCGCCCATCTCCGCCACCAGGGCATCGTAGCGCCCCCCGGCGGCCACGGCATTCTGGGCGCCCAGATCCCCGGTGGTGACCTCGAAGGCGGTGCGGCTGTAGTAGTCCAGACCCCGCACCATCAGGGGATTGTGACGCCAGCGCAGGCCCAGGACGTCCAGGTGGGCGGTCAGGCCGCCGAAGTGGTCCCGGCAGGCCGGGCAGAGCTGTCCGCTCAAGTGGGGGGCGGCGGCGGCCAGCTCCCGGCACCCGGGCTCCTTGCAGTCGAGAACCCGCAGGGGGTTGCGGTCCAGGCGCTGGCGGCAGTTGTCGCACAGCCCGTCCCGGACCCCGGTCAGATGCCGGACCAGCCGCTCCCGATAGGGCTCCCGGCAGACCGGGCAGCCCAGGGAGTTGATTTCCAGCTCCAGCCGTCCCCGCAGCCCGATGGCCTCCAGGAAGGCCATGATCATGGCCATCATCTCGGCATCGGCCAGGGGTCCCTCGGGACCGAACAGTTCACAGCCGATCTGGTGGAACTGCCGGTAGCGGCCCTTCTGGGGCCGCTCGTAGCGGAACATGGGCCCCCGGTAGCAGACCCGCCAGGGCAGGTTGCGGGTCTGGCCGTTTTCCAGGAAGGCGCGCACCACGGCGGCGGTGCCCTCGGGCCGCAGGGCGAGGGACTCGCCGTTGCGGTCGGGAAAGGTGTACATCTCCTTTTCCACGATGTCGGTGGTGCCGCCCACCGCCCGGGAGAAGAGTTCGGTCTTTTCGAACAGGGGGGTGCGGATCTCACGATAGCCGTAGCGGCCGAAGATCCGCAGGGCGGTTTCCTCGATGAATCGCAGGCGCTCCGCCTCTTCCGGCAGGAAATCCCTGGTGCCTCGAACGGCCTTGATCATGCGTCCCCGACTGGTCGCGAAAGCCGCCGGGCGGCTTTCAGGTCATTGCTGGCTGGTGGCGGGCGGCGGTCCTTCTGCGGCCGGGTCGGCCGCGCGCATCCTGGCAGCCGCCGCCTCCACCTCCCGGACCAGGGTTTCCACCAGGTCGGCATCGGCCAGTTTGCCCACCGGCGCGCCGTTGCGGTAGAGAAGATTGTCGCCGGCGCCGCCCACCACGCCCACGGCGCTTTCCCTGGCCTCTCCCGGCCCGTTGACCACGCAGCCGATCACCGACAGCGTGACCGGCTCCCGCACATGGGCCAGCCGTTCCTCCAGCTGTTCCACCACCCCGATGACCGGAAACTCCTGTCGGGAGCAGGTGGGGCAGGAAACGATGTCCACCCCCCGGGAGCGCAGTCCCAGGGACTTGAGGATTTCGAAGCCCACCTTCACCTCGGCGACCGGATCGGCGGAGAGGGAGACGCGCAGGGTATCGCCGATTCCCTCGCAGAGCAACAGGCCGAGCCCCACGGCGGATTTCACCGATCCCGGCAGCAGCCCGCCGGCCTCGGTCACCCCCAGGTGCAGGGGATAGTCCACCTGGCGGGACAGCAGCCGGTAGGCGGCCACGGTCATGCCCACCTGGCTGGCCTTGAGGCTGACCTTGATCTCCCGGTAATCCAGGTCTTCCAGGATGCGGATGTGGTTCAGGGCGGATTCCACCATGGCCGCGGGACAGGGTTCGCCATGGCGGGCCAGCAGGTCCTTCTCCAGGGAGCCGGCGTTGACCCCGATGCGGATGGGCACCCGGCGTTCCCGGGCGGCCCGCACCACCTCGGCCACCCGCTGCCGGGAGCCGATGTTGCCCGGGTTGATGCGCAGGCCGTCGATGCCCTGGTCCAAGGCCAGCAGGGCCAGCCGATAGTCAAAATGGATGTCGGCGATGAGGGGTACCGGAGCGGCGGCACGGATCGGCCCCACGGCCAGGGCCGCGTCGGCATCGGGACAGGAGATGCGCACCAGATCGGCGCCGGCGGCGGCCAGGGCCTGGACTTGGGCGCTGGTGGCGGCCACGTCCCGGGTATCGGTGTTGGTCATGGACTGCACCGTAATGGGGGAGTTGCCCCCCACGGCCACCCGGCCCACCCGGATCTCCCGGGTGGCCCGTCGGGGCAGGGTGATGGCATGGCGATGGCCGGCCATCAGTCCCCCTCCGACTGGTCGCCGCCTCCGGGCGTCGTGTTGCCGGTTTCAGGGGTGTTGGCGGATTCGGGCGGGTTGCCACCTCCAGTCATGCCGAAGCGCCGCAACAGGCCGGCGGCGCTGAGGTCCACGTCCCGGGCGATCATCCCCCGGGGGCCCAAGGCCGGCATGGGCCGGCCATCGACCCACAGCAGGATGCCGCCGGCATTGCCAAACCGGCCGATGTAGCCGGCGCCATCGCCGGGAATCACCAACCGCTCGCCAGGATCCAGGGTGCCCGCCCGCATCCGCCCGCCCTGGGAATCCTGGATGCGAAGCCATACCCGTTCCTTGACATCCACGATCACCCGCCCGGTGGATTCCGTTCCCGCCCCGGTCACCACCGCCGCTTCCAGCGATTCCACGGCCGGCTCGGCCGGGGGCGAAGACGCGGACTGCGCCGGTGACGCAGGCGCAGCGGGAGGGGACGCTTCGGGGCCGGCCGGCCGTTCGGGGGCCGGTTGGGGCTCCCGCTCACGTTTGCGGGGAGCGGGAAAGGAGGTGTTCCGCTGGGGTTCCCCGGACCCGGTGGCGGAGGCCAGCGCCGGGGAAGAGGCAAGAGGCGTCCAGGGGGCCGCCTGGTCCGGCTGAGGTTTGGGCTGGGCCGGAGCCGATTCCGGCCGCGCCTGGGGCGGCTCTTCCGGATCGGACGGCAGAAAAATGGTGTCCCGGACCGCCGAGGAGGCGGATTCCGGCAATCCCGCAGGGGCGGACGCCAGCTCCTGGGGGGCGGGGTCCTCCTCCTGGAGTTCGGAAGACGGCAGGCCGGAGGCGCCATCGGCCGGGGGCGGATTTTCCCGGGGCAGGTCCTCTTCCGGGTTTTCCCGGGTGAAATAGTCCGTCACCGTGCCGACCCAGTCGGGGATGGCCAGCCCGGGAGCGCCCTGCCACTGCTCGTAGGCCACCAGCAACGCCACGATGGTCAACACGCCACCCAGCACCATCCAGCGGGTGGGACGGCTGCGGGAGGTGGAGGCCGGGGGCGGAAAGACCTGGGTGGTGAGGGCCGCGTTGCCCAGCTTCAGGGCTTCGTTGAAACGGGCCGCCATCTCCTGTTCGGGGAAGCCGAGGAACCTGGAGTAAATACGCAGGAACCCCAGGGCGAAGGTGGTTCCGGGCAGTCGGGCGATGTCCCCCGCCTCCAGGGACTGCAGATGGTGGATGCGGATGTGGGTCAGCCGGGCCACATCCTCAATGCTCAACCCCTTCTCCTCCCGGGTCTGCCGCAGGGTGGCGCCGATGCGCCGCACGCCGTCGCCGGGGGCCTCGGCCAGCGGCACGGCGCCATGTCCCTCCTCTCCGGCGGTGGACATGTCCCGGTTGGCGGTTGCGGGTTTCTCCTTGTCCTTGCGCATGGTTCCCCACCCCATCTGGTCAGATCACCCGAAAACCATTGGTGATCGGATAGCGCCGGTCCTTGCCGAACGCCCGCTGGGTGATGCGCACCCCGGGGCAGGCCTGGCGACGCTTGTATTCGCTGCGGTCCACCATGCGGATCACCCGCGCGGCGGTTTCCCGGTCGATGCCCTGAGCCATGATCTCCTTCAGGCCCATCTCCCGTTCGACATAGAGATGCAGGATCCGGTCCAACAGCGAATAGGGGGGGAGAGAATCGGTATCCTTCTGGTTGGGTTTCAGTTCGGCGGTGGGGGCCTTGTCGATCACCCGTTGGGGAACCGGCGGGGTCTGTCCGGCGGCCACCGCCCAGGCGTTGCGGGCCTCGGCCAGTCGATAGACCGTGGTCTTGAACACATCCTTGAGAACCGAAAAGCCGCCGGCCATGTCGCCGTAGAGGGTGGCATAGCCCACGCTCATCTCACTCTTGTTGCCGGTGGTGACCAGGAGACTGCCCTTCTTGTTGGACAGCGCCATCAGCAGGGTGGCGCGGATGCGGGGCTGGAGATTCTCCTCCGTCACATCCTCCCCCCGCCCCCGGAACTCTCCGGCCAGCTCGGCCCGGAAGATCTCGAACAGCCGGCCGATGGGGATTTCGCTCAGGCGGATGCCCAGGCGCCGGGCGCCATCGGCCGCGTCATCCAGGCTGTCCTGGCTGGTGAACCGGGAGGGCATCATCACCGCCTCCACCCGCTCCGGCCCCAGGGCGTCGGCGCAGATGACCGCGGTCAGGGCCGAATCGATGCCGCCGGAAAGGCCCAGCACCACCCCCGAAAAGCCGTTCTTGGTGACGTAGTCCCGCAGGCCCAGGCAGAGGGCCTCCCAGATCTCCCGTTCGCCCCCGGGCGGGTCCGGCTCCGGAAGTGGATCGGCTTCCAGCGCGCGGGGTTGCACGCCGGCGGCGTCGCCGGTCAGGCGCAGCAGGCGCAGATCCTCGCGGAACGCGGGGCAGGCAGTGACGATCCCGCCCCGGGCATCCATGGCGAAGGAGGCGCCGTCGAACACCAGTTCGTCCTGGCCGCCCACCTGGTTGAGGTAGATGACCGGCAGGGGATTTTCCGCCACCCTTTGGGCCACCACCCGGCGTCGATCCACCCGCTTGCCCGCCCGGTAGGGGGAGGCGTTGAGGTTGACGATCCAGGTCGCCCCGGCGGCGGCCAGGGCGGCCATGGGCCCGTCCCCATGCCAGATGTCTTCGCAGATGGTGATGCCGAAGGGCAGGCCCTGGTGGTGGAACAGCCGCACCCGGTCGCCGGGGGTGAAGTAGCGCCGTTCGTCGAACACGCCGTAGTTGGGCAGGCGCCATTTGGCGGCGTAGCCGCTCTCCTGCCCGGCCTGGACCGCCACCCCGGCATTGACCAGCACCCCTCCCTCCCGGCGGACGGAGCCGTAGACGGCATCGATGCCGAGGGCGCCCAACTGCCGGTGCAGGACCTGTTCGATTTCGGCCAACCGTTCCAGGAACAGGGGTTTGTGCAGCAGATCCTCCGGGGGATAGCCGGTGAGGACCAGTTCGGGAAAGACCACCAGCCCGGCCCCGGCGGCCCGCGCCCGGCCGGCCGCGTCCAGGACCTTCTCCAGATTGCCTTCCAGGTGCCCCACATGGGGGTTGACCTGGGCCATGGCCAATATCGAGTCCATTGTCTTGCCGCTGGTATGCCGAAGCCTGGATTCAACCCTGCCATCCTACGTCATCCCCCCACGGTTTCCAATGGCGACCAAAGACCCTTCAGACAGCGCCTGCTTCATGGCTTCCCTGGAAGCTTCTCCATGTCTGGAGCCGCCGTCCAGCACATCAATGATGACATTCGTATCGACGGCTGTGATCACAGCTCACCACGCAGGTCGGATAGGATGTCATCCGTATCCCTGCCCGTACTCAGCGAGCCGAAGGCCTCATCGACCGGATTGGCGGTGACTGCCTTGACAGCCACCAGTCTTCCCTTCTCGATCTGGAAATCGAGAACGGCTCCTGGCCGAATTCCAAGCTGCTCTCGAAGCGCCTTGGGGATTGTCACCTGACCACGTTCCGCCACCCTGGCTTTCATGGCGTCAAACTCCTCTCTTCGGACTGACTGATTGTCTGACTGAATTGTCTGACTGATTGTCCAGGTATGGCAATCTATGTATGGAATCATACCAGAACAGTATGCATTCACCACGGTTTTCCAATGGGGGCGTCCCGGGGCTGGTCAAACGCCGATGTTCATGCTAGGTTAACCGACTCGATCACGATCTGTGCGTTCACCCCGGATAAAACCGACGCCCCATTGTTCCGGTTGCCCGTCGAGCCGAATGAGCGCAACGGATTGCATGCCCCTTGCCGGTTGATGGTGGACAAGATCACCACGGTTCCGAAATCCAAGATCGGAACGCACGTTGGACGTCTGGACGACAAGGACGTCCTGCGGTTCAATCAAGCGATCATGGTGTTTCTCGGTTTGGCCGGGTCACCGCTTTCCTGCCGCCAGCCATGAGCTTCGAAACCGGCTGGGACGGACATTTGCCTCGGGAGCTTCCTTATGAGCCTGGAACGCTGGGTACGCCCCTGTATCTACGGCATGAGCGGTTATGTGCCCGGAGAGCAGCCCGCCGCCGGGCAGCGGGTGGTCAAGCTCAACACCAACGAGAACCCCCACGCCGTTCCGCCGGTGGTGCTGGAGGCCCTGGCCGTGGCGCTGAACGAGGGGCTGCGGCTCTATCCGCCGCCTGATGCCGCCCCGGTGCGGGAGGCGGCGGCCCGGGCCTTCGGGGTGGATGCCCGGGGCGTGGTGGCCGGCAACGGCTCCGATGATCTGCTGACCATGATCATGCGCGCCTGCGTGGACCCCGGCGAGACCGTGGCGGCCCCGGATCCCACTTACACCCTCTATCCCACCCTGACCCGGATGCAGGGCGGCAACTACCAGGCGGTGCCCTGGCTGGAAGACGGAGGCCTGCCGGTGGCGGCCCTGGCCGAAACCGGGGCCAAGGTCATCTTCGTCACCCGCCCCAACGCGCCCACCGGCCATGCCGTGCCCCTGGCGCAGGTGGCGGCCCTGTGCCGGACCGCGCCCGGGGTGGTGGTGCTGGACGAAGCCTACGGGGAGTTCGCCGACGATCATGGCCTGCCCCTGTTGGCGGAGCATCCCAATCTGATCGTCACCCGCAGTTTTTCCAAGTCCCGTTCCCTGGCGGGCCTGCGCATCGGGCTGGGGTTCATGTCCCCGGCCCTGGCGGAACAGTTGCACAAGGTGCGGGACAGCTACAACCTGGACCGCCTGGCCCAGGTCGCCGCCGTGGCGGTTCTGGAGCATCTGCCGGCGTTCCAGTTCGCCATCGAGACGGTCAAGGCCGAGCGCATCCGCACCACCCTGTCCCTGACCGCCCGGGGGTTTCGGGTGGCGCCCAGCCAGGCCAATTTCGTGCTGGCCCAGATCCCGGCCGGTCCGCTGAGCGGGGCGGAATGGGTGGCGCTGCTGAAGGAGCGGGGCATCCTGGTGCGCCACTTTCCCGCCGATCCCCGTCTGGCGGACAAGCTGCGCATCACCATTGGCACGGCGGCGGAGATGTCGGCCCTGCTGGCGGCGGTGGATTGGATCCAGGGGCAGGCGGGCTGAGGAATCCAACCCGCCGGGGCCTCACGGCAGGATCTTCAACACCCCGATCACGATCCCCGACAACGTGACCATCAGTGTGAAGGACCAGAACATGAAGCGGTCCATGCGCCGGGCCTGTTCCTGAAGGCTTTTGTTCACATCCTCGAAACGCTGGTCCACCGCCGCAAAGCGTTCTTTCATCAACTCCTGCATCGCCTCGAAGCGCTGGTCCACCGCCGCAAAGCGTTCCTTCATCAACTCCTGCATCGCCTCGAAGCGCTGGTCCACCGCCGCAAAGCGTTTGTCCACCGCCGCAAAGCGTTCCTTCATCAAGTCCTGCATCGCCTCGAAACGCTGGTCCACCGCCTCGAAACGCTTGTCCACCGCCTCGAAACGCTTGTCCACCGCATCAAAGCGTTCCTCCAGCATTTTCTGCATCAGCTCGAACTGCTTGTCCGATGCTTCAGCACGTTCCTTGAAGCGTCGGTCCATCGCCTCGAAGCCCTGGCGCATCAGTTCCCGCTGGTGGCGCAGTTCCTCCTCCACCCGGACAATCCGCTCCCGCACTTCCATCTGAAAGAGGTCCGGCGCCTGCAGCGGGTGGGTCCCGGCCAGCCATTCGCCCAGATGGGCGCGCACATGCCCCGCCACATGGATGGTGATGCGTTCCAGATCGCTGTCCGTCAGATTCATGGCTCTCTCTCCTGGTGCCGCCCGGGGGGCCTACGGCAGGTATTTCAACACCCCGATCACGATCCCCGACAGGGTGACCATCACTGTGAAGGACCAGAACATGAAGCGATCCATGCGCCGGGCCTGCGCCTCGAAGCGTTTGTCCACCGCCTCAAAGCGTTTGTCCATCGCCTCGAAACGCTGGTCCACCGCCGCAAAGCGTTCCTTCATCAACTCCTGCATCGCCTCGAAGCGCTGGTCAACCGCCGCAAAGCGTTCCTTCATCAACTCCTGCATCGCCTCGAAGCGCTGGTCCACCGCCTCGAAACGCTTGTCCACCGCATCAAAGCGTTCCTCCAGCATTTTCTGCATCAGCTCGAACTGCTTGTCCGATGCTTCAGCACGTTCCTTGAAGCGTCGGTCCATCGCCTCGAAGCCCTGGCGCATCAGTTCCCGCTGGTGGCGCAGTTCCTCCTCCACCCGGACAATCCGCTCCCGCACTTCCATCTGAAAGAGGTCCGGCGCCTGCAGCGGGTGGGTCCCGGCCAGCCATTCGCCCAGATGGGCGCGCACATGCCCCGCCACATGGATGGTGATGCGTTCCAGATCGCTGTCCGTCAGATTCATGGCTCTCTCTCCTGGTGCCGCCCGGGGGGCCTACGGCAGGTATTTCAACACCCCGATCACGATCCCCGACAGGGTGACCATCACTGTGAAGGACCAGAACATGAAGCGATCCATGCGCCGGGCCTGCGCCTCGAAGCGTTTGTCCACCGCCTCAAAGCGTTTGTCCATCGCCTCGAAACGCTGGTCCACCGCCGCAAAGCGTTCCTTCATCAAGTCCTGTATCGCCTCGAAGCGCTGGTCCACCGCCGCAAAGCGTTCCTTCATCAAGTCCTGCATCGCCTCGAAACGTTTGTCCATCGCCTCGAAGCCCTGGCGCATCAGTTCCCGCTGGTGGCGCAGTTCCTCCTCCACCCGGACAATCCGCTCCCGCACTTCCATCTGAAAGAGGTCCGGCGCCTGCAGCGGATGGGTCTCGGCCAGCCATTCGCCCAGATGGGCGCGCACATGCCCCGCCACATGGATGGTGATGCGTTCCAGATCGCTGTCCGTCAGACTCATGGCCCTCGCTCCTGTTGCCGCCACGGGGTTTACCGTGAAAGACGCGGAGCGGCTTTCATCGGTGGAGGGTGGAGGAAGGCCTCCCCCATCCATCCAAGGTTACGACCAGATCCTCAATAACAGGGGGGCATCTGCGCCCTCGGGAAGCCGGTAGCACCAGGATAGCGCAATCGGGCGACGGGGTCATGCGGTTCCTGTCCCGCCGCCAGAGCAATCGCCCTTGATAATCCTAGTGGAGCAGACACAATATGCTGCAAAATAGCCCAATATGCTGTGCCGCCCCGGTCCCCAGGGCCAGGGCCGATGCCCTGGAAAAACGGGTGATCCTGGCCGGCCTGCGCAGTGGACACCCTGGGACAGTGGACGGATAACATCCTCGACGCCAAATCCATCGACGAGGTCTTCCAAACTCCACTGGGATGACAGGCCCGGTTGCGCCGGCTCCTGGGGAGCCGCTTCCCCTGGATCAAGGATCACGTCGAGGCCATCGAGGCCGGACCCGTTCGGGGCCAGGGCAGGCGCGCCTGAAAATCGGATGGAGCAAATTCAACAGGCTGCAAATCACATATTCATAGGAGTTGAATTGCAACCGATTGATTTTTCAAGCAAGACACTTTCAATGGCGCCTGCCCTGATTCATATGGCCTGTTTTGACAATTTGACCTATAATGGGGCGCAGACTGACCGATTCGGCTGCCAAAGCCCCGCGCCATCCCCCGGCCCTGCCATGGATACGGACATGATCACACAGCCTTGCCACCCCACCCCCCGCCCCGCCCAGGGTTTCAGCTTCATCGAGCTGTCCGTGGCCCTGGTGGTCATGGGCATCCTGATCTCCATCGGCTTCACCCTGATGGACGATGTCCTGAAATCCTCCAAGCGCAAGCAGGCCATCGACCAGATGGAGGAAATCAAAGAGGCCATTGAGGGGTTTGCGGTGGCCAACAATCGGTTGCCTTGTCCAGACGATAACAGCGATGGAGCGGAGGACTTAACTTCAAACACCTGTGATGCGGACAGCACCAACGATTCCAATGCCCTGCCTTACACCACCCTGGGCTTGCCCACCAACCAGGATCCCTGGGGCAATGTCATTCAATATGCGGTCTACAACCGCAGCTCTGGGACCGGAAACCGGACCAACGATTTTGGCAGTGACCAGAACTCAACCGGTGGCACCACCCGCTCCCGCAACGATTTCTGTACCAAGTTGACCACTGCCCTGACTGGTGCCCTCGCCACAGGAACCGACATTCATATCGGCCGTCTGCCAGACACTGCCAGCGGGCTGGACAGCGATACTGATTGCAGCTCCGGCTCTAAAATGGCTTTCATCCTGTCCAGCCCCGGCGGCGAAGATGCCGACTCTGACACCAATTCGGGAATTTTCACGACCACGGGTGTCAAGTTCGACGGCAACAACAATCCCGGCGGACAGCTCTGCTTCGAGAACCCCAAACGCATCGTCAGCACCCTGAGCGAGAAGCAAAGCGCCACCCAGATCACCAACAATTATGACGACATCGTGATCGGGGGCAGCATCGCCAGTTTGATCAGCCGCCTGAACTGTCAGAATTGATGCCCTCCTTCTTGGGTAAGGAATAGCTGCCATGGCCCGGGAACCCCTCTCCGCTTCCCCCATCCGACACTCCGAAGCCGGCTCCGCGTTGGTGTGGCTGTCGGTCCTCATGATCGCAACCACGGCCCTCATCTCCATTTCGCTGCCGGGGGTGAAAGGGTTGGTCAATCGGGATAAGGCCCAGGAAAACGAACGAATCCTGAAAGAAGCCCGGGACGCGGTGGAAGGGTTTGCGGTGGCTAATCATCGGTTGCCTTGTCCATCCTCTGACAGGGACGGTGATCAAGATTGCAGTACGTCAGGGAATATGCTCCTGACCGGATACTTACCTTTCTCCGATCTGGGTCTGGAGTCGGGACGTGATGCCTATGGCGGTTGGCTGCGCTATACTGTATATGGGACTACCTCTACCCCATATGATGACTCATCAAATCCTACCAACCCGAGCGGAACGCCATCCAAAAGAAACTTTTGTGCCGTTTGGGTCAACGCACCAAGCTCCGACACTTCATATACACATACTCTTGACGATAGCGGAAGCGCTGCAAATGTTCCTTTTGTGATCGTCAGCGGTGGACCTTCGGATGCCGATGAAGATTCCTCGGATGAACGTTTCGATGGAAATAACGAAGGATCATCTGGATCTGCCGCCCTGAGTTACGATCATCCTTCAGAAACAGCCGTTTCGGGCAGCTATGATGATTTGGTGGTGGATAGTAGTTTCAATCGTAGCGCCGTCACTATTGACAATAACAATGATGGTTCCAACGACAGCAGCACAGCAATCAGCCGGTTCCGTAATGAAGTAGACTGTGATACGCTTGTGCGTTATACATTTACTGGAAACGAAGAAGACTGGTCTGGGAACACTTATGACGGAAGCCTGCCGGCCAGTCCGAAGGACCCAACCTTGACTACAGACCGTTTCGGTGTATCTGTTCGAGCTTACTCTTTTGACTCGGATGTGGGCGATGAGGATTACATTAGTCGAACGCCAACCAGTAACTACGTCAAAGAAGACAGTTACTCTGTTTCTTTATGGTTCAATACTTCCACATCTTCTACTGGTCTTTTTTCAGTGACCGATGGTCTTCCTGGAGCCATGAGCAATTGGGATCGGGATCTCTACCTGGATTCATCCGGAAATGTATGTGCTCGGGTATGGACTGGCACAAGCAATTATCTCTGTTCTTCTGGAACTGATTACAGTTCCGGCAATCATTACCACGTCGTCCATGTCCTGGATGGGACTACCCAATATTTGTATATAAATGGTTCCTTGGCCAATTCATCAAATGTTGGCGCTTCTACTTTCACCTCGGAGACACATATCATCATTGGGTGGGGATTTGGCACTTCTCCCGCCTTTTTTTCGGGAACAATCGATGATGTCCGAGTCTACAATAGAGCCTTGAGTGCAGAAGAAGTGAAAGCTTTATCCATACGTTTTCGGGCAACGCCTTGCTGATCTGGAAATCAGGGGACACCATACCCATTAGCTCCTTGCGTATGCCGATGGCAGCCGTCCACCGCTCCGCTGCCATCACGCCTGCGCCATCCTGCGTATGAACGGAAACGAACTCAAACGGAAGCTGCGGATTCTGGGGGCTGTCATTGAGACCGGTCGTGGCAAAGGGAGCCATATGCAGATCAAACTCGGCAACCGGATCACACACGCTCAGAACCATGGCAATAAGGAGGTTCCCATCGGGACGTTGCGGGCCATCCGCCGCCAGTTGGGAATCACAACCCGGAGGATCTGTAGATGTCTGAATTCTCCTTCCCTGCCCATATCGAACAGGATGAACCCGGGGCCTTCATCCTCACCTTTCCGGATTGGGATACCGGCGTTACCGACGGCGCAACCGTGGAACAGGCCATGGCGTCCGCCGCTGACCTGCTGAAGGCCATGATCACCACGGCCATCGCCGAGGACCTCGATATCCCGACCCCCTCCGTGGCCGCAGGCCGTCCTCTGGTGCATCCTGATCCCATGGTCGCCGCCAAGGCGGGACTGCACATGGCTCTGAGGGAAGCCAGAATTTCCCGGATCGAGTTGGGGCGCCAGTTGGGTTGGACTGTCTCTCGGGTGGAACAGGTGCTGGATCCCCGGCACAACAGCGGCATGAAACAGATCAATCAGGCCCTGGCCGCTCTGGGCAAGCGTTTGCTGGTCTCCGTGCAGGCCGCCTGAAGTGAGACTCCTCCATGGAAATGTTCTCCCGAACCCAACGGGCCGGGATCTCGACACGGACACAGAATTCAAGAGTCCACATGGCGAACCACGACAGCGGCTACAAGCAGATCTTCAGCCATCCTGAGATGGTGCGGGATCTGCTGCGGGGGTTCGTCAAGGAAGCCTGGATCGAACAACTCGATTTCGCTACCCTGGAAAAGGTCGGCGGCAGCCATGTCACCGACGATCTGCGGGAGCGCATGGACGATGTCGTCTGGCGGCTCCGCTGGGGGGCCGAGTGGCTCTACATCTACCTGGTCCTGGAGTTCCAGTCCACGGTGGACTGGTCCATGCCGGTGCGCATGGACATCTATGTCATGCTGCTCTACCAGGACTTGATCAGGGCCGGCCAGGTCAAACAGGGCGATAAACTGCCCCCCGTGCTGCCCGTCGTGTTGTACAATGGCAACCCGGAGTGGACGGCATCCCTGGAGGTGGCGGACCTCATCGCCCAGGCTCCCGTCGGCCTGGATCGCTACCGCCCCCGGATGCGGTATCTGCTCATCGACGCAAAACGCCTCGGGCAGGCCGATCTCGCCCTGGACCGCAATCTGGCGGCCGCTCTGATCCGTCTGGAGAAAAGCCCCACCCCGGAGGATCTGCGGACCGTGGTCCGCGAGCTGATCGACTGGTTGAAAACTCCCGAGCAAACCAGCCTGCGCCGGGCCTTCGCCGTCTGGCTCGGCCGCGTGCTGCTGCCCAGGAAGCTTCCCGGACAACGGGTGCCGGAAGTCGCGGACTTGCAGGAGGTGGACACCATGCTGGCCGAAACCGTGCAGGAATGGACCAAACAATGGCAGGCGGAAGGCTGGACCAAGGGCTGGACGGAAGGCCGGCAGGAAGGCCGGCAGGAAGGCCGGCAGGAAGGCGAGGCCGCCCTCTTGCTGAGGCTGCTCCAACGCCGTTTCGGCCCATTGCCCGTCCGAATTTCCGACAGGATTGTCGCCGCCAGCCCGGAAACCGTGGAGCAGTGGTTCGATCAGGCTCTCGACTCCCCTTCCCTGGATGAGGTCTTCAGGGAATAGTATCGCGGCAGGGGAATCATGCATGGCGAACCACGACAGCGGCTACAAGCAGATCTTCAGCCATCCTGAAATGGTGCGGGATCGTTGCAGGGATTCGTCAAGGAGGCCTGGATCGACCAGCTGCGTTTCGATACCCTGGAAAAGGTCAGCGGCAGCCATGTCACCGACGATTTGCGGGAACGCATGAACGATGTCATCTGGCGGCTCCGCTCTGATCCGTCTGGAGAAAAGCCCCACCCCGGAGGATCTGCGGACCGTGGTCCGCGAGCTGATCGACTGGTTGAAAACTCCCGAGCAAACCAGCCTGCGCCGGGCCTTCGCCGTCTGGCTCGGGCGTGTGCTGCTGCCCAGGAAACTTCCCGGACAACGGGTGCCGGAAGTCGCGGACTTGCAGGAGGTGGATACCATGTTGACCGAATCAGTGCAGGAATGGACCAAACAATGGCAGGCGAAAGGCTGGACCAAGGGCTGGGCAAAAGGCATGGGGGCAGGACGACAGGAAGGCGAGGCCACCCTGTTGCAGCGCCTGTTGCACCGACGCTTCGGGTCCCTGCCCGGCTGGGTGCCGGAAAGACTCCATTCCGCCGACCAGGCCACCCTGGAATCATGGGGTGACCGGGTGCTGGAGGCCCACACCCTGGACGACGTGTTCAGGGAATAGAGAATATTCTGTCTGGACTCTCGGCAGAGGATTCCATCGCATTCGCTTCAGGTGTATCATGACTCTCCACCATACACACAGGAGAAACTCATGCGCACCAACATCGTCATCGATGACACCCTGATGACCAACGCCTTGAAGGCGACCGGATTGAACACCAAACGGGAGGTGGTGGAAACCGGCCTGCGGCTGCTGGTGGAGATGAAACAGCAGGAGGAAATCCGCAAGGCTCGGGGAAAACTGCACTGGGAAGGCGATCTGGACAGCTTGCGGAGCGCCCGGTGACCCTGGTCGACTCATCGGTCTGGATCGATTATTTCAATGGCCGCATCACGGCGGAAACAGACCTCCTTCATGACCTGTTGAAGCGGGAACGTATCCTGACTGGAGATATCATCCTCACAGAAGTTCTCCAGGGCTTCCGAAACGATGCAGACTTCCAACAGGCCAGGACGTTCCTTTCTCGCCTGGAGTTCCGGGAAATGCTGGGCTGGAATGTGGCTCTGCACAGCGCCGAAAATTATCGGTCGTTGCGCAAGCGTGGCATAACCGTGCGCAAGACCATCGACCTTTTCATAGCCAGCTTCTGTATCCTGGAAGGACATGCCCTGCTCCATGCCGACCGCGATTATCAGCCCTTCGAAGAATACCTGGGGTTGGTGGTATCAAGGCCGGATTGATGGTTGAAACCGGGAACTGGGGAATACAGTCACCGCATCACGCTCTCAGGAATTGACGGCGCGTTCAATGGCGTCGGTCACGAACTGGTTGAGGCTCTTGCCGGTGGCGTCGGCCATGGATTTGGCCCGGGCATGCAGGTCCGGGGCAACCCGGGCCATGATCTTCCCGGAAAAGGGCTTTTCGGGTTTCTCACCCCGAGCGGCGCAGGTGTCCAGGTAGAAGTTCACCGCTTCCTGGAAAGCTTGGCGCACCTCTGCCACCGATTCACCATGGAAGGTGATGATCGGCTTGATCCCGGCGACGCGGCCAACGAAGCATCCATCCTCATCGCTGTATTGGATCCGGGCGGCATAGCCTTTGTGCATCATGGGATTCATGGTGTGACTCCGATCCGTTCCAGAAATTCACGGGCCGCCCGGACCTGGTAGGGCTTCGCCTCCTTCCCCGGATGGGGACGGTGGAAGTCTGCCCTCTGGCTTTTCAGCCTGAACCCGACCCGTGACCCGCTGCCTTCGATGACCTCGGCCCCGAGAGCCACGAAAATCGCCTCAATCCGGTCCCACCGCAGGGTGGTGGGGACCGGCAGCGAGAAAATGGCTACCAACGTCTTTCGGTGGCGGCTATTCATGTGGATATGCTAGCAATTATTGCTATCAACAGGAAAGGCGTTCCGCCGAGGTATTCTGTGTTGAGCGACAATTATTCTGGCAGGAAGCTTCCCGGACAACGGGTGCCGGAAGTCGCGGATTTGCAGGAGGTGGATACCATGCTGGCCGAAACCGTGCAGGAATGGACCAAACAATGGCAGGCGGAAGGCTGGACCAAGGGCTGGACAGAAGGCATGGAGGCAGGACGGCAGGACGGCAGGACGGCAGGACGGCAGGACGGCGAGGCTACCCTATTGCAGCGCCAGCTGCAACGACGCTTCGGGTCCCCTGCCCGGCTGGGTGCCGGAAAGACTCCATTCCGCCGACCAGGCCATCCTGGAATCATGGGGTGACCGGGTGCTGGAGGCCCACACCCTGGACGACGTGTTCAGGGAATATCCTTTTCCGCAGGTCGGGTGACGGCACGGATCCAGAGCGGTTGATATTGGCACATTCCTTGATAGAACCAGGCCATCGCCACTCTCGATCCACGGGATCCCTGCCATGCCCCAGCTCATCACCACCGCCATCGGTTCCTCCCGCCTGCCCCTCGGGCTGCCCGGTCTGACAGACCCCCGCCATTGGGAGGCCTTCATGGAAACCGGGGACCTGGACATGGCGTCCTTCCCCTGGCCCAGCCCCTTGTTGGGGTTCCCCTCCCCCACCGTCCGGCTGATCCTGCGCTCCAGGGGCCAAAAACGGGAACTGCGCCCCGGCAGCGGCTGCCTCACCGTGGGACGGGATCCCCACAACGATTTCGTCATCCCGGGAACCGAAGTCTCCCGCATCGAACATATCCGCTGCGACATCCGCGACGGCTGGGTCCTCCTCTGGGACCGCAGCACCAATGGCAGCTATGTGCTGGACGATTCCGGCCAGGAGACCTTCCTGCACCGGGAACGGATGCCCCTCAGCGGCTCCGGCCGCATCAGCCTGGGCTGCCCCCTGGAACAGGCCAGCCAGGTGATCCATTACCGGGTGGAAGGGTAACGAAAAAGGGCCTCTTCTCTTCGAAAAGGCCCTTGGTCAAGGCAGGGTATCCAACAGCGGGGCTCAAACCTTCAAGTCCACTGTCGGGGAATCGGCCTCCCGGGCATGAACCGCCTCGGCGGTCTTCCCGGCGCCGGAACTGGCCGCCACCACCCCGAGCAAAAACTCCTCCGCCTTCTGCCGGGTCTCGTTCATCCGCTCCCGGGCTTCCACGGCCGCCCGCTCCACCTGGGACGATTCTTCCTCCCGGGCTTCACCCAGGGGGGACCGTTGGGCCGCGTCCCGTTGTTTCTCCCTGGCTTCGGCCTGGTCCCGTTTCTGCGTATCCCGTTTCGCGACCTCCCGCAGGGCCGCCCGCTCCACATGCCGGGCTTCCAGCTCCCGACCGTCGTTGGTCGTGATATCGTGAATGGCCCGCTGCATGGAAGCCTGGTCCTGCAGGGGATTGGCCACCCCGAACCCGTTGACTCCTTGCAGAGTGTTGATCATCGTCCGTCTCCCTTGCAAAAGGGTTCCTTCTGGTATGTTTATCGGCCGATCCACCAGGAGACATAAGCTTTTTTGCCAATCATCCTTCCGGAGACCCGATCATCCGCAGCAGCTCCGCCTCGGTCACCACCCGCACCCCCAAGACCTCCGCCGTGGTCTTCTTCGAACCCGGATTCTCCCCCGCTACCACAAAGGCGGTGCGCTTCGACACGCTGCCGGACACCCGGGCCCCCAGCCCCTCCAGCCGCACCTTGGCCTGCTGACGGGTCATGGTCTGCAAGGTGCCCGTGACCACCACCGTGCGCCCCGCCAGGGGCCGGGCGGACGAATCCACCACCGGCTCGGCCTGCTGCCAATGCCGGCTCACCGCCTTCAACCGCTCCACCACCGCCCGGTTCTCCGGAGACCGGAAAAAGGCCTCGATGTGGGCCGCCACCTTGGGCCCCACGTCCGGCACCCCCTCCAGCTCCCCACGACCGGCCTCCTCGATGGCCGACAACTGCCTGAAATGGTCGGCCAGATTGCGGGCCGTGGCCTCCCCCACCTCCCGAACGCCCAGGGCGAACAAAAACCGGTGCAACGGCAGGGATCGGCTCCGCTCCAGGGCCTCGATCAGATTGTCGGCCGACTTGTCCGCCATGCGCTCCAGGGCGGCCAGTTCGGAACGCCGTTCCTTCAGCCGGTAGAGATCCGCCACGGTGTCGATCAGACCGCTGTTCAACAGGGAATCCACCAGCTTGTCCCCCAGCCCCTCGATGTCCAACGCCCGGCGGGAGGCGAAATGCCTGATCGCCTCCCGGCGCTGGGCAGGGCAGACCAGACCGCCGGTGCAGCGGGCCACCACCTCCCCCGCGGGCTGCTCCACCGCCGCGCCGCACACCGGACAGCGGGTCGGAACGGCCATGGGCACGCGGACGGAAAGGGCCTCCACCACCCCCACCACCTCGGGGATCACATCCCCGGCCCGCCGCACCGCCACCCGATCCCCCGGCTGCACCCCCTTGCGGTTGAGTTCCTGAAAATTGTGCAGGGTGGCGTTGCTCACCGTCACCCCGCCCACCACCACCGGCTCCAACCGCGCCACCGGGGTCAGGGCGCCGGTGCGGCCCACCTGGATTTCGATGTCCCGCACCGTGGTGATCGCCTCCCGGGGGGGAAACTTGTGGGCCACCGCCCAGCGGGGTTCCCGAATTCGCGCCCCCAGCCGCTCCCGATCGGCCAGGCGGTCCACCTTGTAGACCGCCCCGTCCACTTCGTATTCCAGCAGATCCCGATCCGCCAGTAGCCGGGCATGGAATGCCAGGCAGCCCTCCACCCCCTTCACCACCTCCTGCCGGGGACAGATCGGCAACCCCCAGGCCCGCATCCGCTCCATCACCCGATGCTGGCCTTCGGGCAGTTCCCCCTCCACCTTGCCCAGGCCATGGCAGAACAGCACCAGGGGCCGCTGGGCGGTGACGCGCCAATCCAGTTGCCGCAGACTGCCGGCCGCGGCGTTGCGCGGGTTGGCGAAGGTCTTCTCCTCCCGTTCCCGGGCCTGACGGTTGAAGGCCTCGAACGCCGCCCGCAGCATGCAGACCTCGCCCCGCACCTCCAACAGTGACGGAATATCGTCGCCTTGCAGAACCGTGGGAACCGTCCGAATGGTCGACACCTGGGCGGTAACCTCCTCGCCCTGCTGCCCGTCCCCCCGGGTAGCGGCGCGCACCAGCACCCCCTGCCGGTAGAGCAGGGCGATGGCCAAGCCGTCCAGCTTGGGTCCGGCCAGGTAGTCCATCTCCCCCTCGATCCCCAGCCCCTCCCGCACCTGGCGGTCGAAATCGGCCACATCCCCCGGGCCGAAGGCGTTCTTCAGGCTGAGCATGGGATCCAGATGCGCCGCCGGGGCAAAGGCCGCCAGGGGGTGGCCCCCCACCCGCCGGGTGGGAGAATCGGCGGTGGCCAGTTGGGGCCAGGTTTCCTCCAGCCCCCGCAGCTCGTGAAACAGGGCGTCGTAAGCGCCGTCAGGGATCTGGGGATCATCCAGCACATGATAGAGATAGGCGTGATGTTTCAATTGGCTCCGCAGGACTTCGGCCCGGCGGCGCGCTTCCGGGGGGGGAAGAGAAGATTGCGACATGGGGAGCCTCGTCAGGGGCGGTGACGTTCCACCCAGCGATGGATGCGGTTGATCACCCGTTTCTGTTGGCCGGGATCCAGAGAGGCATACAAGGGGATTGCCAGTTCTCTTTGCAGGCGCTGGGCCACCCCCGGCAGGGCCTCGACCCCGGCCGGCAGCCGATACCAGTGGGGACTGGCGGCGCCGATGGCCGAGCGGCGCAGAAACCGGCCCAGATCGTCCCGATCCGCCACGTCCGCCAGGCTCAGGACAAACCCTTCCCAGCCGCGGCCCTCCGGGGGCACATGGGGCAGTTGCAACCGGCCCCGGGTGCGAAGCCCCAGGTAGGCTTCCGCCAGCCGCGCCCGTCGCTCCAGCCGGTCTTCCAGCCGTTCCAGCAGGGCCAGGCCCAGGGCGCATGCCGCCGCACAGGGAAACGACCGGCGCGCGCCCTTCAGGGCGGCCACCAGGTGGGCATCCCGGCTCAACACCACCGCCCCCGGACCGGCGGGCAGGATCCGGTTGCCGTCGAAGGCCAGCAGTTGCACCTCGCCCCAGCCGCTGCCGGGCAGGGGCCGGACCAGCGGGGAGACCTCCTCCAGCACCCAGGGATGAAGCCGGGCCGACGCAGGGGTGGGCAATCCGTGGGGATGGCGGCAGAACTGGGCAATGATCGGGCCGGCGTGGGGGGGAGACCGGGGGGGGCCGGGGCGCAGGACAGCCCCCGCCGGATCCACGTCCAGCCAAACGGCATGGAGCCAGACGGCCGCCAGGGACTCCCGCCAAGCCGGTTCCAGGAAGGGATCGGCCAGCACCGCCGCCCCCGAAGGCCAAGCCAGGACATCCCCGAGGGCCCCGAGGGCCGCGGTGGTGGAGACGAAGGCGACGGCCGGACGGGACCACAGGGCCGCCCAGGCCGCCTCCCAGCGTTCCACCCAGGGCGAGATCGACCCGGCATCGGCCGTCAGGAGGGCGCTCACCGCCTCCCGGTCCCGGGAGATCAGGTCGGCCCGGTGGAGAAGAATCGGCCCCGGTGGAGCCGGTTTCACATGCCGCCGACGGCCCGCAGCGGTTCCGGCCGGGCGCCCGTCTCCGGGCAGTGGTGGGGAATCAGCCTGGCCGCCATGTCCCGGGATTTTTCCGCCACCTCCCGGGACAGCTTGTAGGCGCAGAAACGCGGACCGCACATGGAGCAGAACTCGGCGTTCTTGTGGGCCTCCTCCGGCAGGGTTTCGTCGTGATAGGCCCGGGCCAGTTCCGGATCCAGGGCCAGCTCGAACTGGCGGTTCCAGTCGAAGGCGAAGCGCGCCCGGCTCATGGCATCGTCCCGGTCCCGCACCCCCGGGCGACCCCGGGCGATGTCGGCGGAATGGGCGGCGATCTTGTAGGCGATGATGCCGGCCCGCACATCCTCGCCGTTGGGCAGGCCCAGATGCTCCTTGGGGGTGACGTAACAGAGCATGGAGGCCCCTTTCCAGGCGGCGATGGCGCCGCCGATGGCCGAGGCGATATGGTCGTAGCCGGCGGCCACGTCGGTCACCAGGGGTCCCAGCACATAAAAGGGCGCCTCGTGGCAGACCTCCCGCTCCCGGGCCATGTTCATCTCGATCTGGTCCATGGGTACGTGGCCGGGACCTTCGATCATCACCTGCACGTCCTGCTCCCAGGCCTGCCGGGTCAACGCGCCCAGCACCTTCAGTTCGGCGAACTGGGCGGCGTCCGAGGCATCGTGCAGGCAGCCGGGGCGCATGCCGTCCCCCAGGGACAGGGTGACATCGTATTTCTTGCAGATCTCCAACAGCCGGTCGAAATGGGTGTGGAGAGGATTTTCCTGTTCATGGTGCAGCATCCACTGGGCCATGAGGGCCCCGCCCCGGGAGACGATCTTGGTGATGCGGGATTCGATTAGGGGCAGCACCTCCAGCACCACGCCGCAGTGGACCGTCATGTAGTCCACCCCCTGCCTGGCCTGCTCCTCGATCACCTGCAGGATGATCTCCGGCGTCATCTGCCGCACGTCGGGCACCCGCTCTACCGCCTCGTAGATCGGCACCGTGCCGATGGGGACATGGGAATTGCGGATGATGTTCTCCCGAATGCGGGGAATCCCCCGGCCGGTGGACAGATCCATCACCGTATCGGCGCCATATTTGATCGACAGGCGCAGCTTTTCCAGCTCCTCGTCCAGGCCGGAGGAAATCTGGGAATTGCCGATGTTCGCGTTGATCTTGCAGCGGGCGGCGATGCCGATGCCCAGGGGCTGGAGTTCGGGATGGTTGATGTTGGCGGGAATCACCATGCGGCCCCGGGCCACCTCGGACCGCACCAGTTCCGGATCCAGGGACTCCACCTTGGCCACATGGGCCATCTCCGGCGTGATCTGCCCTTGCCGGGCATGGTGCATCTGGGTAACGTTCCCGGTTCGTCCTTGAATCCATGCGGATCGGAACTTTTCCATGACGGGCCTTCTCCAGAATCGCTGCTGTCTTGACCGTGGAAGTCGCGCTGCGACTTCCAGCGGAGGAAGGTGGAAGGAGACTTCCCCCATCCATCGAGATTTGGGTTGCGGGACTGATTGGCCCCTGACGGAATTTCGTCATTCTCCGGCCGCTCCCGCCGCTTGACAAGGAGTTTTTCACCTTGAGCCTGCACATCGACCATCGGAATCCCGGCATCCACTGGATCGACGACCGGGGCCAACGCACCCCCGGCCATTACGGCGACCCTGCGGCGGAACGCGCCGCCCTGGCCAGCGGCTGCGCCCTGATCGACCTGTCCCACGGCGGGGTGGTGGCCCTGGCCGGGGCGGAACGGATGAGCTTCCTGAGCGGTTTGATCACCAATCAGATCAAGGAGGTCTCCCCGGAACGGTCCCTCTACGCCGCCCTGCTCAGCCCCCAGGGGCGCTTCCTGTGGGACTTCACCCTGGTCGCCCTGGGGGAAGAACTGCTGCTGGTCACCGAACCCGCCCGGGTGGCGGCCCTGGTGGAACGGTTGCATATGTACAAGCTGCGCGCCAAGATCACCATCACCGATGCCAGCCAGCGGTTCGGCCTGCTGGCGGTGGCCGGCCCCGCGGCCGGCGCGGCGATGGCCGCGGCCTTCCCCGGCCAGATCACCGCCGAGGCCGCCCCCGGCGCCACCCGGGCCCCGGCAGGGGAGGTCCGCCTGTGGCGCGACCCCCGCCATCCGGCCTTTGGCTGGCGCCTGCTGGCGCCGGCGGCCGAGTTGGACGCTTACTGGTCACGGTTGGGGGAACGGATCCCCCCCGCCGGTTTCCTGGCCTGGGAGGATCACCGCATCGGCCACGCCCTGCCCCGGGGCGGCGCCGACCTGATTCCCGAGCAGACCCTGCCCCTGGAAGCGGGTTTTCTGGAACTGAACGGCGTCAGCTTCACCAAAGGCTGCTATGTGGGTCAGGAGACCACCGCCCGCACCCATCATCGGGGCACCCTGAAACAGCGGCTGCACCAGGTCTCCTTCCCCCCCGGGGCCGCCCTGTCTTGCGGCCTGACCGTCACCACCCGCGGCGGCGGAAAGGAGGTGGGCACCCTCACCAGCCTCTCCCCCCAAGCCGACCGGGGCCTGGGGCTGGCCATTCTGAGGCGCTCCGATGTCACCGGCGGGGCCGCCCTGGAAGCGAACGGCGTGGCGCTGGCAGCCCACAAACCAGACTGGGCCACCTGGGAATAGGGCATGGAGTTTTTTCCATTTGAAAAATGCTCAGGATAGGCGCACATTCCTTTTGATACTAGGCGAAAAAATGCCGTTCCCCCCATCGTTCCCCCCCACTCCGACATTCGGTCGACCATGAACACAGCCACTGTCCCCACCCCATTGCCGCCGCTGGCCTTCGGTGACCATGTCCTGCCCATCCCCATCATCCAGGGAGGCATGGGCATCCGGGTGTCCGCCCACAAACTGGCTTCTGCCGTGGCCAACGCCGGCGGCGCCGGCGTCATCGCCACCGTGGCCCTGTCCCTGGCCTCGCGATACTACCAGAAGGGCAAGGATTACTATAAAGCCAACATCAAGGCCCTCATCGACGAATTGAAATGGGCCCGGGAAATAAGTCCAAAGGGCATCATCGGCACCAACTGCATGGTGGCCATCCGGGATTTCGAGGCCATGGTGCGCACCTCGGTGGAGAACGGCGCCCAATTCATCATTTCCGGCGCCGGCCTGCCCCTGCGGCTGCCGGAGTTCGCCGCCGCCAATCCCCACACCGCCCTGATCCCCATCGTCTCCTCCCTGCGGGCCGCCAAGCTGATCGCCAAACGCTGGCATAACCTTTACAAACGGCTGCCCGACGCCTTCGTCTTCGAGGATCCCAACACCGCCGGGGGCCACCTGGGGGTCTCCTCCCGCAATCATCTCTTCCTGGAAGAATATTCCCAGGATCGGGTGGTCCCGGAACTGGCCGAGTGGTCCCTGAAGAGCTACAGCGACGAAATCCCCATCATCACCGCCGGCGGCATCTGGGATCGGGAGGATATCGACCATGCCCTGGATCTGGGCGCCAAGGGCGTGCAAATGGCCACCCGCTTCATCTGCACCCACGAGTGCGACGCCGCCCAGTCCTACAAGGACGCCTTCCTCAACGCCAAGGACGGCGACGTGGTGATCGTCGATTCCCCCGCCGGCCTGCCGGGCCGAGCCCTGGCTTCGCCCTTCACCCACACCCTGTTCCGGGGCGGGGAAGTCGAGGCCAAATGTTTCGCCGCCTGCCTCAGCGAATGCCGCTGCCGGGACGAGGAGCTGACCTTCTGCATCGCCAAGGCTCTCCACAACGCCCAACAGGGCAACCTGAAGGAGGGACTGGTCTTCACCGGCACCAACGCCACCCGCCACTCCCGGATGATGCATGTCCAGGAGATCTTCGACGAACTGAACGGCCCCCCCGCCGGCCGCCGTACACCCTAGTGGCCACCGACCAGCGCGCCCTGGAACGGTTCTTCCAGGGCGTGGCGGACCAGACCCCCACTCCGGCCTGGAGCCATCTCCACCTGGTCCATTGGCCGGGGGACTGCTCCCCGCTGGTGCCCCTGACCGCCGCCGGCTTCCAGGGCACCACCCTCACCGTGGCCCGCGCCTCCATCGTCCGGGTGGCGCGGGAGCGTTTTCCCCAGCTCGGCGTCATCCCGACCGACCATCCCACCGCTGGCCAACCCGCCGATCACGTCCTCATGGAGCTGCCCCAGGGCCGCACCGCCACCCGGCTGACCGTCACCGCCGCCCTGGGACAGCTTTCCCCCACGGGGGCGCTGTGGCTGTTCGGCAGGCGGGACGGCGGCATCCTGTGGGCCGCCAAGCGATTCACGGGCGCGACCACGGTCCTGTCCCGGGGACACCTGCGTCTGCTGCGTCTGCCCCGGGACAGCCTGTTCCAGGAGCGACCCGGAGATCCCCCCCCGCCCGCAATCCCTGCCGACGGGTTCCTGCCCCTGGATGTTGCCGGCCTCACCCTGGCCACCCGGCCCGGGTTGTTCTCCTGGGACAGCCCCGATCCCGCCTCGCTGTTGCTGCTGGCGGCGCTGGAAGACACGCCTCCCGTGCCACGGCTGCTGGATTGGGGCTGCGGGAGCGGTCTGCTGGGCGTGGCCCTGGCTCGCCGCTGGCCCGGCTGTCGGGTGACGATGACCGATGACCAGTTCAGCGCCGTGGCTTGCGCCCGCCAAAGCGCCGCGTGGAACGGGGTGGACAAACGCTGTCAGATCTGGGCGGAAGCCGGCATCGGGGAGACCTTGTCCAAACATACCTTCGACGCCATCGTCACCAACCCCCCCTTCCACCGGGGCGTGGCAACGGACCGCCACACCACCCCGACCTTCTTGCGGGCAGCGGCCCAACGGCTGGCGCCGGGGGGATCCCTCTGGGTGGTGGGCAATCGTTTTCTGGACTACGGGACCCGCCTGGCCCAGGTTCTGACCCGGGTGCGGCAGGTGGCCGATGATGGCCGCTTCACGGTGTGGCAGGGGCACCGTCAGGCTTGACAGGACAGCGTCCCCTCGGCTGCGGGGAGGCCGTCCTGTCAACGACGGCTCAATCCAAAACTCACGGCCTGATTCAAGGCCAAAACAGACTCACTCGGCTCCGGCGTCGGGCACATCCTTCATGGTCAGCTTGACCCGACCCTGGCGGTCAATGTCCAGCACCTTGACCCGCACCACATCGCCTTCCTTGACCACATCGGTCACCTTCTGCACCCGACGGTTGGCCAGTTGGGAGATGTGAACCAGCCCGTCCTTGTTGGGCAGGATGTTGACGAAGGCGCCGAAATCGGTCACCCGCACCACCTTGCCCTCGTAGATGGAGTCCTTCTCCACATCGGAGACGATGCGCTTGATGATGGCCTCCGCCGCCTTGGCGCTCTCGCCATCGCTGGAGGCGATGGCGATGGTGCCATCGTCCTCAATGTCGATCTGACAGCCGGTTTCCTCGGTGATTCCCCGGATCACCTTGCCGCCGGTGCCGATGACATCGCGGATCTTGTCCGGATGGATCTTGATGGTGAAAATGCGCGGTGCGTGGGGCGACAGTTCCGGCCGGGGGGTGTTCAGGACCTTGGCCATCTCACCCAGGATGTGCAAACGGCCTTCCCGGGCCTGGCGCAGGGCCACGGCCATGATCTCCCGGGTGATGCCGGTGATCTTGATGTCCATCTGCAGGGCGGTGATGCCCCGCTCGTTGCCGGCCACCTTGAAGTCCATGTCGCCCAGATGGTCCTCATCACCCATGATGTCCGACAGAATGGCAAACCGGTCGCCATCCTTCACCAGACCCATGGCGATGCCGGCCACCGATTCCTTGATGGGAACCCCGGCGTCCAACATGGCCAGCACCGAACCGCACACGGTGGCCATGGACGAAGAGCCGTTGGATTCAGTGATCTCGGAGATCACCCGCATGGTATAGGGAAACTCCTCGGACGAGGGCAGGGTGGCGGCCAGCGCCCGGGTGGCCAGCTTGCCGTGGCCCACCTCCCGGCGTCCGGGGGCTCCCAGGCGACCGGTTTCCCCCACGCTGTAGGGGGGGAAGGTATAGTTGAGGTAGAAGCGATCCCGATGCTCGCCGTCCATGGTCTCGACGATCTGCTCGTCCCGCCCGGTGCCCATGGTGACCACCGCCAGAGCCTGGGTCTCGCCCCGGGTGAACAGGGCGCTGCCATGGGTGCGGGGCAGGACTCCCACCTCGCACCGGATGGGACGCACGTCGGTCAGCCGGCGCCCGTCGATGCGGCTGCCGGTGGACAGGATCTGTTCCCGCACCACTTCCGACTCCAGGGACTTGAACAGTCCGACCACCTCGCCGGAGCGGTCGATGGTCTGGCCATCCGGCCCCGGAACCTTGGCGAAGGCCTGGGCCATCCGGTCCCGCACCGCCGCCACCTGCTCCTGCCGCTTGAGCTTCTCGGAGACGCCATAGGCCTTCTTCAGGTCCTCCATGCAGAGTTTCCGCACTTCGAGCAGCAACGCCTCGTCGGTCTTGGGGGCCTCCACCGGCCAGTGGGGTTTGCCGCATTCGGCGGCCAATTCCCGGATGATCTTGATGACCGGCTGGAATGCCTCGAACCCGAACATCACCGCGTCCAGCATCTGGTCCTCGGCGAGGAAGTCCACTTCCGATTCGACCATGGTGACCGCCGCCGCGGTGCCGGCCACCACCAGGTCCAGACGGCTCTGGGAGATCTGTTCCACGGTGGGATTGAGGACGAACCGGCCGTCGATGAAGCCCACCCGCGCCCCACCGATGGGATCGTCGAAGGGGATGCCGGAGATGGCCAGGGCCGCCGAGGCCCCGACCATGGCCGGGATGTCGGCGCTGTTGATGCCATCGTAGGAGAGGACCGTGGCGATCACCTGGGTGTCGTTCTTGAACCCTTTCGGGAACAGGGGACGCAGGGGCCGATCGATGAGCCGGGAGGTGAGAATCGCCCGCTCCGAGGGCCGGGTCTCCCGCTTGATGAATCCGCCGGGGATGCGCCCCGCGGCCCAGTGCTTTTCCTGGTAGTGAACGCCCAGCGGAAAGAAATCCATCCCCGGACGAATGATCTTTTCCGCCGTGGCGGTCACCAGCACCACCGTTTCCCCGTAGGTGACCAGGACCGCGCCATCGGCCTGGCGGGCAATGCGACCGGTCTCGAGGTGAAGGGTTTCGTGCCCGAAGGGTACGCTTTTTCGATGAATGTCGAACATGTTATCGGTATCCGAAAAATGGTGTTTGACTCAGCGTCACTCTCCTACTTGCGCAGGTTGAGCCGCTTGATCAGGGTCTGATAACGGGCCTGCTCCTGCTTTTGCACGTAGGCCAAAAGACGCCTTCTCAGCCCCACCATCTTCAGGAGGCCGCGCCGGGAATGGTGGTCTTTTTCATTGACCTTGAGATGCTGGGTCAGGTTGTTGATGCGCTCGGTAAGCAGCGCCACCTGGACCTCCGGCGAGCCGGTATCCCCTTCCTTGGTGGCAAACTCCTGAATGAGTGCCTGTTTGCGTTCCGGTGTAATCGACATCGTATCCTCTCCTTGGTCAAGTAGCGGTGGTAAACTTCGGGGATGGGGAGGACCTCCTCCACCGTCCCACCGTGCGGATCCGACCAGCGACCATCACGGCAACCGCCCAGCCCTCAATCCAGGTTGAACAGACGTTTCGACCGGCACGACCTGAACCCCCGGAAATCGGCATCGGTGCCCAGTTCGCCGATGGCGGCCAAGCGCCCCTCCGGGGTCCAGAGACGAACCAAGCCGGCGGGACAGCCTTCCGCCGGCAATCGAACCGCCTGGCCATTACGGATTTTGTGCCAGGCCTCCGCCCGCAATCGCAGTACCGGGATGTCGTCCAGTACCCGATCCACGGGCAACAAAACCTCGTGCAATGTCCCGTCCGTCACGGCCCGTTCCAGGGCGTCCAGGGGGACAGAATCTTCCATGGTAAAGCCCAGGGTTTCGGTGCGCAACAACCGCTCCAGATATCCCCGGCAATCCAGGTGGCGGGCCAGATCCCGGGCCAGGGAGCGCATGTAGGTTCCCTTGCCGCACCGAACGGTCAGCTCGGCCACCCCATCCCGGTAATCCACCAGCGTCAGTCGATGAATGCGCACCCGGCGGGAGGGAAGGATCACCAGCTCGCCGCGCCGGGCCTTCCGGTACGCGCGCTCGCCATCCACATGGATGGCGGAATGGGCGGGGGGAACCTGGTCGATCTCGCCGACGAAGCGCTCCAGGGCCGCCGCCAATGCCTCCGGGGCCGGCCAACGCCCGTCGGCGTATTGGATCTCCCCTTCCGGATCACAGGTATCGGTCTCCGCCCCGAAGCGGACCCAGCAACGATATCCCTTATCCCCCTGCAACACCATGGACAAGGTTTTCGTGGCTTCCCCCAGGGCAATGGGCAGCAGCCCCTCGGCGAAAGGATCCAGGGTGCCACCATGGCCCGCCTTGGCAGCTCCGGTGAGGCGCCGCACCCGGTTCACGGCCCCGGTGGAGGTCATGGCCGCCGGCTTGAACAGCGGCAGCCAGCCATGGAGGGGCTTCCCCCGCCGGGGGGAACTCACCGCTCCTCCTCTTCCGGAGAGGGAGTCTGGGGAAGGTTCAACGATTTCAGCAGCCGGTCCATGCGGCTGCCGTATTCGAAGGAGCCGTCGATGGCAAAACGCAACTGGGGGGTCTGACGCATGCTCAGGCGCCGGGACAGGCGACTGCGGATGAAGCCGGCGGCGCCATTGAGGATTTTCAGATCCTGGGCGCCCGGATCCTCCCCCTCGCCGCCGAATACCGTCATGTAGACCGTGGCATACTGAAGATCCCGGCTCACCTCGACATCGGAGATGGAGATGAGGCCGGAGAGGCGGGGATCCTTGACCTCCCCCCGCTCCAGCATGAGGGCGATCTCCCGCTGGATCTCGCTCCTGATCCGGTTGGTGCGCTGACTCATGGCATCCCCTCCATCCGGCACCCGGTCATGAAATCACATCCACCCGGTAGTCCACCACCACACCCTGGCCGGAATTCTCGATGAAGGTCACCACCTGCTGCAGGCGTCGCTGGAGCAGGGCCACGTCGTTGCCCACCACCGCCATGCCCAGACCGGCGGTCTGATGCCGGTCCTGGTGGGCCACCTCCGCGGCCGCCACTTCGAACCGTTGACGGATGCGGGCCAGCAACCCCTTGATGATTCCACGTTTTCCCTTCAGGGAGTGAACCCCAGGCAGGTCCAGACGCACTTCCAGAACGCCAATCTGCATCATGGTCCGTGGGCCGCCGCGTCAACGGGCAATGGTGGAGCGAACCTCCTCCCGAATGAACACCTCGATGACATCACCCGTCTTGATGTCCCCGAATTTATCCAGGCAGATGCCGCATTCCAGCCCCTCCCGCACTTCCTTGGCATCCTCCTTGAAGCGCTTGAGGGCGGAGATGGTGCCCTCGTGGACCACCACATGGTCCCGCAGCAGCCGGGCCAGACCGCCCCGCTGGACCACGCCATCCAGAACCTTGCAGCCGGCCACGGTGCCCACCTTGGAGATGCGGAACAGCTCCTGCACCTGGGCATGGGCCACCACGGTTTCCTGGATGGTGGGCTTCAGCAGACCTTCCATGGCCTTGGTCACGTCGTCCACCAGATCGTAGATGACGTTGTAGAAGCGCAATTCCACCTTTTCCCGTTTGGCCAGCTCCCGGGCCTTGGCGTCGGCCCGGACGTTGAAGCCCACCGCGATGCCCCGGGAGGCCACCGCCAGCATGACATCCGATTCGTTGATGCCGCCGACGCCGGAATGGATGACGTTGGTCTGAACCTTTTCGTGTTCGATCTTGGCCAGGGCGTCGGAGACCGCTTCCACCGACCCCTGCACGTCGCCCTTGATCACCACCTTGAGTTCAACCTTTTCGCCCTGCTTGATTTGATCGAACAGATCGTCCAGCTTGGCGGGGGTCTGTTTGGCCTGCTCGGCTTCCCGGGCCTTCTGCACCCGATAGGAGGCGATTTCCCGGGCACGCCGTTCGTCGGGCACCACCACGATTTCATCCCCGGCCCTGGGAATGCCGGAGAGGCCGATGAGTTCCACCGGCGTGGACGGCCCGGCCTCCTGGATGCTCTCGCCCTGATCGGTGAGCAGGAGCCGGATCTTGCCCCACTCGCTGCCAGCCACGAAGATGTCGCCCACCCGCAGGGTGCCACTTTGCACCAGACAGGTGGCCACCGCTCCCCGACCCTTGTCGAGGTTGGCTTCCACGATGACGCCCCGGGCCCGCTTGAGGGGGTTGGCCTTCAGACCCAGCACCTCGCCCTGGAGAACGATCATCTCTTCCAGGGTCTTCAACCCCTCGCCGGTCTTGGCGGACACCCGGACAAAAACAGTTTCACCACCCCATTCCTCAGGGATCAGGCCGAACTCGGCCAATTGCTGCATCACCCGTTCCGGACTGGCAGAGGGCAGGTCGATCTTGTTGACCGCCACCAGGATCGGTACTCCGGCATCCTTGGCGTGGCTGATGGCCTCCCGGGTCTGGGGCATCACGCCATCGTCGGCAGCCACCACCAGCACCACCAGGTCGGTCACCTTGGCACCCCGGGCACGCATGGCGGTGAAGGCCGCATGGCCCGGCGTATCCAGGAAGGTGATCTTGCGGTCGCCCTCCAGGGTCACCTGATAGGCGCCAATATGCTGGGTGATGCCGCCATGTTCCCCGGCGGCGACATGGGTATTGCGGATGGCATCCAGCAGCGATGTCTTGCCATGATCGACATGGCCCATGACCGTCACCACGGGCCAGCGGTCCTGCATGGTCTCCGGCGCATCCTCGGCATCGGCCAACTCCGCCTGGATATTGGCGCTTTCGGAGACCATCTTGGCCTTGTGGCCCATTTCCTCCACCACCAGCGCTGCGGTATCCAGATCCAGGGCCTGGTTGATGGTGACCATCATGCCCTGGCCGAAGAGCAGTTTGATCACCTTGGAGGCCTTGACCGCCATGCGGTTGGCCAGCTCTCCCACGGTGATGGTTTCCGGGATCACCACCTCCCGAACCACCGGGGCGAGGGGCGTATCGACCCGTATCTCGTCCTTGGCGCCACCACGTCCCCGGCGCACGGGCCCGGCCCCCTGTCCGCCCTGGGGCACCCCGGCGCCCTTGCGTCCCTTGCGCTTGACCTTGGTCTTGAGAGTCTCCCGTCGTGGAGCGACGACCGCTCCCTCCTCGACCTGGAGACTGCGGCGTTCCTCGATCAGCCGCTTCTGCTCCCGCATTTCCTCCAGTTGGGCCAGTCGCTTGGCCACCAGATCCTCGGTCTTCTGGCGGGCCACCTCTTCCCGTTGCTGCCGGCTCAACTTGCGTTTGGGATCGCCGCCCTTCCGCGCCGCTGCCGGATCCACCAGACCACCGGCTTCGGCCTCTGAAAGGGGCTTTTTCGGCTTTGCAAGATCCTGCGCCAAAGGACCCGCCGCTTTCCCGGGCTGTGCCTGGGATTGCACCACCCTGACCAGTTCCGGTTCGGCGACCGGTGCGGATTCCGTCCCCAAGGAGATCTCCTCCTCCAAAGCTGGCGGGGCCGGCCCGGGCTCCTCCCCGGCCGGCGGTTCGCCGACCGATGGAACATCCGCTGGTTCGACTGGGGGGGGCTCTGGGGGGGCGGGTTCCAGAGAGGCAATTTCCCCGATG
>PEAP01000182.1 GCA_002753665.1 Magnetococcales bacterium DC0425bin3
CGGGCCACCGCGGCCCTGGTGCGGCGCTTGGGGCGATAGGGCAGGTAGAGGTCTTCGAGGCGGGTGCGGGTGTCGGCCTCGTTGATGGCCGCCTCCAGCTCGGGGGTGAGCCTGCCCTGCTCCCGGATGGTCCGCAGCACCGTGTCCCGCCGGCTGTCCAATTCCCGCAGTTGTCCCAGGCGTTCATGGAGCAGCCGCAGATGGGTGTCGGTCAGGCCGCCGGTGACCTCCTTGCGGTAGCGGGCCACGAACGGCACCGTGGCCCCCTCGTCGAGGAGTTGGACCGCCACCACCACCTGGCCTTCGCCCACGCCCAACTCCGCGGCCAGGCGCTGTTGAATGGTCTTCATGGGATCTCCCGAGACAAAAAAACCCCGCCGAGAGCGTCTCGGCGGGGTCGCCCAGAAAGGTCGGCTGCCGGCGCGATGCCGACAGCCGACAAGAAGGCGGGTCGATTGCGGCTCAGTGGGAGTACTGGAAGCGCCCCCTTTGCAGCTCAAGGAGCTTCAAGGTGTCCATGGCGCTCATGGGGATTCCCTGCCCGATCCCGTACCACCACTGACGTATGCTTGCCTCCGAGATCCGGAGATCCTTGGCCAAGGCCCGGATGTAGATGGTGGCGATCAGCCCCTCACCGTACAACCGTCCCCCGATCTCGTGCAGTTCTTCGGCGGTCATGGTTTGCCCTCCTCCATTCGTGGCCGAATATCCTACCGGCAGTTCCCTTGCCCATCCTTCTGTCAGCATGGAATGCAATCTTCCTGCCATTCCTGAACGATCCTTGAACGCCGAATGAAAAAATCGTATTTTTAATGATTGATTACAACAGGTTGAGTTATATCAATTTCGTCGCGATCCAACAGATTCGCTGGACCGGCCGGCGTCAAAAAATCCCATAGGGGGGGGAACGGAATGCCTGAAAAATGGCGGTGTGCCCACTTTTCGACATGCTGGTCATTGGCATCACCGTGGGAGCCACCCTGGTCAAGATCCTCTGAGAGATCCTGATGTTCTATGGGATGTTCTATGGCGTAAAGAGCATCTCGAAGGATAATGCCGAACCATGCGGAGAATGAGAGTGGGCGCGCATGCTGGAGATCCAGTCCACCCTAATCCGTTCGGACGGCATTTTAAATCCCTGGCCGCCAAAGCGTTTGCACAGGGAAAGGCCAACCCACAAACCAACCAGTTCGTTGATAGCCAGATATTTGTGTCGTGAGTCTGCTGCAAAGCTGATGGGTTTCAGTTTCCGGATCCAGAAAGAAACATGACCGGCCAGTTTGGCGGCGTTCGGCTTGGCCAAGCCATAGCCAAGAATGGTACGACCGACCATGCTTTCCAGTTCGTTGACGATGTCGAGGTCTACGATCAGCGACATGTTGAAGGCTCTTTCGCAGGCTTCGACATGTTCCTGGAAGACCGCCCTCCAGTTCAGTTCGCTGAACATGCTTTCTCACTGACGAACAGAGGTGAGCTTTTGACAAGCTTGATAAACTCGTCCGACAAGGCCGCTTCCTTGATGGCCTGCCAGCCCTGCTGGAAGTCGCCGGTGGTGATTGCATCCGGCCCGGTGTTTTCCTGGGTCAGTGCGGCATGAGCGACCGGATCGAAAGATGAATTCTTCAGACCGATAAAGTTGGCCATAGCGTCCTACCCTCTCTCACCTGTCCCCCGCGCCGACATCTGTCCCCACCAAGCTACAGGCAATAGATCTGCCAAGAGGAAGAAAGTCTATACCACAACAATCCGCACGTCTACGTTTTTTGTATCCATTCTCGTCCATTCCCGTCCATTCCCGTCCATTCCCGTCCATTCCCCCGTCCATTCCCGTCATTCCTTCAGGTGGAGCTGTGATCCTTGGTGTACTGATGTCGTTCCAGGGCGAAGCGGATGGCGCGGGCCAGTTTGCGGCTGGTGATTTCCTCCTTGGCCAGGAAGTCCTGGGCGCCCTGATGCACGGCCTGGGCGCCGGTGGCTTCCTCCTGGTAGGCGGTCAGAACCAGGATGGGGATGTCGGAGAAGGCGTCCTGCAGTTGGGTGAAGGTCGCCAGGCCGTCGCTGTCGGGCAGACCCAGGTCCAACAGGATCAGATCGTAGTTTTCCTTGCGCAACTCCCGGAAGGCCGCCGCCAGGGTTTCGGCCCGGATGATGGTCAGGCTGGGAGGCAGCAGGGTGTCCAGGCCGGGGATGGCGCGCTTGTTGAGCCAGGACTGAATCAGAAGGGCGAAGTCGCCGTCGTCCTCCACCAGCAGGACCTGATAGTCGCCGGACATGTCCAGATCTTCCACCCGGGTCTCCAGGAAACCGGTGACCATGGCTTTGATCATGGCCGTGGGCGGCTCGCCGATGAAGGCCATGTAGACATGCAGGATCAGGAAACCGACCAGGACGAAGGCGATGGCCACATGCACCCCCGCCACCTGAAACAGCTGAAGTCCCTCCAGGCCCAGGCCCGGCCAGTCGTTGGCATACAGGTAGAGCAGCCCGCTGCCGGCGACCACCGGAATGATGACCAGATAGAGGATCAGATAGGTGAGGCGCTGGAGCGGGTTGTGCTTGAGGCGCCGGGTCTTCTTGAAGGGGTGGTGGTGGATGTGGGGCTGGAAGATCCCCGTGAGGTAATAGCGCAACATGGCCCGCAGCTTGTCGGTGTTCTGGATGTATTGCCGCCACTCCCCCACCACCAACAACCAGAAGAAGATGCTGATCCACAGGGCCAGCAGCGCCCAGGCCAGCACCCCATGCCAGCGGGTGGCGGCCTCGAACGGCACCAGGGCAACCAGTCCGGACAGGGAAAAACCGGTGGAAATCAGGCCCAGGATCAGGGCCGCCTGCCCCCAATGCCACAGCCTTTCATAGACGGTGAAGAAGCGTTCCCGGCGGGTGATCAGCGCCCGGGTGGGCGGCGGCGGGGGCGGCGTGCGGCGGCGGGCCCGATGCCGCAGCAGGCCGTGGATCACCACCCCGGCGACCACCAGCAACACGACCGCCAGACCGAGCCGGTTCAGGTTTGGAAAGAAATCCCGGCCGGGCAGGTAGACGCCTCCCAGCCCCTTCATGCGGCCATTGCGGGCGTGGCAGTCCTGGCAGCCGAGGGCATTCTTTCCCGGCGCCACCATGTGGGTGATGGGAAAGAACATGTGGGCTTCCACGAACCCCACCTGGCCGCTGAACGGCGGCGCGCCGGGGGTCTTCATGCCCGCGGCCACGGACCGGGACCAGTCGTGGGAGCGATAGAACGCCTCCTCGTCCGCGGCGTTTTCAGGCGTGGAATGATTGATCACCAGGATCTTGTTGACCGGATCGTAGGGCAAGATCGCCCGCATGCGCTTGAACGGCCAGATGCGCGATTGCGGATCATGCTCCTGGCCCAGCATGCGGTTGACCGGCACCGGCTGGCGGTCGTCGATGACCTCGCCCAGCTGCAGATAATCCACCTGGCCGTTGAACCAGCGGTACTCGGGGATCAGGTTCTCCCCCCAGGTGATGGTGCCATGGTGATGGCTGTGGGTGGTCTCCCAGGTACCGGCGGCGTTCTTGCGGGGGGGAATGACCCGGGACGGCTGATCCCGGCCGGCATCGCTCCAGTCCCAGAAGGTCTTGGTGCGCACTCCGCCCCGGGCGAAGGCGGGGATGTGACAGGTCTGGCAGGCGACCCGGTCGGTGTGGTCGTTGAGTTTCCGGCCCAGACCATGGCGATGGGGGCGCTCGCCGTGACAGGATTCGCAACTGCTGCGGCTGGCGTCGGTATGGCCGGGCCGGTCGATGCCCAGGGGGTCCCGGGCCTTCATCCGATAGCGGCTGCCGGTGACCCGATGGCCCCAGCCGGCATGACAGGTGACACAACTGAAATCCTGCCCCTGGGGTGACATGTGGACATCCAGGCTTGGGGGGGGATTCAGCAGGGAGGAATCCAGATCGCCATGTTTGGCGCCGTCCTGGGCGCCGCCCTGGAAGTGGCAGGAACCACAATTCTGGCGGTTGGGAATGCCCACCTGCCGGGCCATCGGCGCCAGATCGGGCTTGCGCAGCACCCGACCATTGTGGGTCAGGACTGGATATCCATAGTCATATTTGACATACTTGCCGGTCTGCTCGTGGCAGACCAGGCAATCCACCTGATCCTCGGACGGCGTGGTCACCGCCGGGTCCTTCCAGCCGTAGCCGATGTGACAACTGGTGCATTTGTTCCAGTTGCTCCGTACCGATCCGCAGAAGGTGTTGAAGACATACTGCTTGCCGTACAGCCGCCCGGAACCGGGCGGCTGGAAGCGCCAGGTCCAATGCAGGGTCTGCTGGATCTGCCGGGCGGCCTCGGTGTGGCATCCCAGGCAGGCCCGGGTGACATCCTGTCCGGAGTCGAAAGGTCCCTGCAGGCGGGTCAGCTTGGCATGATTGGCGGTGGATTCCCGCACCTGACCCTGGTCCCGGGCCTGCAGCGGGGCGGGCAGCAGGAACAGAATCATGAACCAGGTCATGACCAGTCGAAAAGGACGAAACCAAACGGAACGGATGGGCATTTTTGGCATCCAGGCCATGGGGGACTGATTTCGATGGATGGGGGAGGCCTCCCTCCATCGATGGAAGTCGCTCCGCGACTTTCACGGTAAAGCTCGTTACCAGGGAATCTTATATGATAACACCCCGTCCCCTCCCCTGCCAGGACTTCGGAAAAGCCCGGCCTCCGGCCCCGGTGGCGGTTGCCAACCCGTCCGTTCGTGCCGATAATCGACTTGTGTAACCTTGATGGATGGGGGAGGCCTCCCTCCACCCTCCACCGATGAAAGCCGCGGAGCGGCTTTCATCGGTAAACCTTGATGGATGGGG